>NZ_JBLXDO010000005.1:0-178036 GCF_048263965.1 Ferrimonas sp. | reverse complement strand
CTTGATGGACTACTACAACTGGCAGCGCCCTCACCAACACAATGATGGGGTGCCGCCTGCGGAAGCCGAGAATCGGGCTAAACAGGTGTCCGGATTTAGTTGACCACTACAGGCGGACCTTTTGGTCTGTGCAGACCTGTATCGTCAAATAGTTGCCTTGTTAAGACGCTAAACAACGGCTAGGGGTGTTGATGTTGTTTTTATTTCGTACAGTTATGGCAGCCTGGAACCGTACTAAGGTGGAAGGCGAGTACTTTGATCTTATTTGTAATAGATGCGGCTATAAGATCTCGTATAGTAAGGGGGATCTTGAGTGCACTAGTTGCACAGGAAAATCCAGTGAAGAGGTTATGCTTCTTCAGGCTCAAAGGCAGCGTGAAAAGACAGATTTGAAATCGCTCGGTAAGGTTATGATAGCTCTCTGTTTTATCATAGTGATCTCCTTGGCCTTGCTCGGATCTTGAGAGAACATCGAAGGGCTACTTAGGTATGTCAGACTTTATAATTTTTATCGCTATGTCGATGGTCTCATTCGTTGCAGCCATCGACGTGATGTGCAGGATACAGACTGCTCTCCTTAAATCGGCTAAAACAAAAGCTAAGTTAATCGTGTTTTATGGGATGCCGCTTATTATTTGTGTCGCCCTGGGAATCTGGGTGATGAACCTGCCAAGGTTTACCGCGGAACTCGGTGTGTCTGGCTTCTACGAATTTCTGCTAATGTCGGCTTCAGCCTTCTCTGTCGTCGCATCTATGTTCTATACGAGTGATCGACGTTACCCGGAACTGTCCACCCAAGCAAATGCCTGGACAGAAGACGATAGCCACTGAGTGTTGATTCAGATGAAAAAGCTAACTATGAACAAGTTGGTGAAATGCACATTTCTGGTTGGATTGACTCTAACGTTATTGGTGGGGTGCGCCGAGCAATTTGCCCTGAAAGAAGGGGAGCTGCCGGGTTTCTTTACCGGTCTAACTCAGGGGTTTTTCATTGTTATCGCTTTTATAGCCAGTTTGTTTTCTGACATCCAGATCTACACATACCCCAATGAGGGTGGGTGGTACGACTTTGGCTATGTCATCGGCGTAATAACTGTGGTCGCCGGGGGAACGTCCAAATCTTGATAGCATGAAGGCGGCGTACAACATGGACAAGACTCATTATTAAAATAGAGGTGTAGATTGGAACAGGTGTTAGAAATGCTTAGAGATCGTGAATACGACGCTGAGATGAAAGATGGTAAAGTCATGGTTAAACTTGGTTTTATGTGTAACCGCGCGATTATCGCTTATGATTACGCATTGGCGAAATTCACAGTTAACTCCGGAGAAGTCCGCATATGGATCGGCTCTCTAATAATTATACTTACCGGAGCTTTTGGATATATTAACGAAATGAGTATGGCCTTAATAGCTTTGGGCTTTATTTCGTTGATGTCTGTCATTCTCACTGAAGTTAAGTTGATTGAAGTCAGGCGACTGGTCACAGACATCAACCTGATGAGAAAGCAGGAGCAGCATTAGTCTCGAAAGGGCGATGTCAGTAAGTAAAAGGGAGAGGTCATATGGATATGACGTTTCGTTCGAAAATCGATACCTGGCTGTTGGTGGTCTTACTGTTAGGCATAGCGGGCAGTCTGTATGGCGCTGTTGAAGCGGTGCGGATCGATGCCGGGTGGGTGACGGCCTGTGTGTTGATCATCACTGCAGGGATGCTTGCCTGGTTGCTGGTTTCAACCAAGTATGTGGTCAGCGATGAAATGCTTCGTGTACAGGCTGGGCCGTTTTCCTGGCAGATTGATATCGTGTCGATCCGATCAGTGCGCGAGACACGCAGTCCGGTGTCGAGCCCGGCGCTGTCCTTAGATAGATTGGAGATTAGCTATGGATCTGGTCAAACGATCATGGTCTCCCCGAAAGAGAAGGCGCGTTTTCTGAAGGCAATAGGCCATTAGTGCGAGCCTCAGCCTGAAGCAGTAACACATCATATTTTTAAAGCGGTATTTCTCATTGGCTCTCGTTAGACAGGGAAGAGTTGTAGCTGGTCATCGAACAGTCTTGTAGCTTTCGCGCGGAGCCCAACCATTGGAGCAAAGGAATGAAGGGAATGGTGTTGGCCGGGCTTATGTTGCCCGGTATCTGTTGTGCGGAGATCGTGATTCAAGGGCAGGTGACCGATAAGTTAGGTGAGCCGGTCAGTAAATGCGATGTCTATTTCAATAAGAGCCGCTGGATTAGTGATGACTCCATCCATGCTCGCTGTGACAGCCAAGGGCGCTATGAAGCGCGTATTCCCGCAGGTTTTTACAACTCCATGTACGTCTGTGATGAGGAGAAATACGCCAAGACAGCGCTGGAGTTCTGGGGTTGGAACCTGAATCTCATTGAGTCTCAGGTCATCGATGCCGCGTTCGATACCCTTGAGGTGTTCAGTCTGTCGACCTGGTCCTCCAATGGCGGCTCAAACTCGATGTTTGCTTCGTTCAGACCCATGAGCCTGGTTACGCCGAAGTTCAGCATGAAAGAGATAAATGGCGAACAGGCTGCAGTGATCGACATTACCCCTGAAATAGACAGCAGTTCGATACGCGGTTTTGTGGACGGCAAACCAGTCGAATTGCTGAGTTACAACTGGGCCTATGAGAAGCTGAATAACTGTAAGAGCTTCCCCAAGGAGATGGATACGCCCAATGGTTGTTTCATGCCTATGGTGATTGCTCAGTTCAAGAAGCCCAAACTGAGTGAAGGGCAGCACCTGCTGAAGGTGAGGCTGGTCGATGCTAAAACGCAGAACCTGGGGGAGGGCATTACCCACTTTTCCTCCAACAGTGCGGGCTTTGGTTTTTAGGAGGCAGATAAGCGCAATGAACATCGACGTGACCTGTGAACACAATGCCGAGCTGTTTGATGCCCTGGTGGAGGGCGTGCGCCAGTACAATGCCCAGCATATGGGAGAGGAGGCCTCCGAACCTTTGTTGGTCAGCGCCAGGGATGAGCAGGGGCAGGTGGTTGGCGGCGTTGCCGGGCGGACCATCTACCGGCAGTTTCTCATCGAAGTACTCTGGGTGTCGGAAGCGGCGCGAGGCTCTGGCCTGGGCCGGACACTGATGGCGAAGGCGGAAGAGGAAGCGCGGCGTCGGGGCTGTATTGCTGCCCAGGTGGATACGCTGAAGTTCCAGGCGCCGGAGTTTTATCAGAAGCTGGGGTTTGAGGTGGTTGGTCAGGTGAACGGTGTGCCGCCCAGTCCGGATCGGTTCTTTCTGATGAAGCGGTACGTCTGACTAACGGTGAGAACCACCTTAGAAAGAGACACAAACAAAAGGGCTGCCATTGGGCAGCCCTTTGTCGTTACTGGTTCATCAGCGTTGCCGCTGGCGCCGGAGTGACCCGGTAGAAGTAACGCCTGAGCAGTTCAGGCAGGCGTTCCAAAATGTGGGACTTCAGTGCCAGCTTGCTCTGTTTCAGGTGTTCGGCCAGGGCACGCTCATCGAAGGCGGCCAGGGCAGGCAGGGCCACAGGCGCAAAGCTCAGGTGCCAGGGCTCTGGTTGCACGCCACCCAGGTTTTTGGTGTAGGGGCGGAAGAAGCCAAACCGGGTCATGTGCTCATCCAGCCAACGATTCAGCTTGCCGTTGGGAGCTCGGCCGCGATACTCCGCCGGCTCAAGCTTTAGCTCATCGCGGGAGATGGCATTGGCATCGTAGAAGTCGAAATCGGTGCCCCAGTGGTGGCGTGAACTGCCGGGCAGGGCAGACCAGGCCAGGATGGCGCGCATCAGCTCGTTATCATTGAGGTTGGCGGGGTTCAGAGGGCGTCCCTCTTCATCCACCAGTGGGCGCTTGCCCATCACCTTACCGTTAAAGATGCTCAGTTGGCGATCAAAGCTGCGCCAGCCAGAGGCACACTGAAGATCAAAGCCTGCTTCACGGGCAGCGTCCTGCATCTGCCGGAAGGCCACCGCGGTGCGGCACTCCAGCAGTTGGTCTTCCACTTCCATCAGGTGGTTCTGTTCTAGTCCCATGAGTTGGGGTTGGGTCAGCACAATAGCTTCTCCATAATCGCTTCGTAGCAGTCTGCCAGAATCTCCAGATCGCGAATGCTGACGCACTCGTTCACCTTATGGATGGTGGCGTTGATTGGGCCAAGCTCCAGCACCTCTGCACCGGTGGGGGCAATAAAGCGCCCATCGGAGGTGCCGCCACTGGTTTGCGGGTCGGTGTCGTAACCGGTGACCTCGCGAATCGCCTCACAGGTGGCTTCCAGCAGTTTACCGTGATCCGTCAGGAAGGGGGAACCATTGTGTACCCAGTCGATGCGGTAATCCAATCCGTACTTGTCGAACAGGTTGTGGACCCGGTTCTTCAGATCGGCGGCGTGGGTCTCGGTGCAGTAGCGGAAGTTGAACTGCACGTGCAGCTCGCCGGGAATCACATTGGGGGCACCGGTGCCCGCATCGATGTTGGCGATCTGGAAGCTGGTGGGGGGGAAGAACTCGTTGCCATCATCCCATTTCACTGACGCAAGTTCTGCCAGGGCAGGGGCGGTCTTGTGAACCGGGTTGTCCGCCAGTTGCGGGTAGGCCACGTGGCCCTGAATACCCTTAACATAGAGATCGCCGGTCAGGCTGCCTCGGCGGCCATTTTTAATGACGTCGCCCAGCTTGGCTGAGCTTGAGGGCTCGCCGACGATGCACCACTTAATCTTTTCGTTGCGCGCTTCCAGGGTGTCGATTACCCGGGTGGTACCATTGATGAATGGCCCCTCTTCATCCGAGGTGATCAGATAGGCGATGGAGCCTTTGTGCTCCGGGTGCTTGGTGACAAAGCGCTTGGTGGCCACCAGCATGGCGGCCAGGCTGCCCTTCATGTCGGCGGCGCCACGGGCGTGAAGAATGCCGTCGATGATGGTGGGGGTGAAGGGCGGAGTGTGCCAGTCGTCCAGCTTGCCGGCGGGCACCACATCGGTGTGGCCCGCAAAGCAGAACAAAGGCCCTTCGCTGTTGCGTCTGGCCCACATGTTGGTGGTGTCTTCGAAGATCATCGGCTCGATATCGAAACCCAGCTTGGCCAGGTACTCCGCCATCATCGGCTGACAACCAGCGTCCTCTGGGGTAACCGACTCTCTCGAAAGCAGGTCGATGGCCAGTTGCAGCACTTCGGATTGTTGATTGTCAGCCATTGGCAGCCACCAGAGTATCGTAGTCGGCAGACTTATAGCCTACCTGAACCGTGTCGCCGCTGACCAATACCGGACGCTTAACCAGGGTGGGGTTGTCCAGCATCAGCGCCTTGGCCTTATCTCTGTCCACATCGGTTTTCTGCTCATCGCTCAGCTGGCGCCAGCTGGTGGAACGGGTATTCAGCAGAGTCTTCCACTCGACCTTCTCAAGCCATGCTTCCAGGGTGGCGTCATCCAGACCGGCTTCACGAAAGTCGTGAAACTGGTAGGGGGTATTGCTGTTGTCCAGATGTTTGCGGGCCTTCTTTACGGTGTCGCAATTTTTGATGCCAAACAGGATCATCCATGGCTCTCCAATATCAGAAATGGTCTGACATTGTGACACTGGCCTAACAGGCGGGCAAGACAGATTCACCCTTGCCTTTGATAAAGCACTGTGATGGGAGGGATTTAGCCCTGATTAATAGCCGACGGAGTTGGTTTCATAATCGACATTCAGTCACGGATCATGCCACTTGGGGGTGAGTTTACTTCCTCTTTGATCCACAATGACTAGCCAGTTGCACTCTAACGTCAATTCAGTCACATTGAGTGCGGGTTTATGCGGTGATGGACCAGCAATGCCAGAGACAAATGAAATCGAATCTTCTGTAGAAGACCTGGGCGAGGAAGCCGGTCTGCAAGATGCGTTAAGCGATGTGCGTAAGGCGCAGCGTCTGCTGGTGGCATATCACCAGCGGGTGATGCCGATCATCGAGACTCTGGCGGAGAGGCTGGGGTGCAGATTTCATTACTGGCAGCCCACTCACCACAATGCGCCTTCCCACGGCGCCATCGAGCCCTTTGCCCAGTGGGCCTGGGACTTCTCCCCACTGAACGATGCCAGCTTCCTGTTCCTCACCCAGGAGGCGGAGGCGGGGCAATTCGACGGCCCTGAAGCCTGGATGCTGGTGGTTCGCCTGGTGACCGACAGTGGTTTCGATCGCTGCATTCGTCAGGACAGAACCCATTGGGATGCCATGCAGATCCGGCCTCAGCCTCATCAGAGTGAGACCCGCCTGGACCTCCATGCCTATCGCATGGCCAAGCCTGTGCCTGAGGATGAGGGGGTCGTCTGGTGGCAACTGTTCAATGATGAGCCCCTGCCGCAAATCTGGGATCAGGGCCATAAGATGAAATCCGGCGCCTTGTGCATCAGTCACTCTGTGCCGCTGCCTGTTCTGGGCCAGAAGGGTGGTATGCGACGCACCCTGGACAGCTTCCAGAACCTGCTTCTGGCTCACGGCTTTTCAACCACCATGGATTGCTAAGCTCAGCAGTCTTTGATGACGGCAGAGGCGAACTCTGCCGAAGCGCTCGACGTCCCTGTCTTTACCGAGTTGCAAACGCCCCTTACTCAGCTACCCGACTTGAGCCGATTCAAGGGGCAGAGCTGTTTGCAATGCCCTCTTAGCGCGCCACCATCATACCTCGGATAAAGGCTTCCAGTTCGCCGTAGGAGCGGAAATAGCCAGGCACCGGATAGGGGCTGCGATACACCTCGTCAATGACGTTGCGGGTGATCCGACCGATGTCCTCCTCCTTGACCATGCTCAGCAGCGGCTGGATCTGCAACTGATTACAGAGGTTGTGGACGGCGTCCACCAGCGCCAGGGCCAGATCCGCGTCTGATGCGCCCGGCAGGCCGATATGGCGGGCCATCTGTGCCATCCGGGGCTGGGCAAAGGGCAGGTAGAAGCCCAGCACATGGGGCAGCACCATGGCATTGGCCAGACCGTGTGGCACGCCGTAGAGGGCACCCAGTTGGTGGGCGATGGCGTGTACCCAGCCGACACTGGTGCGGGTAAAGGCGACACCGGCGTTATGGGAGGCGATGGCCATCTGGCGCCTGGCTTCCTCGTCGTTGGCACCGTCGTGGAAGGCGCGGGGCAGGTGATCGAAGATGCGGGCCATGCTCTCCAGGTTGAGGGCATCGGTTTTCGGGGTGGCGTAGCGGCTTAAGTAGGATTCCATGGCGTGGGTGAGGGCATCCATGCCGGTGGCGGCGGTGATCCCCGGGGGCAGGCCCATCATCAGTGAGGGGTCCAACACCGCCAGTTCCGGTACCACGGTGAGGCTGATCACCACTTTCTTCTGGTGGGTCTGTTCATCGGTGATCACCGCTGCGGCGGTGGCTTCTGAGCCGGTGCCTGCGGTGGTGGGGATGGCCATGAAGTAATGGCCGCGCTTGCGCAGTTTCAGCATGCCCGGTACCCGGCGGGGGTCGATGTTGTGACGGGCGCAGGGATTGATCACCTTGGTGGCGTCGATGGAGGACCCACCGCCGATGGCGATGACGCCGTCGAAGTCGTGGTTGCGGCAGTGCTCAATGCCGCGCTCGATGATGGAGAAGTCCGGGTCCGGGACAATGTCACTGAACACCGAATAGTTCAGTTTGGCCTCATTCATGGTGTCCAGCAGCCGCTGGAACACCGGCAGATCCACAAAGGCGGTGTCGGTGATCACCACCGGACGCCGGATCCCCTGTTTACTCAGCTCGGCGATGCCTTCGGCCAGGGCCTGATTGCCGCTGATCACGTCCGGGCTGGCGATGGGCAGCACTCGGTAGACGGGCTTGGCCAGGGCGGCCCAGCCCTTATACAGGGTCTGGCGCAGGGCGAATCCCGGCTCAGGTGAATGGTGGTTGGGGTGTAGCGGTTGATTCATGCTGCCCTCCCTCTCGGCTGCTGCCGGAAACTCCTGCCGGCTCATGAACTTTGGCACCGACTAGTCGGTCGGTTGTCAGACTAGGCGATGGCGCGGTCCTGTGTCAACTCACTGTCACAGTTCACACAATTGGTCTGTTTATGAGCAAGATAACAGAGGCTTTGCCTCAGGTGTGAAGGATTTGCTCAGCAGTTGATTTGGCACAAGAGCGGGAGGCAGGGCTGTTACGCTGAAAACAAAAGAGAAACGGGAGCCGTCGATGCGGCCCCCGTTGACTGGCGAATCAGTGATCGTGGCCGTGATGATGGCCGTGGCTTGTGGCGGGGCGGCTTTGAAAGCCCTGATTGATCATCTTTGACAGCAGGGGATCCTGCTCGTTGTCGCCAATGTCGGCGTAATCGGTAAGCTGATAGCTGTCCCAGTTAGCCATCCAATGGCTGACCGCTTGGTCACCGGTTTGCAATGAGACCAGGCTCAATTGCTGATGGGGGGCGGCAAGCGTTTCGATGAGGCCTGAGCCGGCGAGCCACACCAGCTCGGTATCACCCCTGGCGCGGTAGTGGTGGAGATCGCAGCCTTCGCCCTGCTGCCTGATCAGAGGCAGTGCCTCCAGTGCGGCCTGGGTGATCAACTGGCGTTTCAGTTGCCACAGGCGATCGCCGGAACGGGCGGCGATCTCGTCCGGTTGGTATTCGATACCTCTCTGGTACGGTTCAAACAGGCGCTCGAGCTGCAACAAGCCGTTACTGGTGCGGGTCCAGCGCTCGGTGATCCCCTTGGCTGGCCAGTGCAGGGCCACCCGGTTGCCCTGGCGAACCAGGGTGAGCTCCAGAGCGGGCTGGGCAGCCGGCTGCAGGCGGTAGTGGGCCACCAGGGTGTCCCGGTCGCACTGGGCCAGGGCGGGCCCGGCAACCAGGGCGAGAGAGAGTAGGGTTGTCTTAAACATGGGATACTCCAAAGGGGGCGCCTCAGCGCTCCCTTTTCTGGTCTAACGGTTACTTCAGGGCTTGCTCGGCGCGGCCCATCAGATTGGCGGCGTGCTCCATCACGTGGAACAGGTAGCTCTGCTCATTGGTGCCGGTCACCAGTTGAGCGCCGGGGCCGCGGGCATAGACCCCCACATCTTCGGCGGCGTGGGTTTCGGAGCTGCGGGGCACCAGCGCCTCCTGGTGGTAACCGGGGGCGGTGGTGTCCACGTCGCTCAGGTCGTGGCGGCCGGCGCTGATGGCCTGATCGTAACTGGCGTCGGCATTGGTCTCGTCACCCAGATCCTGGAAGCCGCGGCCGTTGGTGTAGCCCAGGGTGGTGTAGGGCAGGCCGTCAGAGGCGGTGGCCTGCTCGCCGTCCACCCCGACCACCTTGCCCAGGATGGGGTTGCCCCGCTTGGGGTAGCCGGCGATGGTGAACACGTGGCTGTGGTCGGCGGTGACCAGGATCAGGGTGTCCTGAGCCGAGGTCATTTCGGCCGCCTTGGCCACCGCTTCTGACATCTCAATGGTGTCGGTCAGGGCGCCATAGGCGGAGCCAGCGTGGTGACCGTGGTCGATGCGACCCGCCTCGACCACCAGGAAGTAGCCCTTGTCGTTGTTGTCCAGAATGTCGATCGCCTTGACGGTCATCTCCGTCAGGGAGGGCTCACCGGCGATGTCGTTGTCACGGTCCGCTTCATATTGCATGTGGGACTCGTTGAACAGGCCGAACACCTTGGTGGCAGTGGCGGCATCGATGGCATCGAAGCCGTTCTTGTCCATTACATAGCTGCCCTGGGGGTACTGAGCCTGCCACTCGTTCACCAGGTTGCGCTCGTCGGTGCGGTCACCCTCTACCGAGGAGCGGGCATCGCTGCTGTTGGCGGAGGCATCCTTGGGCAGGAAGTGACGGCGACCGCCGCCCATCACCACCTCCAGACCGTCCACATCCAGACCGCTGACGCGGCCCTCCAGGTACTGTTCAAACATCACCAGCTGATCGGCGATGTCGGGGAAACCGGCGTCCACCGCGTCCTGCGGCATGTCGGACACATCCTCCCAGTTACGGTCGGCGGACTTGGCGTAGGTGGCGGCCGGGGTGGCGTGGGTGATGCGGGCGGTGGACACCACACCGGTGGACATGCCGGCGATCTCCGCCATCTCGATGGCGCTCATCAGCTCGTTGCCGGCGACGGTGGCGTAGTCGCCGCGGATGATGTCCTCATCCACGCCAATCACGCCGACGTCGGTCTTCACGCCGCTGATCAGTGCGGTCATGGTGCCGGCGGAGTCCGGGGTCTGGGCGTCGACGTTGTAGGTCTTGACCAGGCCGGAATAGGGGAAGCTGTCGAAGCTCAGGTTGTTCTCTTCGCCCATGCCGCCCTTCATCTGGCCGTCCAGAATGCGGGCCGCGGTGACGGTGGAGACGCCCATGCCGTCACCCACAAACAGGATGACGTTCTTGGCGGCGCCGCGGCGGTTGTCGGCGGTGCGCGCCTTGGCGGTGGCGACGTTGGACTCACCGGCCTGGTAGTAGGGGTTGCCGGTGTTGGTGGCGATGTCCGCCTTGGATACGCGGAACGGTTCGGGGGTAACGGCATCAGTGTCGTTGTCGCTGGAGTTACAGCCTGCCAGGGCGGCGGTGATGGCCAGAGCCAGCAGGGATTGAGTGGTCAGTTTCATTGCGTTACTTCCTTATTTGGCAACCAGGTTCAGGGCGTCGTCAATCAGGTGGAACACCTGGCTCTGTTCAATCACTCCTTGAACATACTGAGCACCGGGGCCGGTGGCGTGCAGGCTGATGTCTTCGCCGGCATGGGTTTCCGAGCTCTTGGGGATCACCGCTTCCTGGTGATAGCCGGAGGCGGTGGTGTCGATCAGGGACAGGTCGTGACGACCGGCGGCAATCTCCTGGTCGTAACTGGCGTCGCCATCGGTTTCTGTGCCGAGATCCTGAAAGCCACGACCGTTGGTGTAGCCCAGGGTGGTGTAAGGCAGGCCGTCGGCGGCCATGGCCACCTGGCCATCGACGCCGACGACTTTGCCGAGGATCGGGTTGCCGCGACGGGGGTAACCGGCGATGGTGAATACGTGACTGTGGTCGGCGGTCACCAGGATCAGAGTGTCGTCGCCGGCGGCGGCCTGGGCCATCTCTACCGCCTTGGCCAGTTCGATGGTGTCGGTGAGGGCGGTGGAGGCGGAGCCGGCGTGGTGGCCGTGGTCGATGCGGCCGGACTCCACCACCAGCAGGTAGCCGTCCTCATCCTGTTTCAGGATCTCGATGGCCTTGGCAGTCATCTCGCTCAGGGAGGGCTCGCCGGCGATGTCGTTGTGGCGGTCCGCCTCGTACTGCATGTGGGACTCGTTAAACAGCCCCAGCACGCGGTGAGTGCTGGCCGGGTCGATGGCGTCGAAGCCAGCCAGGTCCATGACGTAGACGCCATCACTGTACTTCTGCTGCCATTCGGCGGTCAGGTCACGGTCGTCGGTGCGGTCCCCCTCAACGGCAGAGCGGGCATCGCTGCTGTTGAAAGCTTCCTCCTTGGGCAGGAAGTGGCGGCGGCCCCCGCCCATGACCACGTCCAGGCCATCGACCTCGGCATCGGGGAAGCGCGCCTGAAGGTTCTCTTTGAAGTTCACCAACTGGTCGGCAATGTCCCTGCAGCCGGCGGCCACCGCCTCTTCGGGCATGTCGGAGATGTCTTCCCAGTTGCGATCGGCGGATTTGGCGTAGGTGGCGGCTGGCGTGGCGTGGGTAATGCGTGCGGTGGAGATGACCCCGGTGGCCAGGCCTTTGATCTCGGCCAGCTCGATGGCAGTGGTCAGTTCGTTGCCTGACACGGTGCCGCACTGACCGCGCTCAATGTCCTCGTCGACGCTGAGTACGCCGGCGTCGGTTTTGACGCCGGCGATCATCGCAGTCATGGTGCCGGCGGAGTCCGGGGTCTGGGCGTCGGTGTTGTACGTCTTCACCAGGGCGGAGTAACCGAACGTCTCGAAGCTCAGGGCGTGCTCCTCGCCGAGCAGCCCCAACTGCTGGCCCTCAAGGATTCGAGCGGCGGTCAGGGTAGAGATCCCCATGCCATCGCCCACAAACAGGATGACGTTTTTTGCCTGGGTGCCATCCTCGGCGGTCAGCTTTTTCTGCAGATCCTGTTGGGCCTGCTGGTACCAGGGGTTGCTGATCTGATAGTTGGGCAGGACCTGGGCCTGTGCGGCGTGAGAGAGCGACAGGGCCACGGCGGTGGCGAGAGAGCTCCATAGAAGTTTCATAACTGCTTCCTGTAGTTGTGATGCTTGGATACGTAAGCGGAAGCAGGTTATCGGTGGATTGTGTCGCTGAGGTTAAAGCTCTATGTCACTAACATGAATGAAAAAAGACCGCAGCGCGGTCTTTTCAAGAAAACAGGTTATCGGGATCTAAAGGAAGACTTGCAGGGCGGGAGTCTGGCCGCCAACCGCTTCGCCATCGGCTTTGGAGAGCTCCTTCACGTCCTCCATGTTGGCGATGACCAGGGGCGTCAGAACGCTCTTGGCGTGCTCTTTCAGGTAGTCCAGGTCAAACTTCAGGATGGGATCGCCGGCTTTGACCTTTTGTCCCTCCTGAGCGATACGTTCGAAACCATTGCCCCTGAGTTCGACGGTGTCGATGCCAAAGTGCACGAACAGCTCCAACCCAAGGTTGGATTCGATGCTGAAGGCGTGGTTGGACTCGAATATCTTGCCAATGGTGCCGTCAATGGGGGCATAAACGGTGTCGCCGCTGGGGTCGATGGCGATGCCGTCACCGATGATCTTCCGCGAGAACACCACGTCCGGCACCTTTTCAATCTCCACCACTTCTCCGGAGACCGGAGCCACCACGGTGATCCCGCCGGTGGGGGGAGTATTTTTCATCATACGTTGCATGCGGCTGAAAAATCCCATGCGCACCTCTTTTCCTTTATCCCTGTTATTGTTGATCTTATCTAATTTTTGCTATGAATCACAGCGAGTTAAGTATAGATGTTAATTCCCTTGTGGTTTGACTTCTCAGCGCACGTTCCAACACCTTCTGACAGCGACTGAGACTGAGTGTCGACAGCGCGCCCTTGATGGCGGGTCTCTGGGTGGGAACCATGGAGAGGCCATCAATTCCCAGGGCGACCAGGAGAGGTAACGCCTTAATATCTGAGGCCATTTCTCCACAGAGGGTGATTTTTAATCCGTTTGCCTGTGCCCGTGAGCACACCCAGGCCAGGGCTCGAATCATCGCCGGTGACACCGGGGTGTAGAGCTTGGACATGGTGGGGTCGTTCCGATCGGCCGCGTACAGATACTGGGTCAGATCGTTGGTTCCGATGGAGATAAAATCCAGCCGGCTGGCCAGGGCGTCGATGTTCATCACCGATGCCGGGGTTTCAATCATCACCCCCAGCTCCGGTTTCTTTCGCTTCTGCTCAGTTGGCAGGTCGGCGGTGGCCTCATCGTAGAGGTTGGCCAGCATCTCCAGCTCCTCGACCTGATTGACCATGGGAACCAGCATTTTTACCTTATGACTCTGACTCAAGCGGGCGATGGCCCTGAGCTGAGGCAGCAGCAGGTGGGGGCGCTCCAGGCCCAGGCGCACGCCACGGTGCCCCAGGGCCGGGTTGGTCTCCTCCAGGTTCTCCTCCTCCATCACCTTGTCGGCGCCAAAGTCGAACAGGCGGATGGTGACCGGGTGGGGGGAGATGGCGTCGGCAATGGTGCGGTAGGCCTGATACTGCTCATCGGCGTTGGGCAGACTGAGCCTGTCCATAAACAGCAGTTCGGTGCGAAGCAGGCCGATCTCCTGACAGCCGTAACGCTCCACCTGGGGCAGCTCCGCCAGGGTGGCGACGTTGGCGGCGATGGTGATCTCGTGACCGTCGGCGGTCAGTGCCGGAGACTGGGCGTCGTGCTCAATCTGTTGCAGGCGCTCCAGATAATTGGCCATCCGGGCGTCGAAGGCTTCCGACTGTACCCTGGAGGGGGTCACGGTGACCGTGGCCTGTTCGCCATCCAGCAGGATGTCGGCGCCGTGGGGCAGGGGAGCCAGCTCATCGGGGGAGAGCACCAGCAGGGGAACCTGCATGCCGCGGGCCAGGATCGCCAGGTGATCCTGGTAGGTGGCCTGGCTGACCACCAGACCGCTGATGTCGGGGTAACGCAGAAACTCGGCAGGAGAGAGGTAATCCACCACCAGAATGTGTTTGGCAGAGAGACTCTTCGGCAGCGGGCAGCGGTGGCCCAGGGCGTGCTGGGTCAGGCGCTGCTTCAGTTGCTGCAGTTCGGCGGCGCGTTTCTGCAGGTTGGGGTCTTCGATGCCGGAGATCTCGTCCACCATGGGGGTGAGAACCCGCTCAAATGCACTGGCGGCACTGCAATGGTGCAGGGTGACATGCTGGTGAAGATCCCGCTTGAGCTCCTCATCCTGGAGCATCAATCTGTCTGCCTCAACCAGTTCCCGTTCGGTTTCGGACAGCGCCTGGGTCTGCAGGGCGTTCAGGGCGTCGAGCTCGGCGCCCAGCGCCTGATCGATGTGACTCAGCTCCGCCGGGATCTGCTGATAGCCAATCTTGGAGTGATCCACCGGATTGATGCGGCGGTGGCAGCGATACAGCGCTCCCCGGACCAGTCCTGCGGAGAGGACCTGGGCGACAAAGGTGTGTGACACTCCGTGTCCTCCCTCTCTATTCTCTAGTCCATGTTGGCGATAAATCGGCATAGGCTGTCGACGGCCTGTTCTGCCTGATCACCACTGGCGCTGACTTCGATTTCGGTACCGTGGGCCAGACTCAGGGTCTGGAGTCGGTAGAGGCTCTTGGCACTGGCCTGCTTTCCATTGCAATACACGACGATGTCACAGGGATACTGTTTTGCCTGCTGAACCAGCAGGGCGGCGGGACGGGTGTGGATGCCTTGTTTGGCGGCAATGGTTACAGACTGACGATACATGATCTGCCTTGAAGCTGGTGAGACGGCCTCAGCATACTGTTCTGGGTAACAGGAATCAACAAATCCACAAGCGAAGTGAGAGGGGGCAATATTGCCCCCTGGGTGATTTCAAACAGGTCACACTTTGAACTGTTGCAGTTGGTGCGACAGCTCGTCGGTGACCCCCTGTACCGACTGGCTGGCGTTGGCATTGCTCTCGTTGGCTTTGACGGAGGCCTCGGCAAGTTCGGCGATGTTGTTGATGTTTTGATTGATTTCGTTGGTCACCTGGCTTTGCTGGCGGGTGGCGGCGGCAATCTGCATGTTCATATCGACTATGGTGGCGATCCTGTCCAGCACCTGATTGAGGGTCTCTCCTGCCTCATTGGTCTGGTTTGACAGGCGACCAAACTGGGTCTGGGCAGAGTTTGCCGAATTTGTGACCTGGGACACGCCGGACTGGATGCTGTCTATGATGGCGGCGATCTCGTCGGTGGAGTTCTGGGTGCGACTGGCCAGAGCGCGAACCTCGTCGGCCACCACCGCAAAACCTCGGCCCTGATCGCCGGCGCGGGCCGCTTCGATGGCGGCATTGAGGGCCAACAGGTTGGTCTGTTCGGCAATGCCGCGGATGGTGTCCAGTATGCTGCCGATCTGGGCGGAGTCCCGGGCCAGGGTGTCGGCGGTGGTGCCGGTCTGTCCCAGGCCTTCGGCCACCTCCTGAAGCAGGTGGCGGTTCTGTTGCATGGCATCCCGGCATACACCGACCTGTTGCTGGGTCTGAGAGGCGGTTTCGGAGGCCAGGGCGGTATTTCCGGCAATCTCTTCGGTGGCGGATAGCATCTCTGTCACCGCCGAGGCCACCGATTGGGCCTCCTGGTTCATGGCGCTGGCAGTCTGGTTGGATTGGGTGACTGTGGCATCCAATTGAACAGAGCTAGCGGTCAGGCCCTGGATGTCACGGCCCACGATGCGAATCAGGGTGCCGATCTTGTCGGTGAATTCGTTAAACCCCCTGGAAAACAGCGACACCTCATCCTGGCCTTTGTCATCCAGTCTCAGGGTCAGGTCGCCGTCTCCCCGAGCGATCTCCTCCATGGTGGTGGTTGCCTTTCGCAGGGGCCGGGTAATGGAGAGATTGATCATCACGAACATGGTGAGCAGGGGAAGTGACAGCAGGGTCAGGAACAGGCCATAGCTTACCAGCACCTGGGTCATCAGCCCTTCTACCTGATGGGCATCACTCATCAGAACAAAGGTGACGTCATTGCGTTTGAATCCATACAGCCAGAACTGCATGCCTTTGACCTCGACGCTCAGGCTGCCCTGCTGGCGGGCCAATACTTTGAACGCCTGCTTGCCCTCAACGGAGCGAGCCAGCCGGGTCAGATCATCGTCCACGGTGCGTTGATAGATCAGTTCGCCATTGGCATTCAGTTTGATCAGATTGATGTTGTCACCCAGCTCCAGGTCCTGGATGAGGGTCTGGCTATCTTCCAGCTTTAAGGAAGCGACCGCCTGGCCCAGTTGGCGGGTCCGGGTCTCGGCATCCATAAGCAGTTGGTCGTACTGTTGGCTCAATCCGAACCAGGTGTACAGCAGTGTGGCTAAACCCGTGAGGCAGAGAAGCAGCAATAAGCGCAGGGACACCGAAAGGCGGCGCAGAAGTGAAAGCATGTATATCTTCCTGATTATTAATTATTTTACCTTCTACTAGCTTGTATACATGGGGGAGCTAGCCCCGGTCATCTGACCAGATTGGCCAATTGCTGGCTTTGTGGCTGACCCGGCAAATTTAAGAAATGCCTAAATTACAACTTTCGAATATTCGTCGTGGAGCACAGCCGGTTTTGATGGGAATTTGTGGGGAGAAAAGGGCGGGGTGATGTCCCCGCCCTGAAGGTTACACTTTGAACTGTCTCAGCTGTAGGGACAGTTCGTCGGTGACCCCCTGTACCGACTGGCTGGCGTTGGCATTGCTCTCGTTGGCTTTGACGGAGGCCTCGGCAAGTTCGGCAATGTTATTGATGTTTTGATTGATTTCGCTGGTCACCTGACTTTGCTGACGGGTGGCCGCGGCGATCTGCATATTCATGTCGCCTATGGTGGCTATTCTGTCCAGCACCTGGTTGAGGGTGTCACCCGCTTCGTCGGTCTGGCTGGTCAGGTGTTGAAACTGCTCCTGGGCAGAGCTGGCCGAATCGGTCACCTGGGCCACACCGGACTGGATGCTGTCAATGATGGCGGCAATCTCATCGGTGGAGCTCTGGGTACGGCTGGCCAGGGCGCGAACCTCGTCGGCCACCACCGCAAAGCCTCGGCCATGTTCTCCGGCGCGGGCCGCCTCAATGGCGGCATTGAGGGCCAGCAGGTTGGTCTGATCGGCGATGCCGCGGATGGTGTCCAGTATGCCGCCGATCTGGGCGGAGTCCCGGGCCAGGGTGTCGGCGGTGTTACCGGTCTGACCTATACCTTCGGCGACCTCCTGAAGCAGGTGTCGGTTTTGCTGCATGGCATCCCGGCACACGCCGACCTGTTGCTGGGTCTGGGCGGCGGTTTCCGAGGCCTGGGCGGTATTGCCTGCCACCTCTTCGGTGGCGGCCAGCATTTGTGTCACCGCTGAGGCCACCGAGTGGGCTTCCTGATTCATGGCACCGGCGGTCTGGTTGGATTGGGCCACCGTGGTATCAAGTTGCTGGGCGCTGGCACTTAGATCGGACACATCCTTGTTGACCACCTTGATGAGGTCGGCAATCTTGGCGGTAAACTCGTTGAAGCTGGTGGAGAAACGGGCCACTTCATCCCGGCCCTTGTCGTCCAGCCTCTGGGTCAGGTCGCCGTCACCCCGGGCGATCTCCTCCATGGTGAGGATCGCCTGTTTCAGCGGTGCGGTGATCGACTGGTTCAACAGCAGGAAGATCCCCATTACCGGGCCGGCCAGCAGGGTAAGGAAGATGGCATAGTCCCACATCACCTCGGCCATCTGGGCATCGACCCGGCGGGAGTCTCCAATCAACAAAAACCGGCTGTCTATGGGGTAGAGCCACAGGGTGACTCCGGAGCGCTCCAGGGTATGCAGAGAGCCGTCGGCCATCGTGGCCAGGCTGTTGGCGGAGGGCAGCAAACGATTCAATTCACTGTCGCTGCGAATCAGGGCGCCGTCATCGAGGGCGATCAGGTTCAGTTCCTGGGGCAAAGAGAGTGCCTGGTTCCAGTCGCTCTGCCCGGAAGCCAAGGAGCTCAGTGCCTGGCCCATCTGCTGGATCGAGTGTTCGGCGGCCTGATGGAGTTCGCTCTTTTGCTGGGAGAGGCTGAACCAGGTGTAGGCCAGGGTGGCACTGCCTGCCATGGCGAGCAGCAGCAACAATCGCAGGGAGATGGTGAGGCGGCGTAAAGTGTTTAACATAGCTTACTTCCACAAGCTTAAGGCGTTGTTTCTTTAGCCATGGGGGTGCCACGGCCTTCCTTGTCCGTAGGTTGCGATAATGGGGTTCAGCGCAACGTGGCGCTAACAATACCAAAAAAAGGCGGCCCGGGGGCCGCCTTTTTGAATTGCGATCGAATCTTTATTGCTGGGTTTCAGCTTCTGTGAACACACCTGCAAAAAGAGCAGAGGAGAGGTAGCGTTCGGCAGAGGAGGGCAGGATAACCACGATGGTTTTCTCTTTCAGCTCAGGCTGTTCCTCCAGCAGCTTGTTGACGGCTACCACGGCGGCTCCGGAGCTGATGCCGGCGAGGATCCCCTCTTCTTCCATCAGGCGGCGGGCCATGGCGATGGCGTCGTCGTTGGACACGCTGATCACCTTGTCCACCATCTCCAGGTCCAGGTTGCCCGGGATGAAGCCGGCACCGATGCCCTGAATCTTGTGAGGGCCGGGCTTGAGCTCTTCGCCCGCCTTGGCCTGGGCAATCACCGGCGAGTCTTCGGGCTCAACGGCCACACTCAGAACCTGTTTGCCCTTGTTCAGCTTCAGGTAGCGGCTGGTGCCGGTGATGGTACCGCCGGTGCCCACGCCAGCAACGAATACGTCCACTTCACCGTCGGTGTCTTCCCAGATCTCCGGACCTGTGGTCTGCTCGTGGATCGCCGGGTTGGCGGGGTTGTCGAACTGCTGCAGCAGCACGTAGCGCTCAGGATCGCTGTCGCGGATCTCTTCCGCCTTGGCGACGGCGCCCTTCATACCCTTGGCACCTTCGGTCAGCACCACATTGGCCCCCAGGGCCTTGAGCAGCTTGCGACGTTCCAGGCTCATGGTGTCGGGCATGGTCAGGGTCAGTTTGTAGCCACGGGAGGCGGCCACGAAAGCCAGAGCGATACCGGTGTTACCGGAAGTCGGCTCAATGATCTCGCTCTCCTTATTGAGTACGCCGCGCTTTTCAGCGTCCCAGATCATGCTGGCGCCGATACGGCACTTCACGCTGAAGCTTGGGTTGCGGGCCTCGATCTTGGCCAGAACATTGCCGTCGGTGACCCGGTTCAGGCGAACCAGTGGGGTTTGACCGATGGAGAGAGAGTTGTCGTCAAAAATTTTAGCCATCCTGTTGATGCTCCGTGCTTGATCGCAATATTGCTGGGGTAGCAGTAATAGTAGCCAGCATATCGGGGTTTTGCGCGACTGGAAGGTACGGTTCGTTATCCTATATTCCTGAATGGAATAACGGATGCCATATTTGTGTATATGAGATGGAAATGGATGATTTCCATCTATTTGTGATAACGTCTCGCCATAGGAATTCAGGTAGATAAGGATTGTTGTGAGTCAGCACGCCGACCCCCGCACCATCATTACTCCCTACGCCTTCAATATCGCCCCCAAACTGCTCAACCGGCCCCTGGCCTCCCCCTGGCGACGCGGGCTGGCCATCGTCATCGATCTGCTGATGGTGGCCATATTGGCCGAGCTGCCAGGCGATCTGCTGCTGGCCATCGTTCTGGCGGTGGGCTGGGTGCGTCTTCGAGGCTATCGCATCAAGGGTAAGCTGCAGACCGGCATCTTCATCGGTTTCGGCCTGTGGCTGCTGTTCGCCATGATCAACGCCACCATTCAAGGCTGGCCGGATGCCTCGGCACCGGCACCAGACTCCCGGGTCGAGGTGGAACAGCCGGTAGAGCTCGATGGCATCTGCGCCGAAGGGGATGTGGGCTGTGTGCTCAGAGTGGTCGGCGATGTCACCGCTAAGGTGATGGGAGAGGAATTCACCACCGAGCAGCAGATGAGCGATTACCTGATGGAGCGCTATGGCCTGACCGAAGCCCAGGCTCAGCAGGTGGCCGTGGATATCATGCGTGACGACGAAGAGGGGCTCGACACCCGGACTGAGCCCCCTGCGGCCACCGAGGCGGTGCCCGAAGAAGCCCTGCCTGCGTTGGAGCATGCCCCACCGAAGACCGATGAGGTGGTTGATGCACTGGGGAGTGCGTTGGAAAAGCAGGCGGAAAAGGAGCAGGCCGAGGTGGAGGATGAGCCGGAGCGGTTCAGCATCATCGGCGTGGTCAAAGGGATCATCGAGGACCTCGGGCTTGGCCTGGGTTGGGCCTCCGTCTATTTTACCGTGTTTACCGCCTGGTTCCATGGTCAGACTCTGGGAAAGAAGCTGCTGGCGATTCGGGTGATTCAGTTGGACAATACTCCCCTGAGCCTGTGGGAGGCCTTTGGCCGTTACGGTGGCTACGGCGCTGGCCTGACCACGGGGTTGATGGGCTTTCTGCAGATATTTTGGGATCCCAACAGGCAGGGGATTCACGATAAGATTTCATCCACCGTGGTGGTTGACCTGCGCGCCAAGGCGAGAAAACGAGCCAGGGCGGAGCGCAGGAAAATAATGACAAGTCAAAAGGAAATGAATGGATGAGAGTGCTGGTTGTCGAAGACAGCGCCACTGTGGCCAAGGTCTTACTGCACCTGTTTCAGCAGGAGCCGGGCATCGAAGTAGACCTGGCAAAGGATTTCGCCACTGCCAGAGAGTTGATGGAGCGCAATCGCTACTTTGCCGCTCTGTGTGACCGTTGTTTGCCGGATGCCCCCAATGGTGAGGTGATCGAATGGTCCCTGGCCAAGGGGTTGCCCACCATAGTGTTGACCGCCCAGATGGATGAGGGCGAGCGCAGCCGCCTTCAGGGACTCGGGGTGGTGGACTACGTCATCAAGGAGAACCGCTTCTCCTATCAGTATGCGGTGAACCTGGTCAGCCGCCTTAAGCGCAATCAGGCCTACCGGGTGCTGGTGGTGGACGACTCCCAGGTGGCCCGCAAACAGGTCAAGGATCTGCTGGCGCGCCACCTGTTTCAGGTGGTGGAGGCGGACAGCGCCGATTCGGCCCTGATGCTGCTGGCCACCAATGAGTTCAAGCTGATGATCACCGACTACGAGATGCCGGTGATGAATGGTGTCGAACTGGTGTGCCGGGTGCGAGAGCGCCCCGGAGGCGACCAACTCTCCATCGTCGGCCTCTCCGGACAGGAGGAGGTGTCTGCCAAGTTCATCAAGTATGGAGCCAATGACTTCCTGCGTAAGCCATTTTTTGCCGAGGAGTTCTATTGCCGGATCAATAACCTGATCAAGGCGTGGGAGCTCAATCAGCAGCTGTGGCAACGGGCCAACCTTGACTACCTGACCGGGGTGGCCAACCGGCGTTACCTGATGACTCAACTGGAGGAAGCCCGCAGTCTGACGGAGCAAAATGATCAGAGTCTGAGTCTGGCCCTGCTGGATGTGGACAGGTTCAAGGCGATCAATGACCAGTATGGCCATCAGGTGGGGGACCGGGTGCTCCAGGCCCTGGCCAAGGAGCTGAGTCAGAGCCTGGAGCGCTTTGTCATCGGCCGGGTCGGTGGCGAGGAGTTTGCCGTGGTGATGCCGGGACTGAACGGCGACCAGGCCTGGCGCCTGATTGAGGCGGTGCGGCGTAAGCTGACCTCTGCGCCTCTGGATCTGGGGGACCAGCAGTTGGCGGTCAGCTTCAGCGCCGGATTGTGTCAGGCGGCACCGGAGGATCACACCGATGAGCTGTTGCGCCGCGCCGATGAGGTGCTCTATCAGGCCAAGGAGGCGGGACGTAACCTGGTGCTGCTGGAGGAGGATCAGTGACTCCCGAGGTCACAGCCACTTTGGAGCAGGCCTTGGCGCAACTGGGGCTGACGCCCTATGAGGCCAACCAGCTTGCCCGTGCGGGCAGGCTGCGCCAGCTTGGGTCGGGGGAGACTCTGTCGGAGCAGGGCAGGGTGCCCGCCCAGTTCCACCTGCTGCTTGAGGGGCTGTGCCACGGGGTGTACCACACCGAAAATGGCCGCCACTACAGTAAGGAGTTTTACTGGGAGGGGGACTGGGTCATTGGCTATGAAAGCCTGCTCGATGGTGGGCCGCTGCCCTTCGCCTTTCAGGCCCTGACCGACTCGACCCTGGTGGCCCTGACCATTGAGCAGCTGTCCTTGTGGCGTCAGCAGAGACACCCCGCCTACCTCAAGCTGCTGGAGACCCAGTTGCTGTTCAAGGAGCGTAAGGAGCGTTTGTTGCTGCTCAGCACTCCGGAGCAGCGCTACCGCCATTTCTGCGAGCACTACCCCCAGCTGCTGCAGCGCCTGGCGGACTATCAGATTGCCGCCTACCTGGGGATCACCCCCATCAGCCTCAGCCGGATAAAGAGCCGACTTAACAAAGGTTAATTACCTTCGGGCTGAAACTCAGTAAAGTAGCCGCCAATAGAGATTTACCGAGGCTTGTTATGCTCACCTGGCAGTTACTCACTTTCGACCAACTTTCCAATCACGCCCTCTACGATCTGATAAAGCTCAGGATCGACATCTTCGTGGTGGAGCAGAATTGCCCCTATCCGGAGCTGGACAATAAGGACCGTTTGCCTGGGGTGTACCACCTGCTGGGCTATGAGGACGATACCCTGGTGGCTTGTGCCCGCCTGTTGCCGGCAGGGGTCAGCTTTGATGGTGTCAGCATCGGCCGGGTGGCGGTGGCGACCAATCAGCGGGGCAGTCGCCTGGGTCACCAACTGATGAGCGAGGCGCTGGCACAGTGCGAACGGCTCTGGCCCGGGCAGTCCATCGAGATTGGTGCCCAGGAGCATCTGCAGGGCTTTTATGGTCAACATGGGTTCGAGGCGTTTTCCGAGGTGTATCTGGAAGATGGCATTCCCCATTTGGATATGCGCCGGGTCGCCCGGTGATTTCCAGCAATCGTGCCTTGTGGCTGCTCATTGGCGGCAACCTGGCGGCGGCCCTCTCCGATGTGGCGGTAAAGTGCTTGAATGGGGAGGTGCCTCCTTTTCAGTACCTGTTTATCCGTCAGCTGATTGCCACTCTGGTATTGCTGCCTCTCTGGCTGAAACTGACCCCTACCGGCCGCGGGCCCGGTCCCTGGGGCATCGCCCTGCTGCGCTCTCACCTGATTCTGGTGGGGGCCGCCTGCATGGTGGTGGCCGTCACCCATCTTCCCCTGGCCACGGCCAATGCGGTGTTCTATGCGGCGCCGCTGCTGATGTTGCCGTTGTCGGTGTGGATCCTGGGGGAGCGCCCCTCAATGAACCGGGTGCTGGCCACTGTGCTGGGGTTTGCCGGCGTCCTGCTGGTGCTGCGTCCCTCCCAGTTTCACTGGGCGGCCCTGTTCGCCTGTGGCACCGCCATCACCCTGGCACTGTTTAACCTGCTGGTGCGCAAATTGCCCAAGGGGCAATCGCCGGTGGCCACGGTGTTCTGGACCAATCTGCTCTGCCTGCCCCTGGCTGCGTTGCTGGCGGCGCTGAACTGGGTGCCCCTGGATGCGATGCAGGTGCAGTGGATTGTTGCCAGTGCCCTTGGCGTGCTGACCTATAACGCCATGGCGGTGGCCGCCTATCGTCTGGCTCAGGCGTCGGATGTGGCCCTGGCGGAATACTCAGGACTGCTGTTTGTGGCCCTGTTTGGCGTGCTGTGGTTTGCAGAGGTGCCCGATGGCATTACCGCCATAGGAATTTCGCTGATTGTGCTGCCCATTGCCCTGGTGTCCCTGGGCAAGAGTGGCTGGCAGCGTTTGCGGCGAAAGACCGCTTGACCGACCGACTATCACCGCTGGCCAACATGGGGTAAATTACGGATTCTCTTGTGAATCTGTTTGAAGTGAGAGCGATGAGTATCAACCCACCCATTGGCAGTGACATCCGCCTGACCACCCATAATGGCCACCAGCTGGTGGTGATGCCCCTGGAGAGTCGGGGCCCAACCCGGCTGTTTGTCCCGCTGTTTCTCAGTGTGTGGATGGTGGGCTGGGCCTTTGGCTGGGTCAGCGCGGCCAGGGAGGTGCTGGCGGGCGAAGGAGGGCTGTTCCTGATGGTGTGGCTGGCGGGCTGGACACTGGGCGGCGCCTTTGCCGGTTACGCCCTGCTCAGAAGCTTCAAGAAACCCACCCCTGAGCAGTGGCTGCTGGTCAAACCCTCACTGCACATCGATACCGGTCTGGCGTCCATGCGCCATCTGGGGCGCCATGGCGGCCGAGCCAGCTGGAAAGAGATGTTTCCCCAGCGCAAGCGCTTTGAGCTGACGGCTGCGGAGCTGGCCACTCTGGCCCTCAGGGAGACCGACAGCGGCAACCGCTTGACCGTGGACCAGGGCGCCGAGCGCATCGAACTGGCCCAGACCGCCACCGAGATTGAGCGGGAGTGGCTTTACGAGATGCTCAGGCTGAACTACCGGCTCTGAGCCTGCGACTTCAGCAGAGATTTTTCCATGGCCAACGCCTCCATCACCACTTCCTCGGCCAGCGCCTGGCTGCTGGGGCCATGGGTGGTGTACCCCATACCGGCATAGAAGGGATGGGCGTTGAGGGAGGCATTCAGGCTGAGCCTGGTGAGCCCCACCTGGCCAGCGCGCTGCTCCAGGCGACTGAGCAGGCGGCGACCTATCCCTGCGCCGGCGGCGTCCGGATGAATATAGAGCGCCTGCAGCCGGCTCTGGCCCAGAAGTACGATGCCAAACCCCACCACGCCCCGGGCAGAATCCTCGGCGACCTCCACCAGAGTGTTGTCACTGACGATGATGCCGTGCAGCCATTCGCTGCGGTGGTTGTCCGGCGGAGGAGACCAGGCCTTGAGTACCTCCACCGGATAGTGGCTGCTGGCGCCTCGGTGTACCGACTCGTAATGGATGGTCACCAGGGCGGCGGCATCCTTGGCTAAAGCGGTTCTCAGGCGGCACTCCATGCGGTTGCTCCTATCCCAGGAAATTTCGGCACTCCAACAAGGTAACAGCTTTAGTGGCGAGCTTCATCCCGGCGGGAGGGCAAAGAGCAGGCCGGGCCCTTCAGGACCCGGCGAAGGTGGTGTTACAGCAACCAGGCGTAGCTGAACTTGGCGAAGACACTGCGCTCCAGCTGCTCCAGGCCGTTGTCGAAGCCATCATTGAAGCGGCCATCGGCGTAGCCGGCGTAGAACACCGTCTGAGGATTGACCTTGTAGGCGTACAACAGCTCGGTGGAGAGGGCCCGGGTGGTGGGATCCACCTCGTGAGACTCATAGAGACTGGGGTCCCGGTCGATATCGCGGAAGATGGTCGATAACCTCAGGAAGCTGCGTACACTGAACTGCCAGTTTAGGCGAAGATCCGTCAGGTTGGCGGTAAACAGGGTGCCGCCGTCGACCTTGAGCTCGCGCCACAGATGATCCACCTCCAGCACGATGTGGGACAGGGGCTGCCACTTGAGGTAGGAGCTCAGCTGTGTGCGGGTGGCGGGCTGGTTGTTGGCAAAGTCGATGTCATCGCCGTAGAGTGGGTGAAACTCCAGCTCCAGGTTGCTCAGGGGTTTGAACTCGATGTTGAGGCCACCGAAGGTTTCGTCAAACATCGGCGCGTTGCCGTCCAGTACCAGGTCCTCCGGACGCTCCCGGCGGCCACGACGTTCCCGGGTGACCCCCCACAGGGCCAGGTAGCTCTGGTAGCCCCCCTCGGCGCCGAAGCGAAACTCCGCTTCCCGCTCCAGCCGTTCCCCGTCGTTGTTCTTAGTCTCATCCACGTCGCCGTTGAGGCGCACCTTGGTAAAGAAACTGTCGCTGGGGTACCAGTTGTAGCCGCCGCCGAGGATCGTCTTGGCGGAGTCGACGCTTTCGATGAAGCCCAGGTCGGCCCTGAACTCCTCATCGGTGTAGCGGTAGATGGCGTAGGCATCCCAGTTGCGGGTCTCATGTTTGAGCTCACCCAGGAAGTGGGTGCCGTTCTGCTCCAGCTGACGAGTCCGTGTCGCCTGTTCGCCGTCGGTCTGATCCGCCAGATCCTCCGGGTACTGGGTGTCGGAGCCCACCAGCAGCCACTCCACATAGGTTTGGCTGTTGAAATCGAAGCGTCCGTCCAGGCCATAGGTGTAGTTGTGGTAGTCGTCCGCCTCCCGACCGGTGGCGATGGCGCCCAGGGAGAGGCTGTCGCTGTGGTTATAACGGTAGCGCAGGGCGAGGTTGTCACTGGCCAGGCCCAGACTGGCGATGTCGGAACTGAGGTTGCCCGGCAGCAGGAAGTTGGTCTTTTCGTCCCGGGTCTGCAGCAGGCCGAAGCTGTGGTCGCCCCGGGCACCGGTGAGTTTGGCGCCATATTCAGGCTCGGCCAGGTTTCTGGTATGCACCAGGTTGGAGTAGGTCTCGAACTGATCGGCGTTGTCCAGGTAGAAGGGGCGCTTCTCCGGGAAGAACAGGGCGAAGGTGGTGTTCACATCCAACTGGCCTGCATCCGCTTCCACCTGGGAGAAGTCCGGGTTGAGCGTCAGGTTCAGCAGGGTGTCCGGGGTCAGGTTCCAGCGCAGGTCGCCGCCGAAATCCAGGTCATCGCTGGAGACCCAGGGGCTGGATTCGCTGCTTCGCTCCTCGCTCTGACGCAGGGTCAGTGACGGGGTGATCTGAAGCTGCCGGCTGGTCTTAGCCTCACTCAGGCCGGTGAGTTCACTCATCTGGCACAGGGTGCAGGCGACGTTGCGATCCAGTTGAGTGTTGGAGAGACGATAGGTTTTGTCCCTGGGCCAGAACCTGACCAACTCCACTCCCCAGGTCTGCACCTGCAGGCTGTCATCGAAGTTGAACAGACGCAGGGGCAGGGCGATCTCGACGATATAGCCGTCGCCGGTGAGCCGTCCGGCGCTGTGCCAGATGCCGTCCCAGGCGTCACTCTCCTGGCCGGTCAGCTCATTCTCAATGGAGTCTTCCTGGACGCCGAGGGGGTTGATGAAAAACTGATAGGCGAGACGGCCCTGATTCCAGGTGTCCAGCTTGATCCCCACCAGATCATCCCCCCAGGCCCGGTCTCGGTCGCTGAGGTTGGCACGGATCTCACTCGGGTTGGGGTCCTTGGCGTGGAAGGCTACGTAGAGGGTGTCGTCGTCGGCAATGAGCCAGGCGGTGGTGGCCACCGGGGCCGGGGTGTTTTCCCCTGGCCGGGTCTCTATGGTGAGTTCCACCTGGGTGGCCTGCTTCCAGGGGGCGTCATCCAGGTTGGCGTCGATGGTAATGCTGCCTGATGTGGTGGGCAGGGTGATGGCATGGGCGAACTGGGTGCAGCTTATAAGAGTTGTCAGTGCTGCCAGGCGCTTGAGCATGGTCTTGTTTCCGATATAAAAAAAAGCCGCCCAATGGTGACATAGGGCGGCGTTGCGTTCGAGGGATTGTGGTAAGAAAATGTTACTTGTGGGTTATAGCCTCGACAGCGTCGGGTTGCGGTACTGGTCTACCCACAGGGCGGTGGCACCGCAGATGGCCACCGGCATCACCACCAGGTTGACTACGGGGATCATGGCAAAGGCGGCGACCGCCGCACCAAAGGTGAAAGCGGGCCCTTTGCGCTCGCCCAGGGCGGTGCGCATCACCCCGAAGTGAATCTTGTGGTTGTCGAAGGGGTAGTCCAGGTACTGAATGGCCATCATCCAGGCGCTGAACATAAACCAAATTACCGGGGCGAAGGTCTGGCCGATGCCGGGAATGACAAAGAGGATCAGCAGCAGCAGTGCCCGTGGCAGGTAGTACTTCAACTTCTGCCACTCCCGGCCCAGAACTCGGGGCAGGTCCTTGAGCACGTCGGTGAAGCTGTCATCGTTGACCGTTTTGCCGGTGAGGCGCCGCTCTACCTGTTCGGCCAGCAAGCCGTTGAAGGGGGCGGCAATCCAGTTCATCACCGAACTGAAGATAAAGGAGAACACCACCAGCACGGTGACCACCGCCAGAGGCCACAGGGCCCAGTCCAGCCAGCTTAGCCAGTCGGGCAGGGAGGCCATCAGTTGATCAATCCACTGGGAGAGCTGCTGGAATAGCCAGTAGAAGGCCACGGAGAAGAGCACCAGGTTGACCGACAGGGGCAGCAATACGAAGCGGCGTAGCCCCTTGGTGCGGATCAGTTCAAAGCCCTTGATGAAGTAGGTGGCGCCACTGGCGCCGGCTGGCAATATAGGTCGGTTCATAAACTCTGCATAAAAACTCGCTAGTTAGCCCCATTTTGATGGCTGAATGTGGAAAAGGTCAACAATGGTGTTGTTGCTGGCTGTTACAAAAGCCCCGGGGTTTTGATAGAGTGGACCATCAAAAAAATCCCGTTGAAATTGTTGAGAAATTAATCGTCCGATGCGGCTAAAACAGATAAAACTGGCCGGATTTAAATCCTTTGCGGATCCCACCAAGGTGCCCTTTCCTGCGCAGATGACCGCCATTGTCGGCCCAAACGGCTGTGGCAAGTCCAATGTGATCGATGCAGTGCGCTGGGTTCTGGGGGAGAGCAGTGCCAAAAATCTGCGCGGCGATGCCATGACGGACGTGATTTTCAATGGTTCCGGCAGTCGTCAGCCCAGCTCGGTGGCCAGCGTGGAGCTGGTGTTCGACAACAGCTCAGGCCGGGTGGGCGGTCAATTTGCCAACTTCGCTGAAGTCTCCATCAAGCGTCAGGTGAACCGCGACGCTCAGTCCAGCTACTTTCTCAACGGCAACAAGTGCCGTCGACGGGATATCACCGACATCTTCATGGGCACCGGATTGGGGCCCAGAAGTTACGCCATTATCGAGCAGGGGATGATCTCCCGCCTCATCGAATCACGCCCTCAGGAGCTGAGGGTGTTCATTGAGGAAGCCGCCGGCATCTCCAAGTACAAGGAGCGCCGCCGGGAGACGGAAAATCGCATCAAGCACACCAGGGAGAACCTGGAGCGATTGGCGGACGTGCGCAGTGAGCTGGGCTCCCAGCTTGAACGCCTGCAGCGTCAGGCCGACGCCGCCCGCCGCTACCGTACTCACAAAGCCAATGAGCGCACCCTACAAAACCAACTGTTTGCCCTGCGCTGGCGGGAGCTCAGTGACCGCATGGCTGAGCTGGAAACCCAGCTTGACCAGAAAGAGACGGAGCACCAGCAGTGCCAGTCGGCCCAGCAGGGGGACATCAGCGCCATCCTGACCCTGGAGCAGTCCCAAAGCGACATCAAGGCGCAGCTGACCCAGCAGCAGCAAGGGCTCTACCTGGCCACCAGTGAAGTGACCAAGCTGGAGCAGCAGATTCTCCATGGCCGCCAGCGCCACCAGCAACTGGAGGAGGAGCTCAGGCGCACCCAGGCCCAGTTGGATGGGGACGAGGGGCGCCGCCAGGCGCTTCACGAGGAGCGCGAGGAGCTGGCCGAGCAACTTGAGATGCTGGAGCCGGAAGTGGAGATGGCAGCCGAGTCCCTGATGATGCTGGAGGAGGAGCTGGAGCAGCTTCTGGAATCCGGCAGCGATCAGCAGAGTCAGCTGCAGCAGGCTCAGCATCAGGTCAGCGATCTGACCCGCCAAAGGGATGTCTGTCGCACCCAGCAGGCCGCGGTGGTGCGTGAACAGGAGCAACTGGTTCAGCGTCAGGCGAAAATTCAGAGCCAGCTGCCTGCGATGGTCCAGCAGAGCCAGCAGCAACTCGAACAGGCCCATGCCCGCAAAGAGGCGCTCAGTGAGCAGCTTCAGTTGCGTCAGGAGGACCTGGCGGAGCAGAAGCAGCTGGCGGCGGAGTGCGCCGATCACCGGCGAGAGACGGAGGCGGCGCTGCAGCAGGTTCGGGAACAGCTGGGTAGCACCCGGGCCGAACTGACCGCGACCCGAACCCTGATTGACGGGCTGCAGCAGCGACTGCCTGCCCCCTATGATGAACTGCCACGGGTGTGGCAGCAGATCCAGATAGACAGCCGTTGGCAGGTCGCTCTCGAGCAGGTGCTGGGAGAGTGGCTGCAGGCGGTGATCTCCGATGACACCCAGTTGCCACAAGGGCTGATGGCCCTCTCCGAGGCAGATTCTGGCTCGGCCCATGGCCACTCCTTGCTGGCCAAGGTGAACTCCCCCCTGAACCTGGCTCCTTGGCTGGGGCAGGTACTCTGTGTGGACAGCATGGAGCTGGCGCTCCGTCGGCTGCCACAGCTGGAGCCCCATCAGTCTCTGGTGACTCCCCAGGGAGAGTGGCTTGGCCAGGGGTTTGTGCGGATGCCTGGAGGCGGTCAGCGCTCTGTGCTGGCCCTGACCGATGACGAATCCCGACTGATGGCCCAGGAGCAGTCTCTGGAGGAGGAGCTGGCCCACAAGGCTCAATCTCTCGAGCAGGTGAATCAGCAGTTTGCCCAGTGCGAAGCCCGGGTACAGGAGAGCGAGCGTCAGTGTAACCAGGAGCGCAGTGCCCTGATGCAGGCGGAACTGGAACTGCAGAAACTGACTCAGCAGGTGGAGCACCAGGCCCAGCAGCGTCAGCAGGCCCTGGAGCAGCTGGAGGAGCTGGCCCTGCAGACAGAGCAGGCAGCAGAGCAGTCCATGGAGCTGGAAGAGCAGCAGGAGCAGATTCAGGAGAACCTGGAGCAGCAACAGCAACGCCTGACCCGGCTTCAGGATGCCCATCACAACCAGAAGGGGCAGAGTGATGCCCTTCGGGCCAGGGTGGCTCAGCAGCAGTCCGCCGTGCAACAGATGACCCTGCAGCGCCAGACCGTCAGTACCCGCCTGCAGGGGATCGAAGCTCAATTGGGCCAGCAGCAGGGCAGTGCCGAGCAGTGGCGTGCCAGGCTGGAGGAAACCCGGGAGCAGCAACAGGGGCTGTTGGAGCCTCTGGCAGAGTGGCAGATGGAGCTGGAGCAGTCTCTGGACCGACGGGCCGAGCAGGAGCAGACCATCGCCGGGCTTAATGAGCAGATGGCAGAGGTGGAGGCCCAGCTTGCCAGGATTCACGAAGCCAACCGCGGACAGATTGACCGGCTCAACGCCCTGACTCAGGTGATCACCGAACTGAAGATGGAGCATGAGGGTCTGAGAGTGCAGGCCCAGGGGCAACTGGATCTGTTGGCGGAATCCGAAGTGTCTCTGAAGCTGGTGCTGGATCAGTTGCCGGCAGACGCGGCGGTGGCCAAATGGCAGGAGGAGCTCACCAAGGTGCGTGAGCGGATCAAACGCCTGGGGGCCATCAACCTGGCGGCCATTGAGGAGTTTGAGCAGCAGTCCGAGCGTAAGCGCTATCTGGATGAGCAGAACGACGATCTGACCGAGGCCCTGGATACCCTGGAATCGGCCATACGCAAGATCGACCGGGAGACCCGGCAGAGGTTCAAAGCCACTTTTGACGAGGTCAACGATGGGCTCGGGGAGCTGTTTCCCAAGGTGTTTGGCGGGGGCAGCGCCTACCTGGCGCTCACCGACGATGACCTGCTGGAGACCGGCGTCACCATCATGGCCCGGCCGCCCGGTAAGAAGAACGCCACCATCCACCTGCTCTCCGGTGGTGAAAAGGCGCTGACCGCTTTATCATTGGTGTTTGCCATTTTCAGGCTGAACCCGGCGCCTTTCTGTATGTTGGATGAGGTGGATGCGCCGCTGGATGACGCCAACGTCGGCCGATTCTGTCGTCTGGTAAAAGAGATGTCGGAAACGGTACAGTTTATTTATATTAGTCACAACAAGGTCAGCATGGAGATGGCTGACCAGTTGACCGGTGTGACCATGCATGAGCCGGGGGCATCACGCATTGTGGCGGTCAACGTCGAAGAAGCCGCAGCTATGGCTCAACTGTAATAACAACAAGGTTCCTCACCGCTATGGATGATTTTCGCATTATTTTGATTGTCGTTGGTTTGCTGTCTATCGTGGGTCTGCTTGCTCACGGTCTGTGGTCCATTCGCAGGCAGCAACCGCGCAAGATGAAGGCGCGCCCCCTACAGCCTCTCGACAACGAGTCCAGCCGTGACTCACAAGGGTTTGACCCTGATGGCGTCGGGACGGTGAGAACCATCAGTACCAAGGAGCCTGAGCCGGAGCTCCCCAAAGAGCCGATCATGTCGACGGAACCTGCTCTGGCCAAGGAGCCTGAGCCCAAGATGTTCACCGAGCCGGCACCGGCCAAGGCTGAACCTGCGCCGCGTCAGGAACCCGCCATCTCACCTGAGCCCAAGGCTGAGGAGCCCAAGATTCAAGAGCCTACCCTGGCTGAGCCTGAGGCAATCGAAGAGCAGCCACAGCTACCCGAGAGCAAAAAGGTTGAGCCTCAGCTGAAACCCGAGCCCAAGGTGGTGGACCCTCTGCTCAGCCCCGAAGAGGTGACGGCCCCAGAACCTCAGGAGCCGGAGGGCGGTCTGGTGACCTCGCCCGAGGATGTGCTGGTGATGCACGTGGTGGCCAAAGAGGGCGAGAGCCTGCAAGGGGCGGAGCTGCTGCACAACTTCCTGACCCTGGGCATGAAGTTTGGCGAGATGAACATCTTCCACCGTCATCAGGACACCGCAGGTCGCGGCCCGGTGATGTACTCGTTGGCCAACATGATGAATCCGGGCACCTTTGACCCGGATACCATGGAGCAGTTTGAAACCCAAGGGGTGTCACTGTTCATGACCCTGCCCAACCAGTGCGATGAGACAGTGGGCTTCTCCATGATGATGGGGGCCGCCCAGGCCCTGGCCGATATGCACGGCGCCATTGTGCTGAACGATCAGCACAAAGAGTGGGACGATTTCAGCAAAGATCGTTACATGGCCCGCATCCAGAAGTTTGAAAATCAGCCGGCTTGATACCAACTTAACTAAATATTTGGTCACTACTGCTGGCTGAAATTGTCCCACTCTGCGTTGTGAGACTGACTGTTAGAACCACTAGCACTTGCGTCTCACGCCTTGATTGGAACAATGTCTCCGGCGCACCAGATAGAACACTTACTCAGTTAAATTGGTATACCTAATTTCACCACCCCCGCAGGGGTGCCCTGTTCCCTAAGAGTGAAAGGCCGCCCCGGGCGGCCTGTTTATTTATGACCGACAACGCCAAACAACGCATCGACGCGCTCAGCCGAGAGATTGAGCAGCACAACCACGCCTACTATGTCTTGGACAACCCCAGCATCACCGACGCCGAATACGACCGGATGATGCGCGAGCTCCAGGGCCTGGAGCAGGCGCACCCAGAACTGAAGCTGCCCAACTCCCCCTCCAGCCGGGTTGGTGGTGTGGCCCTGGATAAGTTCACCCCCGTGGTGCACCGGGTGCCCATGCTGTCGCTGGATAACGCCATGAATGAGGAGGAGTTCCTTGCCTTCTATGAGCGGGTCAGTGGCCTGGTGGGAGAGCAGAGCATCGAGCTGTGCTGTGAGCCCAAGCTCGATGGCCTGGCGGTGAGCCTGATCTATGAGCAGGGGCAACTGGTGAGCGCTGCCACCCGGGGTGATGGCACCACAGGTGAGGGGATCATCGAGAACGTTCGCACCATCAAGGCGATTCCCCTGGTGCTGCAGGGAGAGGACTATCCAGAGGTGCTGGAGGTACGGGGCGAGGTGTTTATGCCCACCGCCGGCTTCGATGCTTTCAACGAGCGGGCGCGGGCCAGGGGGGAGAAAACCTTTGTGAACCCCCGTAATGCAGCGGCAGGCAGCCTGCGTCAGCTGGACTCCAAGATCACCGCTTCCCGCCCCTTAAGTTTTTACGCCTACAGCCTGGGCGTGGTGGAGGGGGAGCGCACCCCGCTGCCGAACACCCACTTCGGTCAACTGCAGGCGGTAAAGGCCTGGGGACTGCCGGTGAGCGATCAGGTGAAGGTGGTCAGCGGCGCCGAGCAGGCGCTGGCGTACTATCGGGATATCCTGGCTCGCCGTGAACAGCTGCCCTATGAGATCGACGGTGTGGTCAACAAGGTCAATGGCATCGCCCTGCAGCAGCAGTTGGGCTTCGTGGCCCGGGCGCCTCGCTGGGCCATCGCCGGCAAGTTCCCGGCCCAGGAGGAGATCACCGTCCTGGAGGAGGTGGAGTTCCAGGTGGGGCGCACCGGTGCCATCACGCCGGTGGCCAGACTCAAGCCGGTGTTCGTGGGCGGGGTGACGGTGTCCAACGCCACTCTCCACAACGCCGATGAGATCGCCCGTCTCGGGGTGATGGTGGGGGACAGCGTCATCATTCGCCGCGCCGGCGACGTGATTCCTCAGATTGTTTCCGTGGTCAGCGAGCGTCGCCCCGACGATGCCAAAGCCATCGAGTTTCCCGACAGTTGCCCTGTGTGCGATTCCACCGTAGAGCGCCTGGAGGGGGAAGCGGTGGCACGTTGTGCCGGCGGCCTCTATTGCCAGGCTCAGCGTAAGGAAGCGATCAAGCACTTCGCCTCTCGCAAGGCGCTGGATGTGGATGGCCTCGGGGACAAGATTGTCGAGCAGTTGGTGGACAAAGAGCTGGTGGAGACCCCGGCAGATCTGTTCAAGCTCAGTGCCTCCACCCTGACCATGCTGGAACGCATGGGCTCCAAATCGGCCCAGAACCTGGTCGGCGCCCTGCAGGCCGCCCGGGAGACCACCTTGCCCAAGTTCCTCTACTCCCTGGGGATCCGAGAGGTGGGGGAGGCTACCGCGGCCAACCTGGCCCGGCACTTCCGCACCCTGGAGGCGGTGGCCGCGGCTGAAGTGGATGAGCTAATCGAGGTGGATGATGTGGGCGAGATCGTCGCCCGTCACGTGCACCAGTTCTTCCGCCAGCCTCACAACCAGGAGGTGATTGCCGCCCTGGTGGACCCGGAGCGCGGCGGTATTCACTGGCCGGAGATTGCTCAGGTGGATGAGTCGGCTCAGCCCCTGAAGGGACAGACCTGGGTGCTTACCGGTACCCTCAGTCAGATGAGCCGCAGCGAAGCCAAGGCGGGACTGGAAGCCCTGGGGGCCAAGGTCAGCGGCAGCGTCTCCAAGAACACCCACTGTGTGGTGGCCGGTGAGAAGGCGGGGTCCAAACTGACCAAGGCCCAGCAACTGGGTGTGGAAGTAATGGACGAACAGGGCCTGATCGCACTGCTCGGCGGTTGACTTAGGCGCGGGGACTCAGTGTAATAGCCTTTGTAAAACAGTTGGTTGTTTAGCTGGTTAACCACGAGTCCCCCACCTCTCCACCTCAAAGGATGAGTTGGGTTATGATGAAGCTGTAGTCAAAAGATAACGACGCCCGGGGGTTAGGCCGCCGGGAAGGCTTAAGGTAGCGGTATTTCCTCTAGCCTGAGAACTGTCTCATGAGATCAGGGAGAACTCAGATGAAATCCGTAGAGCAATGGTTTGTGGAGTATGGCGAGAGCCACCGCAACCCCACCAACAAGACTATTCACTGGATCTGCGTGCCGCTGATCACCTTCAGCGTCCTCGGCATACTGTGGTCCCTGTCACCCTGGGTGGCCCTGGCCGCTGTGGTGTGCTCGCTTCTTTTCTATCTGCGACTGTCCCGTCCGCTGGCGGTGGCCATGGCGGCGATCGCCGCGCTGATGCTGTGGGTGATCAGCAACCTGGCCCAGATTCTGATGCTGAGTGTGCTGATCTTTGTCCTGGCCTGGATTGGGCAGTTCTATGGACATCATGTCGAAGGTAAGAAGCCCAGTTTCTTTAAAGATGTGCAGTTCCTGCTGATCGGCCCCATCTGGTTGCTTGGATTCATCTTTCGCAAGCAGGGGTGGCAGTATTGATGCGCAGGGCGCAGACCGGCGGGTTTGAGAGGGGTTATGGCGGTTTCTGAAGTGCGGGTACCTGTTGAAAAGCTGGAGGTGGGCCAGTCCATTCGTCTGCCCCTCTCCTGGAAGGAGCATCCGTTTCTGTTCAGCCGCTTTACCATCAAGGACCCCCAGCAGATAGCGATCATCGCCAAGCTGGGTCTGAAGTATGTCTTCCTTCAGGCAGACTCAGCGTCTGCCCAGCTCATCCAGCAATCCCTGGATGCTGACTCCCTGGCGAATTCGCCGGCACCAGAGGCACCGCCACAGCCCAGTGAAGAGGAGCTGGCGCTGTTGCGCGCTCAGGAGCAGGAGCGTCAGGCGACCATCGACTACCATCGCCAGGTGCGTCGCTGCGAACAGGAGTACAACAAAGCCCTGGAACAGCTTAAGGCCGCTTATGGCTATCTGGCGGCTTCCCCCGACCGGGCGTTTGCGGAAGCCAGCTCGGTGATAGCCACTGCCCAGGAGCAGATGGAGGCCTATGGCGAACAGGTGCTGCTGCTTCAGGTCTCCGCCAACCAGGATGGCAAGGGGCTGCACTACCATGGACTCAACGTCTGTGTTCTGGCGATGATTCTTGCCCGTGCCTGCGATTTCGACCCGGCGGATATCCGCCTGATGGCGATGGCGGCGTTGTTCCACGATGTGGGCAAGTTGCGAATTCCTCATAGTATTCTGAATAAACGCGTTCCCCTGACCAAACCTGAGCAGGCCTATGTGGATGCTCATCCGAAGATGGCTCTGGAGATGCTTAAAGGGGCGGCTCTGGGTCATAAGCGCATCAAGCAGATGGTGGCCAACCATCATGAGATGCTCGATGGCAGCGGTTATCCTCAGGGACTGCAAGGGGAGGAGATCTGTACCCTGACCCAGCTGCTCAGTGTGGCCAATGAGTATGACCACCTGATCAATGGCTCCCACAAACGTCTGTCACCTCACCTGGCGCTGGCCTACCTGTTTAAATTCCGACGAGGTCAGCTGAATCCGGACTTTATGCAGAGCCTGGTGAAGGTTCTGGGCTTGTACCCTACCGGCTCCATGGTCAGACTCAGCAACGATGCCGTGGCCAAAGTGGTGGGCGTCGATGAACGGGATCAGAAATCGCCCAGGGTGATCATCTACGATCCCAATGTGCCTCGCCGTGAGGCACGGGTGGTCAGCTTGCTGGACCTGGACCTTAAGGTTCAGGAACCCCTGGTGGAAGCGGAGCTGCCATCCTCCATTCGTGACTATCTCAGCCTTAACCTCGGAGGGGCCTGATGTCCCATATTCTTGTTGTCGGAGCCGGTTGGCTCGGACTGCCCCTGTCCGCTGCACTGATTGACGCTGGCCATAGTGTGACCGCCACCCGCCGCAGCAGCGATGGTCTGCAGGCGATTGCCGAGACCGGCGCGACCCCTTTGCAGCTGGATCTGCAGCAGTCACTCCCATCGCTGCCTGAGTGTGATTTGATGGTGCTCTGTCTGCCCCCCGGGCGTCAGCCCGATGCGGCGCCGTTTCATGAGCGGTTGGCCCCGCTGTTTGATGCCGCTCGCGAGGCAGGCATCACCAAGGTGATCTTTACCAGTGCCACCAGCGTTTATGGCAGTGTTCAGGGCAGGGTGGATGAAAGTGCCGGCCTGGACAGTGGCAACAGGGCGGCGCGCATGCTTAAGGTTGAGCAGGAGATACAGGCGCGGTTTGAGCAGGTGACGGTGTTGCGTCTGGCTGGCCTGGTTGGCGGCGAGCGTCACCCTGGACGGTTCCTTGCCGGGAAAAGCGGTTTGTTGGGGTCGAAGGATCCGGTCAACCTGGTTCATCGGGATGATGTGATCTCCGCCATCCTGGCCCTGATTGAGGCGGATCTCTGGGGGCAGACCTTTAATCTGGCGTCGCCTCATCACCCCAGCCGTGAGGCGTATTATCTCCACTGTGCCAACTGTCTTGGCCTGGCGGCACCCAGCTTTGATTCAGAGCACCACCAGCCTAGATGGGTGGTGGGGGAGAAGATCACCCAGGCCCTGGGCTGGCGTTATCGCCACACCAACCTCTACGCCTTACCGGAGCTGATGCGGTAACAGCAGCGATGGGCGCCCGCCAGGATGTGCTGTTCACGCTCCACCCGGGCCGGCGCCAGCAGTTGCTGGAACAGGGTCAGTTCATTGCGGCAAAAACCCTGGCAAGCCGCCGCCGCGCTGCAGATGGGGCAGTGGTCTTCGATCAGCAGCCACTGCTCTCCCTCCGGCTCGACTCGTGCCAGGTAGCCCTCCTGTGTACGCAGTTCCGCCAGCAGAGCCAGTCTCTCCGCCAGGTTGGACGTTGCTGACAGCCTCTTTTGGTACTCGGCCAGCTGCTGTTCGCTTCGATGGGCCAGGATCTGGTCGATGGCATCCGCTCCCTGGAGGGAAACGATGCTGTTAATCATTTGAATTGCCACATCATTGTGCCTGTCTCCGAAACTTTGATGTCCCTGGCGTGTCAAATGCCAATGTCGGCTGGGACGGCCTTTGCCCTGCTTCTTATCAAAGTGCCCAACCAGTTGCTGCTGTTCCAGCTTCTCCAGGTGCTGCCTGGCGCCCATGGTGGTCATCTGAAGCTCAGAGGCCAGAGGGGCGACAGGGCTGGGGCCCAGGCGCTTGAGCAGGGACAACAGCAGTTGTTGGGTTGACGACATAGAGGTTATCTCTTTGATGCTTCAGTTCATCCTAACGCGAACCATGATTATATCAAACTATTGCTTTATTTAAGGAGGCCGAAATGAAGGCTTGGTTGATGGCGGTATTAATAGCGGTTCCTTTCGGTGCCATGGCCGAAGGTCGCTGGGTGGAGGTCTCCGGTCAGGCCCAGGGGCAGCTGCCGGTAGACAAGGTGCACCTTGAGTCCCGCGTCGAACTGGTGGCCAAGGATCCGGTCAGCGCCAAGGAGCAGGTGGACGCCCAGGTGGCTCAGCTGTTGGCGCTGTTTCGTGAGCATCGCATCCCCAAGCAGAGTGTGGACGCCGGCTCACTGAGGGTGACCCCTGAGTATCACTACGACGATCGCACCCGTGAGTTGGTGGGGTACCGTGCGAGCCGTAGCATAGGCTTGAACCTGGATGCGGCCGAGTCCGGGAAATGGCTGGCGCTGTTGCTGGAAAACGGCGTCAATCAGGTGGATCAGCCCAGGTACTGGTCCAGCGAAGGGGGCAAGTTTGAAAAGCAGTTGATGGAGATCGCGTTCAACGATGCCATGGACAAGGCCAAGCGCCTGGCTAAAGTCAGCGGCAATAAGTTGGGAGAGGTACTGATGATTCAGGAGTCTCGCGGCGGCATGCCCAGACCCATGATGGCCATGAGCCGGATGGAAGCGGATGTAGCCTATCAACCCGGTGGCCAGGAGATGACGGCCACCGTGCTGATTCGGGTCGAGCTGCAGGACTAAACCAGCGCCGAATGGGCCTGGTTCAGCATACCGAGCAGGTCGCCGCCATTGAGGCCCTGGGGGTTGTCCAGCAGTTGCTGTTGACGTGCCCCCAGGGTGGTTTCCACCTCTTTCAGGGTGTCGGCGGCCTTGGTCAGATCCGCTGCGCTCCCCCCAAGCACCTGGCTTAGGGTGCCGCCACCCTGGGCCTGCATCAGTCCCTGGGCTTCCTTGATAAAGGCCTGGCTTTTGGCCTCATTGGCTTCCATCAGTTTGGCCAGCTCTCCGTCGAACTCCTGAGCATGAACCTGGACCTTGTCCCTGGTCGCCCCGACCTTGTCCTTGGCCTGGGTGATCTTGGTTTGAGCCGGTTCCTGGTCCATCTGCGCCTTGCGCTCGCTGGCCGCCTGCTGGATACGGTCCAGACCGGGTTGGGGTCCCTGGGTCAGCCGGGCATGGCTGTTGCTGATGTTCATAATGGTCCTCTCTGTTGTTGCTCTTTAGGGAAGCGGTAATCACTGAGGACTAAGTCTGCAAAGGGTGTGCCAGACGGAAATACCTTTACTTTGTAACCATTTGGGATTGACCCGCCCCTGGGTTAACATGTGTCAAGAACGTCAGCCTGCACAGGCTCAGGCGGCAAAAGGGGTAGGCAAGGCGTTGCCACCCCGGAATTTTTCAAGAGGATAACGTTGTGATTGCGAGACTGTTCGCGTTAGCGCTGATGGCGGTGGCTTTTGTGGTTCCGGCCCAGGAGTTTAAGGAGGGGGTTAACTACAAGGTGGTGGATGGCCTGTCCGAGTCCAAGACCCCGGTGATTAGGGAGTTTTTCTCTTACTATTGCGGGCATTGCTACCGATTCGATCCGGCGTTCAAGCAGATTACCCTGGCCCTGGGCGACAAGATCCACGTAGAGAAGACCCATGTGAGCTTCAATCGCGATAGCTGGAAGCTGGCTGCCAAGGGTTACTACATCAGTGAGATTCTCGGGGTCAGTGAGCGGACCCATAAGGCGTTTTTCGAACTCATTCAGCGCGATGGCAAGTCGATTAATACCGATGCCGAGCTCAAGCAGTTTTTCGTGGCTCACGGCGTCAGCGCCGCGGATTACCGCAAGGCCGCCGGCAGTGGGGACCTGAAACTGAAACTGGCGGACGGTGATTCCCGCACCATGCTGGCCAGAATCACCGGCGTACCCTCGGTGGTGGTGAACGGCAAGTACCTTATCGTGAACCCCGGGCGCACCCTGGCCGATTATGTGGCCCTGGTTGAGTATCTGATGACCAACCCCTGATTCCCTCGGCCGGGCCTTGCCCGGCCAGCTCCTCCCTCTTCGTTCGACCAAAGTCTAGCGGCTGGCATCTTCTGCCGGCTCACTGCTTAAATCATTGATTAAAAAGGGTTAAATTTTCAGCCCTTGTCTGGTGTTGCGCAAGCTTAGACTAAGGTCTACGAGGCGCAGGCCACTCCCCTTGCTAGGTTAGAACCGACGAGATGCCGATCACACTTTGCATCCGGCCTGGCGTTGCTACCTGTGTCAATTCACATCTATCCAACGTCAGAAGTTGTGTTTCAAGAAGCAGTTGCACAGGCCGGATGCGCATTGGATGGGCGATCACTACTACAAGAATGGAAACATGGGGAGCGATTATGGCATTCGAAAGCACCGAATCCGCCAAAGCGTATTGGAAGGAAAATCTCAGGCTGCTGTTGTCACTGCTGGTGATCTGGTTTGTGGTCTCCTTTGGTTTTGGCATCTTGCTGGTGGAGCCCTTGAACAGCATCAAGCTATTTGGCTTTAAGCTCGGGTTCTGGTTTGCCCAACAGGGGGCCATCTACGTCTTTGTGGCGTTGATCTTTGTCTATGTGGCCAAGATGAACGCCCTGGACAAGAAGTACAAAGTTCAGGAAGACTAGGAGAGCAACATGGATCTGCAAACACTCACCTTTATTATCGTCGGCCTGACCTTTGCGCTGTACATCGGTATCGCGATCTGGGCCAAGGCCGGCTCCACCAACGAGTTCTACGTGGCAGGGGGCGGGGTTCCCCCCGTGGCCAACGGTATGGCCACCGCGGCCGACTGGATGTCAGCCGCGTCCTTTATCTCCATGGCGGGTCTGATCTCCTTCATGGGATACGATGGCGGTGTTTACCTGATGGGCTGGACCGGCGGTTATGTACTGCTGGCTCTGTGTCTGGCACCTTACCTGCGTAAGTTTGGCAAGTTCACCGTGCCGGACTTCATCGGTGACCGTTACTACTCCCAGGTGGCCCGTATTGTGGCGGTAGTCTGTGCCATCTTCGTCTGCTTCACCTATGTGGCAGGCCAGATGCGTGGCGTAGGCGTGGTATTCAGCCGCTTCCTGGAAGTGGATATTGTGACCGGTGTGGTCATCGGTATGGCCATCGTGTTCTTCTACGCGGTATTGGGTGGCATGAAGGGGATCACCTACACCCAGGTGGCCCAGTTCTGCGTGCTGATCACCGCCTACCTGGTGCCGGCCGTCTTCATCTCCATCATGATGACCAACAATCCTCTGCCTCAGTTGGGCTTCGGGTCGACGCTCAATGATGGGTCGGGGATGTATCTATTGGATAAATTGGATGGGCTATCGACGGAGTTAGGGTTCAGTCAATATACGGACGGGTCGAAGAGTACCATTGACGTGTTCTTCATTACTGCCGCCTTGATGGTGGGTACTGCCGGTCTGCCTCACGTGATTGTGCGCTTCTTTACCGTACCCAAGGTCAGTGACGCCCGTCTGTCTGCCGGTTGGGCCCTGGTGTTCATCGCCATGCTGTACACCACTGCCCCTGCGGTAGCCTCCTTTGCCCGTGTAAACATGATCAACACCATTAACGGTGAAGATGGCCGCGGCATCGTTGGCGAGCAAGCCCCATCCTGGGTGAAGAACTGGAGCGACACCGGCCTCATCAGTTGGGAAGACAAGAACGGCGATGGTCGCATGTTCTACTCCGGCGATGAGCGCAACGAGATGAAGATCGACCGCGACATTATGGTACTGGCCAACCCCGAAATCGCCGAGCTGCCCAACTGGGTGATCGCTCTGGTGGCTGCCGGTGGTGTGGCTGCGGCTCTGTCGACCTCGGCGGGTCTGCTGTTGGTGATCTCCACCTCGGTGTCCCACGACTTGTTGAAACGGTCGTTGATGCCCAATATCACGGACAGACAGGAGTTGACCTACGCCCGAGTGGCTGCGGCCGTCGCCATTGTGGTGGCGGGTTATCTGGGAATCAATCCGCCGGGCTTTGTGGCTCAGGTGGTGGCGTTCGCCTTCGGCCTGGCAGCGTCATCCTTCTTCCCGGCCATTATCATGGGCATCTTCTCTAAGAAGATGAACAAAGAGGGTGCCATTGCCGGCATGATCTCCGGCATCACCTTCACCGCGGCGTACATCATCTACTTCAAGTTCATCAACCCCGCAGGGAATAACCCAGACAACTGGTGGTTCGGTATCTCCCCTGAGGGGATCGGCACCCTGGGTATGATGGTGAACTTCATCGTGGCCTTTGCGGTGAGCAAGGTGACTGGTGCAGTGCCTCAGGATGTTCAGGATCTGGTTGAACAGATTCGCTTCCCGAAAGGATCTGGTAAGGCACAGGCCCACTAAGCCAAAGCCAGTAAAGAAAAAGGGGCGGTATTACCGCCCCTTTCTTTATCTGCTTTTTGGCAAGCCATTTAATGACAACTGACTTTAAAGGGTCAGATGATGGTGAGGTTGACGATACGCAGAATGATGCCGATAAACAGAAGCAGGACGCCCATACGATAGAAGCGGAACTCGCGGATGGTGAAATCCTTGAGCTTGCCCACCCACACTTGCCAGAAGCCATGCAGATGCTTCTGACGCTTGCTGTAGAGGCTGAGTGCGGTCAGCACCAGAAGGGCACCGCCGAGTAAGAAGAACGGCTCAATTATTGTTAACATAGTGGGGCTCCTTGCCAGTTGTGCTTTGAGATTATCAAAGAGCGATCTGTGGCACGAGCCGATTACGACTAAAGGATAAAGGTCAACACGCCTTAGGAGACCGAAATGGATCATGGTCTTACCCCCCTGGTGCAGTTCCTGTCTGAAACTGTGCCCTTCGATACCCTCCCCGCAGAGGCGAGGGAGCGCTGCGCCGCCAGCATCGAGATCGCCTACGCCAGTCGCCGTGACCGGATGATCGAGTTCGACCCGGCCAATCCCAGCCTATACCTCATCGCCAGTGGCGTGTTTGAGCTGCGCAGCAAGGAGGGGGAGCTGCTGGCCCGGCTGGACAGTCACCAGAGCTTTGGCTTTAGAGCCCTGCTTACTGGTGAGCCCACCGCCGCAGACATCCACATCATCGAGGATGGTCTGCTCTATCTGGTTCCTCAGGCGATGTTTGATGAGCTCCGCTATCACCACAAGGAGTTCGAGCGTTTCTTCAATCGTCAGCACGGCCAGCGCATCCGCCTGGGGGAGCGCTACGACAGTCACAGACACACCAACTCCATGAAGCTGGCCAAGGTGATGAGTGACCATGTGGTCAGCGGCGAGGGTCAGATGAGCATCGCCGAGGCTGCCGCCAGGATGAGTGAGCACCGCATCTCCTGTCTGCCCATCACCCATCAAGGGCGGATCGTTGGCATCCTGACCGACAGGGACCTGAGAAACCGGGTGTTGGCCAAGGGCGTGGCGGTGTCGGCCTGTGTCAGCGAAGTGATGACCGCCGACCCCCTGTGCGCCGAACCCCAGGCCACCTGGTTTGACGCCCAGTTGATGATGACGCGCCACAACATCCATCACCTGCCTGTGGCGGAGAGTGGCAAGCTGGTGGGGTTGGTGACCAGTAACGACCTGATGCGTCAGCTGGACTCGGATCCGGCGCTGATCATCAAGCAGCTGAACCGCTGTAAGGATCTGGACGCCCTGGTGCGGGTGATGGAGGGGGTGCCAAATCTGGTCAAGGCCCAGGTGGCTGCCGACGTCTCCGCCGAGCAGGTGGGGCGGTTGTTGACCGCCATCTCCGACCGCCTCACCGAGAGGCTGATCAACCTGGCCAAGGAGGAGCTGGGGCCGGCGCCCATCAACTGGTGCTGGCTGGCCTTTGGCTCCCAGGCGCGGATGGATCAGGTGGTGGGGTCTGATCAGGATAATGGGTTGCTGCTTTCCAGGGAGCCCGATGAGGAGGAGCGCGGCTATTTCCTCAAGCTGGCAGAGTTTGTCTGTCTGGGCTTGGATCGCTGCGGTCAGACTCTGTGCAAGGGCGAGGTGATGGCGATGAACCCCAAATGGTGTCAGTCCATGGAGGGATGGCAGCAGCAGTTTGATCGCTGGATCCTCGAGCCCGAGCCCATGGCGGTGATGCACAGCTCCATCTTCTTCGACATTCGCGGCATCGCCGGGGATCTGGCTCTGGCCAAGCAGCTTCAGCACTATGTGGTGCAGCAGGCCAGTCAATCGGACTTTTTCCTTACCTACCTGGCGCGCAACAGCGTCAGTCGCCGTCCTCCCCTGGGGTTCTTCCGTCAGTGGGTGCTGGACAAGGATGGCGAACAGAAGGAGGGGGTGGATCTCAAGCATCGGGGACTGGCCATAGTCAACGACATTGGCAGGTTGTATGCGCTGGCTTGTGGCAGCGATGAGGTGGAGACCCCCAGGCGCCTCAAGGCAGCCATGGAAGCAGGCCTGCTGACACGAAAGGACGCCCTCAACATCGCCGATGCCCTGGAGTTCATTCGTCAGCAGCGGCTGGATAACCATGAGCGGCAGTGGCAGGCGGGGGAGAGTGCCAGCAACTACCTGGAGCCGCGCTCCCTGTCGCAACTGGTTCGCCATCAGCTCAAGGATGCCTTTGTGGTGGTGGGCCAGGCCCAGGATGGGGTGAAGCTCAAATATGGGAAGCAGCTGTGAGTCTGCTCAGCAGCAAGCTGTGGCGCTGGCGTTGGCAGGCCTGGCGCAGCGGAGAATCGGTGCCTGCCACCGAGCATATAGGCGCCAGTTTTGACCAGTTGCCCTTGCTGGCGCTGGATCTCGAGCTCACCGGTCTCAACCCCAAGGAGGATGAGATCATCAGCATCGGCGCCGTGCCCATCGACGCTGGGCGAATCCAGTGCGGTCGCGCCTTCTATCAGTTGGTGAAAGCCAACGGCAGTGTCGGCCACTCGGCCACCATCCACGGCATTGTCGATGGTCAGCTGGAGCAAGCTCTGGCGCTGAGTGATGCACTGAAGCGGCTTTGGCCTCTGCTGCAGGGCAAGATCCTGGTGTGCCATAACGCCGAGCTGGACCTGGCCTTTTTGCGTCGGGCCCTGCAAGAGTGCGGGGTGTCTGAAGCGCCGCTGCTGGCAGTGGATACCCTGGAGCTGGAACAGCGTCGGCTGATTCGCCAGGGGAAGCCCCTGTCTGCCGGGGACCTCACCCTGGCCGCCTGCCGGGATCGTCACGGGTTGCCCTACTATCAGGGCCATGATGCCCTGGTGGATGCCCTGGCTTGCGGTGAGCTGCTGTTGGCCCAGGCTGCCGCCATGGGCGGCAACCCCGGGCTGGGTGAGCTACTGGGCCCCTGAATCAGGAGGAGGAGATCGACCCCCTTTCCTCCTCCGGCACAATGGCTTCTGGTTCGGCCTCTGCGGTTGCCTCTTCAGAGGGTGCGGCTGGCTCGCTTAAGGCTTTTGCCTGAACGGCAGCCGCCGCTTCGGCCTCGGAAAGGGCCAGTTGCTGTGCGTCCATCGCCTGCTTCAGGGCCGCAATGGCCTGGGTGACGGAATCGGTCTGATCATCCTGAGCCAGGTTGCGCCGGTCCACTCCGTCCAGAGCCTGGGCAATTTTGTGCAGTCTGCCTTCGGCTCTGAGTACAAAGGCCTCAAAATCATCGCTGTCCATGGCGCGCAGGTGGGTCACCTGCTGGGCGATGTGACGGCTGTGGTCAATCTCAAACTCCGCCTTGGTGACCGCCTGGTCGATGGCGAGGGTGTTTCTGGGGTCGGCGGCGATCACCGATTTGGCCAGCTCCAGGCTGGCGACGGCGCCCTGGAAGCTGATGGGGACCACCTTGGCCATGCGGTTGCGTTTCATCTGGTCCAACTGCCTGACCAGCCCGCTCAACTCTCGTTTCTCAACGGTTTTGACCTCCAGGGCCTGCAGTAACAGCAGCAGTTCGGCCTGCTCCTCCCGGGCATCGTCCAGATCGCCGTCGGCCACATCCTCCAGCATATCCGCCAGGGTTGACTCTGCCCGCTTCATCTCACGAGGGTAGAAGGAGGCGGCCTCCAGTTGTTGCAGGATCTGCATCATCTCCAGGGTCGGGGCCAGCTCCTTTTCGGCGGTGTCGCGAATCAGGCTGGCGCTGTCCAGGGCGGTATTGGCCTGATTGACGGCCAGAAGAATATCTTCGACGTCCCCTTCATCCGCTTCCGCCGGGGTATAGCGTATGTCATCAAACTCCTCTCGGGCCTCTTCCAGCGCCTCTTTGGCTTCGTTGAGCTGGTCCGGGGCAAAACGGCTGAGACCCTTGCCATTGAGTTCGGCGAACCTGGATTCCAGTGTCTGCAGATGGGACTGGGCACTGAGGTAGTGTTCGGTGGCCTGGGCTTGAGCCTGTTGCTGCTCGACCAGTTTGGGAGTGCTCTGACAGCCAGTAAGAGCCAAGGTGAGGATAAGAGTGGTTTGTGACAGGGGAAGCTTCATCTGAGCCGTATTCCTTTAAGGGGCGATTGTTGCTGACGGCCATTGTCGCCCTTGTTTCAGGGAAACTTTAGTCCCGTCTGTTTGATTCTTCGTCATACGGTTTCAGTGATTTTCAGATTTGTGAGCTGATGGTCACCCTCTTGATAATTTGAAGTTTTTTTTAAAATAAATTCGGTAACAGTTTCCCTCTCTGGCGCTAAAGGGGTTCATTGCTAGGATATAGAATAGATAAGTCAGCAGTTTGGAGGTGCCTATGGCCTTACCCTGGATCCTGGCGGCCCTGGCCGGTGGTCTGGCTGCGGCAGATTATAAGCGTGGCCGCGAGAAGACCCGTCAGCGACGTTACCACGAACGCAGCCGTTCGCCGCAGCTTAAGTTGCGTCCCAGTGAATGGGATGAGGGCAAGGCGAGAGTAGTCCCTCAGCCGGGTTCCTTGGTGGCCTGCCATGTGTATGGTGCGGTGGAGCATGTTGGGGTGTGGGTGGCTCGCGACCAGATTGTCGAGCTCCACGGCAGCGGCCTGGTTCGGGTCGTGTCTCCCAGGCGCTTCATTCATGGCCGAACCGGGCGCAAGCTGTTTGTCTGTGTGGATCGTCATCACAGGCCTCTGGTGATGCCTGGTTCAGTGGAGAGGGCGGCGACCACACTCTATCAATATCGTGAGTATGACCTGCTCAGAGATAACTGCTATCGATTTGTCTGGTACTGCCTGACCGGCGAGCAGCGCAGCTTTGACACTTTTGGCGGCCTCAACCGGGCACTGGCAAAGCTTCATCACAGCGACCTCTACTGGGATTTGGCGAGGGTCGACACCACATAAAAAAACGGCGCCAGTTGGCGCCGTTTCCGTTTCAGGCAGTTACTGCTTTTCGGCCAGTTGGGCCTTGGCGGCTGCCACAGCCGGAGCGATGATCTCCAGGCCGGTCTGTTCGCACGGAGGCAGTTCGGCGTCGCTGGTGTTCACCGGAGTGACCCGGTCACCCCATTTGATCACTGCGGCGGCGGAGGTGAGACCAGCACCGAAGGCGCAGGAAAGCAGGGTGTCACCAGGCTTGATGCGACCCTGTTCCAGGGCGTCACACAGGGCGATGGGCACAGTGGCCGCCGAGGTGTTGCCGTAGTTCTCGATATTGATGAACGCCTTCTCTGCTGGCAGCCCCATCTTACCGATCAGGGTATCGATGATGCGCACGTTCGCCTGGTGGGGCACCACCAGATCGACCGCGTCCAGCGGGGTATTGCTCTCGGTGAGCACCTTCTTGCCCAGGGAGGACATGCCGGCGATGGCGCGCTTGAAGATCTCCCGGCCTTCAAACTGGAACTTGAAGTCGGTAGCGTCTTCGCTCCAGCGGTTCATGTCGCTGCCGAAAGCGTCCACCTTGAGGATCTCCCGTGCCTGGGGATCGTTGTTCATGGCGTAGCTCAGTACGCCGGTCGGCTCTTCGCTCTCTACCGCTTCCAGAATGACGGCACCGGCGCCGTCTCCGAAGAGTACGGCGGTGTCCCGCTGCAGCCAGTTCAGCAGGAAGGTGAGGCGCTCGGCACCAATCACCAGCACTTTGCGGCACTGGCCGCTGCGGATCTGGGCCGTCGCCAGCCCCAGGGCATAGAGGAAGCCGGAGCAGGCGGCATTGATGTCAAAGGCAGCACACTGGGCACCGATTTCAGCCTGCACAGTGGCGGCGATGTTGGGCACCAGGGTGTCTGGGGTGGCGCTGCCGAGGATGATCATGTCCAGATCGCTGCCTTCGATGCCGGCGGCGGCCAGGGCATGTTTGGCGGCGACGGTGGCCATGGTTGAGGTGCTGACGTGGCTGATGTGGCGTTGACCGATGCCGGTACGGCTGCGGATCCACTCGTCAGAGGTATCCATAAAGGTGGCCAGGTCGTCATTGGTCAGGGTTGCTGGGGGCAAACACTTGCCCCAGCCGGTAATCTGGGCATGTAGCATGAACGCTCTCCAAAAAGCACGGGGTGTGGTCAACTGGTCACACCACCACTCGGAATTGCAGCATCATACCAGCGGTGAAGGAGGATGTCCTCCCCAAGGCAGGATACTGCGACGGGGCACCTTGGCCCCGTCCATTATTGTTGATTATTGACGTGCTCCTGCACCAGGCGCTCAACGCCGGACTTGGCATGCAGGATATGGTTGGTAAGAAGGGTGGCCGCTTCCTGGATCTTGCCCTGACGGCACAGTTCCAGCAGCTCACGATGCTCGTTTTCCGCCCTGGGGATGCCGCCGGTCAGCAGCAATTGCAGCCGGATGTAGCGGTCGGAGTTGGTGTTGAGGCTCTTGACCACCTCCATCGCCTGGGGGCGGTTGGCACCCAGGTAGAGGGCCGAGTGGAATTGGGTGTTGAGTTCGCTCCACATGTTGATGGCGTTCTCTTCCCGAAACGCGGATTCCAGTTGGACCAGCACCGCTTCGGCGGCGTCCAGTTGCGCCTGGGTCAGGTTGGGAATCGACTTGGCCAGCAGGTCAGGCTCAATGAGGGCACGCAGTTCGAACAGTTCACTGGCCTGTTCCACGGACAGCTCGGTGGCGGTGGCGCCCTTATGGGCTTCGAATTTTACAAGGCCTTCAGCTTCCAGCTGCACCAGGGCCTCTCGAATGGGGATACGGCTGACGTTCAACTCTTCGGCCAGCGCACTCTGCCTCAGAGGCTCACCGGCCTTGATGTCGCCGGAGAGGATCTTTTCACGTAAAACCTCCACCACCAGCTGGGTTCGGGTTTTGTGAACGATGGGAGTGGCCTGACTCATAGTTGCTTACTTATTGATTACACAGACTATAGGGTAACTACTTTAACTGAGATTGAAAAGCCGCAGGCCCGTTGTCGGGCCTGCGTGTGAACCTCGTCAGTAACGCAGCTGAGGTGTGGTGCTCTGGTCACAAAGGTGCTGGGGCAACAAGCTTTGGGGCAGGTTTTGCCAGGCCATGGGGCGGGTGAAGCGCTTTATCGCTTCTGCGCCTACCGAGGTGGACTGGCTGTGAGTGGCGGCGGGCCAGGGGCCGCCGTGCTGCATGGCATGACACACCTCAACGCCGGTGGGCATCTGATTGGCAATAAGCCGACCGACGCGGTAGGCCAGTTCCACCATCAATGTCCGTTCATTGCACATCTCCTGTTCGGTGCCATGGACCGATCCGGTGAGCTGGCCCGGCAGGGTGCGTATCGCCTCCAGCAGCTGCCGGGCGTGGTCGAAAGTCACCACCAGAGTGCAGGGGCCAAATACCTCCTCCAGCAGCTCCGGGTTGGCCAACAGGGTGTCGCCGCTGCAGCTGGCGATCAGCGCCTGGCTCTGATTGGCGTGAGTACAGGGTAGCCCCTGGGCAGCCAGGTGAACGCCGTCGGACGACACCAGCTTGTGGGCCGCTTCACGGTAGGCATTGGCAATGCCCGGAGTGAGCATGGTTCCCGGTGCTTGCTGCTCTATCAGGCTGGTCAGTCTGGACAGGTAACGGTCACTGCCCTCTCCCCTGAGCATCATGACCAGTCCCGGGCTGGTGCAGAACTGCCCCTGACCCATCATCATGGAGCCATGTTGCTGCTCGGCCAGTGCCTCGGCGCTCTCTGCCAGTTTCTGAGGCAGCAACAGCTGTGGGTTGATGCTGCCAAGTTCACCGAAGAAGGGGATGGGTTGTGGGCGGTTGGCGGCGATTCGGCTGAGCAGCTGGCCCACCTTGAAGGAGCCGGTAAAGCCGACGGCCTGTATTTCGGGCGCCCTGACCAGCTCCTGGGACAGTTGTGGTGAACGCCCCTGAAGCAGATTGAACACCCCTTTGGGGGCGCCCACTTTCTCGATGGCCGACAGCATGGCTCTGGCCACCAGCTCTGTGGTGGCCGGGTGTGCCGGATGGCCTTTGACCACCACGGGACAGCCGGCCGCCAATGCCGAGGCGGTGTCCCCGCCGACGGCGGAGAAGGCCAGGGGGAAATTGGAGGCGCCGAATACCGCCACCGGCCCTAAAGGCAGCTGATCCAGCCGGATATCCGGCTTGGGAAGAGGCTGTCGGTCCGGCTGAGCCAGGTCAATGATGGCTGGCTGTCTGGGCTCTCGCAGCAACTGGGCAAAGAGCCGCAACTGGCCGCAGGTGCGGCCCCGCTCGCCGTTGAGGCGGGCCTCGGGCAGGGCGGTTTCCTGGGTGGCGACGTGGGTCAGGGTTTCGCCCAATGCGTCGATGGCGTCGGCCATGGCGTCCAGCAGTTCGGCCCGGCGCTCTGCTGGCCACAGGCGATAAGCCAGAAAAGCTGACTCTGCTGCGCCGACGGCAGCCTCAAGTTGCTCTGTGTTGGCTTCGCAAAATTGCCAGGGAAGGGGCTCATTGCGCTCGGGATCAAAGCTTGAAAATCCTGCCTCGGGCTCCCCGGTCCATTGACCGTTGATCAAGTGCTGTCCTGATAGCTGGTTCATTGTGATTAAATTTCCTTAGATAACCTGAAAGCCGAAGGCGTAGGGGTCTTCGTCATCCACGGTAATGGTGTTGTGGCCGGTCACCCGTGCCCAGCCCTGAATCGAGGGCAGGATGGCGGGGTAGGGGCCCACTTCGGTGGTGGCTTCCACCCGTCCGATAAACTGACTGCCGATGATCGACTCGTGCACGTACTGGTCGCCGGTGGCCAGCAGGCCTTTGGCGTGGCGCTGGGCCATACGGGCGCTGGTACCGGTGCCGCAGGGCGAGCGGTCGATGGCCTTATCGCCATAGAAAACCGCATTGGCACCGTCGGAGTCGGCATTAAGGGGGTCTCCGGCCCAGAGCACGTGGGAGATCCCCTGTACAGTGGTATCCAGAGGGTGGATGCATTTCAGCTTCTCCCTGGCGGCCTGGCGTACCAGGGGGCTCCAGCGCAGGATCTCATCGGCGTTCCAGTGACGCAGTCCGGGAAACTGGCTTTGGGGTTCGACGATGACATAGTAGTTGCCGCCATAGGCTACATCCACCGTGAGGGTGCCCAGTCCCGGCACCGTCAGTTCGATGTCCCTGTGGGCCAGATAGCTGGGGACATTGATCAGCCTGACCCATTCCACCTTTCCAGCGTTTTGCCGGTAGTGCACCTGCAACTGTCCGGCAGGCACGTCCAGTATCAGTTGCCCCGGGATTTTGGGCGTGATCAGCCCCGCTTCCAGGGCAGCCGTGACCGTGCCTATGGTGCCGTGGCCACACATGGGCAGACAGCCAGAGGTCTCAATAAAGAGGATGGCGGCATCGGCCTGCCCGGAGCAGGGCGGGTAGAGAAAGGCGCCAGACATCATGTCATGCCCCCTGGGCTCGAACATCAGCGCGCGGCGAATCCAGTCGTGATGCGCCAGGAAATCCTGGCGCTTCTCGCTCATGGTGCTGCCCTTGAGGTTCGGATGGCCGCTGGTCACCAGTCGCACCGGATTGCCACAGGTATGGGCATCGATGCAGGCAAAGGTTCCCTTTAACATGGCGTCCTCCTCAGTCCAGATTGAATTGACTCAGATCGGGGCGGGTGGCGATGGCGTCTTCATAAACCTTAGTCACCCGCGCTCGCTCGGCGCCGGAGAGGGGCAGCCTGGGCGCCCGTACGTTTTCACTGCCTCTTCCCGCCAACTGCTCGGCCAATTTGATGCACTGGACCAGGTGGGGCACGGTGTCCAATCGCAGCAGGGGCAGGAACCAGCGCCAGATCTCCCTGGCCTCCTGATAGCGACCCGCTCGTGCCAGTTTCATGATGGCCACAGATTCTCTGGGAAAGACGTTGGTCAAGCCGGAGATCCAGCCTGTAGCACCCAGCATAACGCTCTCCAGGGCGATGTCGTCGACACCGCAAAACACAATAAACCTGTCACCAAACTGGTTGTGCAGTTCGGTAATGCGGCGAGTGTCTGTGGTGGACTCCTTGATGGCGACGATGTTTCTCTCCTTGGCCAATACCTGGGTCATCTCCAGGTCCACATCCACGCCGTAGGTCACCGGGTTGTTGTAGATCATGATAGGCAGGGTGGTGGCCCGGGACACCTGCTGATAGTGATACAGGGTCTCCTCACGGTTGGCGCGATATACCATGCCGGGCAACAGCATGATGCCGTCTACCCCAAGGGCTTCTGCGTCTTTGACGAAGCTTTTGGCGAACTCTGTGGTGGTCTCGGCGCAGCCGCTGATCACTGGTATGCGGCCGGCGGCCACCTCCAGCGTGTGTTTGAGAAAGTCCCGCTTCTCCTGTGGGCTCAGGGAGCAGTTTTCGCCGACTGTACCCAGGGCGATGATGCCGTCGACGCCATCTTCAATCAGTTGATTGAGCATGCGGGCATTGGACTCAAAGTTGATGCTGCCGTCGTCGTGAAACTGGGTGGAGATCGCCGGATAGACGCCGTTCCAGGTTACCTTCATGGGGAATCTTTCCTTATTGTTTTCCATACACAGGGCTGACTATCAGCCTGGAAATCATCATGGCTGATATGTATATTGTATGCAATATCAAAATTTATGTTACTTTAAGGTTAACGAATCGGCAAGGATCGGGGAAGATACCCTTAGAGAGCAGGGCGCCCTTTGGTGATGGTTTCCATGGTGCCAAAGGACAACCTGCATTAAGGAGATGGAGGCAATGGAATGAAGTTTGACGTGCCGAAGGAGTTGGCCCTGGAGGGGATCACCACCCTGGATGCTCATACTGAGGGTGAGCCCCTGAGAATCATTACTGGTGGTTACCCGCCCATATTTGGCCGAACCCTGTTGGAGAAGCGGCGTTATCTGGCCGAACACCTGGACCAGTATCGCACCCTGCTGATGCATGAGCCCAGGGGCCATGCAGACATGTATGGCTGCCTGATCACTGAACCGGTGACCCCGGGGGCGGACTTTGGTGTGCTGTTTCTCCATAACGAAGGCTACTCCAGCATGTGCGGCCACGCCATCCTGGCGGTCACCCAGGTGGCGGCAAAGTGTGGTGTCATCAAGGCAAGCTCAACCCCCAGGGAGATCAGGATCGATGCCCCGGCAGGCCTGATTCGCGCCAGAATTTGGCAGGATCAGGGGGAGATCAAGTCGGATTTCCTCAATGTTCCCTCCTGGGCAGAGTCCCTCAATGGTTGTGTGGACGTGGCCGGACTGGGGCCGGTGGAGTATGACATCGGCTTTGGCGGCGCCTATTACGCCTATGTGGATGCCGATGCCCTGGGTATCGACTGCAGTGCAGACAATGTCGCCGCCCTGATTCGCCACGGCAGGGCCATTAAGCAGGCGGTGATGACGACCCACAGCCTCAGTCATCCGCTGGAGGAGGATCTGGGCTTTCTGTACGGCACCATCTTTACCTCAGCACACTGCTCCCCTGGGCATCACAGCAAACATGTGTGTGTCTTCGCCGATGGTGAAGTGGATCGCAGTCCCACCGGAACCGGGGTGGCGGGACGGATTGCCCTGCTTCATGCCAAGGGGGAGGTGGAGCTGGGTCAGAGTCTGACCATCGAGAGCATCGTGGGCGGCCAGATGACGGTGACCGCCACCGAATCGATGGCGTACCACGGCAAGCAGTCTGTGCTGCCCAGAGTCAGTGGCAGGGCCTGGATCACCGGCTCTCACCGATTCGTGTTGGAGCCGTCCGATCCCTTTAGTCAGGGTTTTTTCCTGAGGTGAGCATGAGTGAGTCGATTCTAGTCATTGGTGGGGGTGTCATCGGTTTGAGCCTGGCCTGGGAGCTGCAGAGCCAGGGGAGGGAGGTCACCGTACTGGAGCGGGATGAGCCTGGCCGGGGCGCCTCCTTTGGCAACGCCGGTCACTTTGCCACCGAGCAGGTCTTTCCCCTGGCCGATCCTGCGCTTTTGCCTCAGATCCCCAGCATGCTGCTCGATCCCCTGGGGCCGTTTCGCATTCGACTTAGGTACCTGCCCAGGGCGCTGCCGTGGATGCTGAGGTTTTTGGTCAACATGACCCCTGGTCGCCGCCGTCGCAACCAGCACGCCCTGAGTGCCATCAACGACAGGGCGATGGCGGACTGGCGAACCTTGCTGGCCTCCATCGGCGCGCAGTCGCTGATGAGTGAGCGGGGCAGCCTGCTGGTGTTTGAGTCCACGGAGTTGGCAGAGCAGCAGCAGATGGCTGCAAACTTTGGGCAGGCGGGGGTTCGGGTGGAGTGGCTCGATGCCCAGCAGCTTCAGGAGCTGGAGCCTGCCCTGTCGCCCTCATTGACCGGCGGGTTGCTGTTCCCGGACACCGGCCACAGCGTCGACCCCTTCGCCATCTGTCAGGCGCTGGTGGCGGCCCTGACAAAGAAAGGAGTTCATTTTGTCCAGGGGGAAGCCCAATCCCTCGATGCCGGTGGCGTGGTCACCCTTAAAGGGGGAGGGCAGTTGCAGGCGGACAAAGTGGCGGTCTGTGCCGGTGCCTGGTCCCGGCCATTGGCCGTTCAGCTTGGTCATCGCGTCCCCCTGGATACCGAACGGGGCTACCACCTGATGGTTCAGGCCGACAGTGGGCTCACTCGCCCGGTTTCCAGTGCCGAACGAAAATTCATCGTCACCCCTATGGCCCAGGGAACCCGGCTGGCGGGCACGGTGGAGTTCGCCGGACTTCAGGCCCCGATGAACCCAAAACGTGCCGAGATACTGCTGCCCCACGCCAAGGCACTGTTGCCCGAGATGACTGGACTACCGGGAGAGCCCTGGATGGGTTTTCGACCCTCTTTGCCGGACTCCTTGCCGGTGCTTTCAGCCTCCAGTTCACCTAGGGTGTACTTCAGCTTTGGCCATCAGCATCTGGGGCTGACCCAGGCGGCCACCAGTGCCCGTTTGGTCTGTGCTTTGATGCTGGGCCATTCCCCAGAGGTGGATCTCTCCCCTTATCGTATCGATCGCTTCAGTTGAGCGGTGCTACTCTATGCCTCGAGGCTGGCTTGTGGGCGGCCTCAACGTTGTTTGCCGACACCTCGCCGACGTTTTTATCAAGGCGGCATTTGTGGGCCTACTTTTCACCCAGGCTCCTCCAGAGGCGAGCTCCAGATCCCGAATCCACTTTCTCCAGCTCAAATTGCTTAATTAACTTTGCTTAATCTGGGGCGTTCGTTTGAGCCGGGTGCTATTCTCACAAGTGAGTTCTGATTGGACAAGGAGCGTCTCGTGTCAGAAGCCTTTATCGCTGCTATGCGTAGGCAAGATTGCCTTTCTATCCCTGCCTGCATCGGTTTCTTCAGAGACTGGAGCCGGTCATGAACCTGTTTGCTCCCCCCGAGATTGATCAGCTGCTCTGCCTGGGACAAGAACGCCTTTGTATCGCCGGTGGCCCCTGGCTTTGTACCGGTGTACTCAGCCCGGATGAGATGGCGTCGGAGCTGAGACAGCAGTGCGACTCAGACGGCATCTGCACCCAGACTCTGCGTGGATACCGTTTTGTTGGCGCCGATGGCAGAGCAGTGTTTCTTTGGACCGATTGCCCTCGGGAGAGAATTCAGGTGGGAGGAGGGCCATCTGACAGCTTCGCTGTTGGCCGACTTTGAAGCCTTCTATTACAACTTTCCATGGTCGGCTCAGTCCCTGTGACCTAGTCTCATTCCTTGCGGTAGATGAACTTTCCTTGTTGGTCCATATCCGGACTCGCAACCCAAGGAGCAAACCCATGAAACATTCTCTATGTACGGCTGTTGCTGCGTTGCTTTGTGTGGTCACTTTGCCAACCTTGGCCAAAGATCAGGGGGCAGGCAATCATCTGGTGCTGAACCTGGTCGGGTCCGGTGATATGTATCAGAGTACGGTTCCGGATATTGACGGTGATGGCATGGAAGATGATGCGATCTGCTTTGATGTGCAGCTGATGGATGCCCACAACCGCCGTCACATCGGCACTGCAACAGATTGTCTGTCGAATGTGACTCCGGTGGGAACCGGGGTGGCCCTGGTGGGAACCACCTACTTTCATCTTCCTCAAGGTACCCTGGTTACACGGGGTAATACCTCGGTTCAACCTGTTCTCCACAACACCATGACGCCGTCGGGACAGGCTATCACTCACATCACAGGAGCGGCGGGAACCGGTAACGCCATCCTTTGGGGCAGTGGCCGTTTTGCCGGGGCCATGGGCACCGTCAGGTTGTCTGGCATGGTGGATATGACCAGTTTTGGCGGAAATCCAGGTGATCCCATCGCATTTGACTGCCTGTTTGTTATCGACCTGTACTGATGACCGCTGGGGGGCTGAGCTTGAGACTGCCCTCGCTTTAATGGCGCTCCTGTCCTGACACAGGGCCAGCCACCCAGCTTAATTCGGGTTGGCCCTTTATCATCTGCCCGGGAGGTGTGATGCTCAGTTTTACTCTCTATTCCGATAGCGATGCCCCCAGCAAGAGCAAGTCGTTGCTGACGGACTCTCGCAGGGACTTTGGCATGATTCCCAACCTGCATGCGGTGATGGCGGAATCACCACAACTGCTGCAGGCCTACAAGATGACGCACCAGCTGTTCTGTGAGTCCAGCTTCAATGATGTGGAGCGCACCATAGTCTGGCAGACCATCAACGGTTTCCACGAGTGCCACTACTGTCTGCCGGCCCATACTGCCATTGCTCATGGGATGGGGGTAGACGCGGGACTGATCGATGCTCTGAAGCTTGGTGCGCCACTGGATGATCCCAGATTACAGCTGCTCAGGGATACCACCCTGGCCCTGGTTCGGGAGCGAGGCCGGCTCAGCGATGCTCAGCTTCAGGCCTTTTTCAGTGCCGGATTCACTAAGGCGAATCTGTTGGATATGGTGCTGGCCATTGGGCAGAAAGTGATGAGCAATTACACCAATCATTTGGCGCACACGCCACTGGATAAGGCATTTGAGCCCTACAGTTAGCCATGAGCAACATGAAAAAAGGGTGGCGACCCAAGCGCTTTCAGGTACACTGCGCACCCCGGCCACCACAGGGGTGAGCCGATTCATACAGAAGATGCCGATGCAGTTTACCGATCTGGGCCTCTCCAAGCCCCTCCTGGACGCCATTGAAGACCTTGGCTACGAGACACCATCTCCTATTCAGGCCCAGGCGATCCCCGCCGTGCTGGAGGGCCAGGATGTGATGGCCGCAGCCCAGACCGGAACCGGCAAGACCGCCGGCTTTACTCTGCCTATTCTCGAGCGTCTGCTCGGTGGCCAGAGAGTGCGCGGCAACAAGTGCCGTGCCCTGGTGTTGACCCCCACCCGTGAACTGGCCGCCCAGGTGCAGGAGAGTGTCGACAACTACGGTAAGAACACGCCTCTGCGCTCTACCGTGGTGTTTGGCGGCGTCTCCATCAACCCTCAGATGAAGGCGCTCAGTCGCGGTGTCGATATGCTGGTGGCGACCCCGGGTCGTCTGCTGGATCTCTATCAGCAGAATGCGGTGCGTTTTGATCAGCTGGAGGTTCTGGTTCTGGATGAAGCGGACCGTATGCTGGACATGGGCTTTATTCGCGACATCAAGAAGATTCTGGCTTTGTTGCCGGCCAAACGGCAAAACCTGCTGTTCTCCGCCACCTTCTCCGATGAGATTCGTGACCTGGCAAAAGGCCTGGTGCACAACCCGGTGGAGATCTCGGTCACCCCGCGCAACGCTGCCGCCAAAACCGTGGAGCAGGTGGTGCACCCGGTGGACAAGAAGCGCAAGCCTCTGGCCCTGGCCGAGCTGATCGGCAAGGGCAACTGGCAACAGGTGCTGGTGTTTACTCGCACCAAGCACGGCGCCAACCGCCTGACCCGTTACCTGGAAGAGTTTAAGATCAGCGCCGCGGCCATCCATGGCAACAAGAGCCAGGGAGCGCGCACCCGGGCACTGGCGGACTTCAAGTCTGGCGCCATCCGGGTACTGGTGGCCACGGACATCGCCGCCCGCGGCCTGGACATCGACCAGTTGCCTCAGGTGGTGAACTTCGATCTGCCCCAGGTGGCTGAGGACTACGTGCATCGCATCGGTCGTACCGGCCGCGCCGGAGCCAGTGGTCATGCGATTTCACTGGTCTGCCAGGATGAGCATGAGCAGCTGGTGGCCATCGAGCAGCTGATTCAGCGCCACCTGGACAGGGAGGTACTTGAAGGGCATGAACCCCATAACGTGCTGGCGGACTCCAAACCAATCCGTCCGCCCAAGAAGAAAAAGCCCAAGAAGCCGAAAAAGCCCCAGCCGGTGACTGAAGGTGGCGAACCTCGTCAGGAAGGGGAATCAAAGCCAGAGACTAAGCGCGCACCGCGCCGCAAGCCTCAGGGTGGTCGCCCAGGCGGTCAACGTCCCCAGGGGGGCGACAGCAGTGGTGCCAAGGCTGCGCCCAAGCCACGCCGTCGTCGTCGTAAGCCACAAGGCAACGCCTGATCTGACTCGGGTTCGCCTGTCTTCCTTCCCCTTGGACTACCCTTATGGATAGGTATAGGAGAGAGCGAGGGGGCAGAGATGGCGGACTTTGTGGAGTGCCTGAGGCTCAGGGCTAAGGCGGCGGAGGATATCTACTTCGCCGAGCACAACCGTAAGTTGATTGAAGCCCTGCATGAGAAACAGGCGAGGGAGCCAGGCGTTGCGTCTGAGCAACCTCAAGATGATCATGCAAGCAATGATATTCTTAAATCCGAGCGTTGACCGCCCTTAAGGCGGTCTCCCACCTTACGCCTGCCTTTCGTATTGACCCCAGGAGACTGTGATATCTGCGAGCCATTTCGGCAGTTGGGATCTCCGTTCCCGTCGCAGCCATACTGGCTTCGACAGTGCTGATCAATTTAAGGCTTGGATCACTGACCCGGTTCGCTGAATGGATCATCATCTGCCTGCATCCAGGGGGAAATGATGAAGATTGATGATCTTGAGCTATTCAATACGGTCGTAGAGTATGGCAGCCAGAGTGAGGCTGCCCGGGTATTGGGGATTCCCCCATCTAAGATCAGCAGGCGCCTGGCCATTATCGAACAGCAACTCAATACCAAGTTGTTTGAGCGCACGGCCAAAGGGTTTGAACTGACCGAAGCCGGAGAGCAGGTGCTGCAAAGCTGCAAGCGCGTGCTGGCGGAGATGGAGGAGTTGAAACTCGGAGTGGGTAAGCTGCAGCGAAACCCGGAGGGCGCCATTGTGGTTGCTGCACCCCTGGATTTCATTAATCGTGTCTGTCGCCCGGCGATGAAGCAGTTCCACGAGCAGTTTCCTGGATTGCAGCTGAAGTTCATCTCCTATCAGAGTCGGCAAAATCCCATGGAAGTGCAGGCAGATCTGGTGCTGTTTGTCGGCCACGACACACCGCCGGATTGCGCCATGGTAGCCCAGAAGTTGGCGGTGATCCGTCGTGAGTTTATGGCCAGCCCAGCGTGGATAGCAGATCACCCTGAGCTGGTTCACCCAAGACAGCTCGTCCACTATCCTTGCCTGCTCAGTGCCAAAGGGGCACAGCCGCCAACGCGGTGGTTATGGAGCGAGGGGGGGAGGGTGCACAGTATCGATGTGGATGGCCCCCTTGACTCTGAGATCAATGAACTCTGCATCTCCGCGGCCGTTGATGGCCTGGGTGTGGCTTGGGTCGCCCCCTGCATGTGCGAAGATGAATTAAACAGCGGAGATCTTCAAATACTGTTTGACGGCAAATATGGCACGCCAATTACGACTTGGGGGCTGTACTCCAATCGGCATTATATGCCTCAGAGGGTGAGAATTGTTTTGGAATTCTTTAAAGATGGCATGAAAGACATTGGCTGATAATGTATGTCAAAGTGGCGTCAGAAGGACGCCGCTTTGATTTTGTTACATTAGAAAGATTTGGTTATGGTTAGCACCAGACTTTCGCCCTTTGGTGTGTTTTTTGCCTCAAATTCGTTCACGTATCTCAAGTTGGCCTGAACTTTCCATGGCAGGTAGAAAACATTTAATTCCGCACCCAAGCCAAAGGTGCGCTTTTTCTGGTTTGCCACCACGCCGGGGCCATCTTTACTGTCGTCGCTGAGTTGCCAGTAGGCACAATAGCTAACTCCGGGCTGAAAAAGCCAGGTGTGTTTAACGTTAAACTCCTTGCCTATACCGCCTTCCAGAATAAACTCTTCGCCCGGCTTAATATCGGTCTCATCCTGGTCTGAATTAACCAGTGTGCGACTTAATGTGCTGATAGACCAAGAGCGTTGCTTATCCAGGTAGTAGGTGCCGCCCAGGCTCAGCATCCCTGACCAATACCCCAGCCCGGGTGAAGCCGGCTTATGGGCGTCGTAATCTCCGCTGGGTGCAATAACCGCCAATGCCACGGCTGCATCGTAACGCTCGCCATGCCAAAACAGGGCGAAGGGCTCCAGAACCACATCGCCCAGAGCGAATGACTGGCTGTCTCTGATGCCGGCTGGCTGAATCGAGATGGAGGTGTCCTTCATGGGCACCAACACATTCATTGCCCAGTCTGCGCCGAGAATCTTATAGTCGCTGACGTAGATGAAGCGGTGCACCTGGGCGTACACCTCCAGATCGAAGTTTGCCCCTGAGTCATTGCCCTGATTGTCGGTCAGGGTATCGGCGTTATACCAGGTGTTGTACAGCCGGTAGTGCATTCCCGGAGGTGGCGCTGAGGCGGCCTTAACCCCTTCGCCCCCGAGGGGGTAGTGCGACCCTGAGGTTGCGGCGTAAGGGGTGGTGGAAATAACCAACCCAAATAATAGAGATGCTGCTTGAATCTGTTGTTGTGTATTTATATTAAGATCCATAATTGGTTAATTCCGGCTTTGGGAATTAAGCGGTTTCATCAACCTTTGTTGTCATTGCAGTTAGCTGTTTTTGTAAAGAGTAATAAGACTAACCATATAAAAGATGCCACTTAGCCTAATTGCCATTTTAAGACTGGTGGTGCAAACGACTATAGTTAACTTTTCATCAGGATCAATAACAGCCCGTTTGGAGTGAATCTTGACTGTAAAATCCTAAGGCTACCTCAATGTGCTTGCAATCAACTTATTCCTATTACTCATGTGAACTCTTTGTTTCCATCGAGGTTGAAAGTGTGATCGTCGTGACTGTTTTTCTGAAATTGTGATGAGTGAGTGCAAGCATGATTTAATGTTTGCAAAATTTGCAAACCCATATTCTATTCGTTGGCATATCTTATTCTCCTGCTCAAATTTAGAATTTATTTAATAAAGCGACTTTATCTGCTTCAGGAAACTCTGAGAAAGAAGGTAAAACTATGAGTCAGAAAGAGAACCAAAGTGTTGAACAGCCACAAGAGGCTGCGCCGGGGGTCGATGCTCGGCGCCGCCAATTGCTGAAGCTCAGTGCCGGTACCGTTGCCGGTGTCGGTGTGGTGGCCGGTGCTGGCGCCTGGGTGAAGAATCGCATGGACGGCATCGTCCATCAGGAGTTCCCCAATGAGATCAGTGCCGATTTCAAACCCATGGACCAACGGAACGTCAACCAGACCTATGCCCTGAGTAAGAAGTTGCAGGCGGCGCATCCGGAGCGAAACCTCAACTTTGGCATCGAGAGTCTGGGCCCAATACAACCGGGAGAGAAGCCGATGCACATGGGGGAAGCGTTTATGACCTTCCTGCATGGCGCAGAGCGTTACGACAATGACAAGGTGGGTTACACCCAGTTGGACTTTGCCCTGGAGGAAGCGTGCTGGCACGGTTCCATGTCTCTGGCGCCTCTGGTGCAAGCCGGTGTTCCTGGGCAGGGCGTCCTGACCTGGGATCAGTCCGATGTCCATGAGCATCAGTACCCCTTTAAGGACTCGGTCGAAAAGGTGTCCGCCATCAAGACCGCCGCCAGAACTTTCGGCGCCGCCAGGGTTGGGATCTGCCGGCGTGACCGTCGCTGGGACTACAACCCGCTCTACCATGCGCTGACCGAGAAGACCCTGACCTGGGAGGAGGACTTCCCGTTTGAGCCCAAGAGCGTGATTGTGATGATTGTGCCCATGGATTATGAAGCGGTGTCCACGGCGCCAGCCATCCCTCAGTCCGCTACTGCGGCGCAGGGGTACAGCAACATCGCCATGCTGGCCGGTCAGATGGCCAAGTTCATTCGTCGTCTGGGTTTCCAGGCGGTGGGTGCCACCAACGACCTGGGAAATTCGGTGGCCTATGGCATCGCCGCAGGTCTGGGGGAGGGCTCTCGCAATGGCGCCATGGTGGCCCCCAATCTGGGTCCGAGAATCCGCATCTGTAAGGTGTACACCGATCTGGAGTTGGATGAGGTGGCGTACGACACGCCCCGCACCTATGGCATTCAGGAGTTCTGTGAGAACTGCAAGCGCTGCGGCGAGGCCTGTCCTTCCGGCGCCATCTGCATGGATGACAAACCCTCCATGGCGCCCACCTATCCGGGCAGTGAAGACCCTCTCTACACCTGGGACGTCAATACCGGCGTGCGTAAGTTTTACAGTGACCCGAAAAAGTGCCTGAAATTCTGGGCAGACAATGGCGGTGACTGTGGTGCCTGCATTGCGGCCTGTCCCTGGAACAAACCTGACTTCTGGCATCACAGGCTGATTGACGCCTCCAACACCTTTACCGGCGGTACCGTCCATGGGCTGATGACCAAGGCGGACATCCTGTTCGGCTATGGCAACGTCAACGATGAGGAGGCGGTGCGCAAGTTCTGGAAGAGTGGTTTTAGTGGCGATTTTGTTTAAGGAGACTGACCGATGATGGGATTAATGTGGTACCTGATGGGCATGGCCACCACCGGAGCGATCTGGGGCTATGCCAGCCTGCGTCGCCGCTATCGCCTGGGAAGCGGCGCCAACCTGGCCCTGTTGGGCACCTTTGTCCTGGCCTGGCTGTGTGTGGGCTGGTCCTGGGGATCCTTTGCCGAGGGTGAACCCCAGTCCGGCGCCATGGGACTGATCTGCTTCGGCCTCTCTACCCTGGTGGTGGCGGCACTGAGTTGGCGTCACCTGATTCAACCCGGTAAACGTTCCTGAGCCGTCTGAGTCACAGTGTCCCCGCCCTGCGGGGACCCTTTCCCGAGGAGTTCCATGACAAGATCCAATCCTAATCCGTTGTCCCGAGGGCGCTCCTCAGGCATCCCCTGGCTGCGCCTCACCGCCTGGATTTCCCTGGCGGTGGCCTTTGTTCTGGGGCTTATCTGGCAGCAGCCGGATTACACCACCTTACTTCAGGGGGCCTACCCCAAGGGGGGGATAACGCCCCAGGAGCAGACACCAAACCAGTACCAGATGTCTCTGAAAGGTGAGCACTACCTGGTGAGCATCAACGAGTCACAGGGGTATGGTGGCCCGATGCTGGTGGCCAGCCTCATCAATGACCGGGGACGGGTGGAGGAGGTAAAACTGCTTCAGCACAAAGAGACCCCAGGCTATGTGGCACGGTTCGACGAGAGTCAGTATTACCGGCAGTTCGCCGGTAAACAGGTCAATGATGATTTCCTGCTTGGAGAGGACATCGACGCCTTAAGTGGGGCCACCCTGACATCCAGGGGCTTGACCTCCGCGGTTCGTGAGGGCACCCATGCTGCCGCCGACCCATTCGGTTTTCCTGCTGACTGGCAAGAACCGCAATTGGTACTGGGCGCCAAAGAGTTGGCGGCGTTTCTGTTGTTTGTGGCTGCCTTCATGCACAAACGGCTACCAAGAAAGCACCAGGCCAGGTTCAACCAGCTACTGGGTGTGGCGTCTGTAGTGCTGATTGGTTACTGGCTCAATTCGGCCCTCTCCATGGCTCTGGTGGGCTCTCTGTTACTCGGCTACATTCCGTCACCCCAGCAGCACCTGTTGTGGTACATCATGCTGGCCGGTGCCCTGGGGGCGATCCTGTTTATGGGGCGTAACCTCTACTGCAGCCAACTCTGTCCCTTCCATCAGATACAGCGCTGGCTGCATCGCTTGAGCGGACTCAACCTGCAACTGCATCCCTGGCTGAAGAAGCGGCTCAAGCAGGTGACCAACACCTTGCTGTGGTTATCCTTGATGCTGATTTTCCTGTCCAGGACTCCGGCGATTGGTTCCTATGAGCCCTTTTCCATGCTGTTCTCCCTGGATGGTTTAGGGGTGCAGTGGTACATACTGCCGCTGAGCCTGTTCGGCGCTTTCCTGGTGAGTGATTTCTGGTGCCGCCTGCTCTGTCCCCTGGGGCGCTTCCTCAACTACAGCCTTGAAGCGCGGGCCCGGGCGATGACCCGGTTCAAAAAGGGCGGGCGCATCGCAGTAAGAGACGCATCTCAACCTCAATCCACCCAAAGGAGGCCCGGCTATGGCAACCCCATCACCGCGGAAAAGCGCCGCTCCGAGGCGTGACCAACCGGCCAGGCCGGCTGAGCAGTGGGGCACTCTGGCCCTGCTCGCCCTGACTCTGGTGGTGATCCTGCTGTCGTTCTGGCAACAGTTATCACGCCTCTGATTGGTAGTTTCATCAACTCCGGCAGGTTAGCCGGTGGCTCCAGGGAGGGGGCCGAACTGCGGGAAGACAAATCTATGCCTCGATACGATCTTGCATTGGAGCTGCGCACCCTGCTGAAGGGGGCCAGCGAAGACCTGGGGGTGGCAGATCTCTGCTTCTGTTACGATATCTGCTCACCTGAGCCGTGGCGCGCCAGGCTGAAAGGCCGGCAGAGCCATCTGAAGAGCTTCGCAAAGCGCCGGCAGCTGTTCGCATCCAGTGACCGGGCCATGTCACTATGGCTGAGAAAGACCCACTGCCTGGCTGCAGACGGTCAGGGCTTATTCGGGTTGTTTCAGCAGAGGGTTTATGTTTGGCCGGAGAGCTTGTTGCCCACGGCGGTTCAGCGTCAGATGAGCAAAAACGGACTCGCGGCCTTGGTGACGTTGTCCTTTCCCTGTCGGGATGCCGAGCCCTTGTGTGCACGCTTCACGTTGATGCTGGAGCAGCAGTCTCAGGTGGAGATGCTGCAGTCGCGCCAGGATTGGGTTGAGGCCAGGCTGCTGCAGCTGTTTGGCCAGATAGAGGATGCGTATGCCACTCGGCTCAATCCGCTGATCGACTACAACATCGTCAACCCGGTCTCAGCCCTGATTTTGAAGGGGCTGGCGCTGGGGCAGGGGCGGGCTCAGCTCTCTGAACAGCTGAACCTGACCCCCAGGGGCATTGATTACCATGTGGGGCAGTTAAAGCAGGTGTTGGACGCGTCAACCATCGCTCAGATGATGGTGCACGCGACCCGTTGTCGCTTGGTGTAGCCAGCCTAGAAACTCCAGCGCAGTTGGGCGTACCACAGGGTGACCGGCGACTGGCCAAACAGGCTGTTGCCACAGCCGTCGAAGTGCTGAATCACGCCCAGCAGGCTCCAGTCGTCGGCCAGGGAGTGGCTCAGGCTTGCGCCGACAAACAGAGACTCATCGTCGTAATAGCTGGCGGAGAGCACCATTCGGGTGAGGGCGGTGAGATCCCAACCCAGCTCGCCATAGCCGGTAAACTCGGTGAAACTCAGGGTACGAGCAGAGAGCGGCAGCCTGAGGTACTCGGCCGCAGAGGCGGCGGACAGAGGGTCGCTGATGTGCAGCAGTGCCAGGCGGGCCAGCAGGTTACTTTGCCCGGCAAAGCTGTAATCGCTCTCCAGGCTGGTTACCCAGGTTGATCTCATTTGTGGACCCTGGGGGGCCTGCTCCCGAGGTTTGAAATAGCTGACTTCGCCTCGAATTCCGGCGCCCCCAATGTCTGTGGCAAACCCCAGCCCGGCGACATCATCCAACCCGGACTTTCCCGCCAGAATCTGACCATCCCACCCTTCCACATTGAACAGGTAACGCAGGGCGTAGCTGTGACGGTCGGGATCATCATCCGGACTGAGTACCAGATTCAATTCGCTGGCAAACCCAAGTTGACGGGTGACCATCAGGGCATCGCTGCCAGGGCGCTCCTCGTAATCAAAGTCATAGATGGAGTAGGCGTTGAACAGATCATTGGGGTTCCACACTGTGGTCATGCCCCAGTTGATGCGAAAGCGTCCGCCTCTCAGTTGCCATCGATCTCCCTGCCAGGTGGCGTAGAGGCGATCAAGAATCGAGGTGCCCAACAGGGAATCCCGCTCCAGCCAGTTGCTGGAAAGATCCCAGTAGCCGGGATCGGCGCCAACCAGATCGCCGTAGCCGGGTTGGGATAGGGCGTCACTGTAGAGGAGGCGATTGCGCATTCCCAGGTTGAACTGCCACTGCGCCAGTCCCCGGTACTCGAGATCAAACCTCTGATGCAGCAGGTGCTCCTTCTGGCTGGGGGCGCCACTGGGCTGGGTCAGTGTGGTCATCCCCTTGAAGTAGCCAGAGACCGACCAGGGAGACTGGGGAGTTAGCCCGGGGACCTGTGCCTGGGCCAAACAGGGCAGGAGCAGCCAGGCTTTCATTGGCGCCTGTCCTCGGTAATGCGGCCATCCTCCATCACCACCACCCGCCGGGCTCGGGTGATTACCCGGGGATCATGGGTGGAGAAGATAAAGGTGGTGCCCTCCTGCTGATTGAGCTGCTGCATGATGTCCAGCAGCTCGGAGGTGCTGTGGGCGTCCAGGTTGGCGGTGGGCTCGTCGGCCATCACAAACCTCGGGCTTGGCGCAAGGGCTCGGGCGACGGCGACGCGCTGTTGCTGTCCTCCGGAAAGCTTGGCGGGCCGCTTATGCATGTGATTCGCCAGTCCCACCCTGTCCAGCAGAGATTCCGCCCGCTGTCGGCATTCACTGGCGTTGTGGCCCTGCAATTGCATCACAAACTCCACATTTTCCAGGGCGGTCAGCACAGGCAGCAGGCTGTAATCCTGAAAGATAAAGCCCACCTGATCCCGGCGAAAGGCGATCAACTCATCATGGCTCAGGGTGTCGATGCGCCGCCCGTCGATGGTGACCTGGCCCTGAGTCGGGCTGTCCAGCCCACCGAGCAGGTTGAGCAGGGTGGTTTTGCCTGAGCCTGAAGGCCCCATGATGGCCACAAACTCCCCCTGATCTATGGTCAGGTCGACGTGATCCACCGCCTTGACCGGAAAGTCGCTGTTCGGGTTGTAGGTCTTGCAGAGCTGGTCGATCACTATGGTCATGGTCAGTGTTTCTCCGACATGGCGTCTACCGGTTGTTTGCGCAATATCTGGCGGGCTGGGTAGAGGGCGGCCAGCATGGCCGTCAGGGCGACGGTAATGAACACCGTCAGGTATTCCACCGTCTCCACCCTGGGGTAGAGCAGGGTGTCGACCCCGAAGGCGGCCAGGCCGTCGGCCATCAGCTGCAGGTTGATGCCGGTGTGGGCCAGTATCATCATCAGCAGGGCGCTGAGAGCGACCCCAAGCAGCCCGCCGAACCCGCCCAGCAGGGTGGTTTCCAGCAGGATCAGCAGGAACACCTGGCCCTTGGGCATGCCGATGGCCATCAGCATGCCAAACTCGCGGGTGCGCTCGAACACCGACATCAGCATGATGTTGATGATGCCGAGCCCCATGGCGGTGACATACACCCCCAGAATGATGCCATTGCTGACGCCGCTCTGAGACAATATGGAGGCCAGCATCGGCTGGATCTCGCCCCAGGCGTCGATGCTGTTGCCTGGGGCACTCATGGACTCAATTTCATGGCGCAGGGCGTCCAGATCCCGCGGATCCCTGAAGTCGGACTCAGTGAGGCGCACCGCGATCTCATGCACCCCATCAAGGCCCGCCAGGTCTTGAAGATCGCCGCGGCGAACATAGAGGTTGTTGTCATCAAACTGGCTGGAGGGGGTCTGGAACAGTCCCCGGACCCGAAAGGCTGCGCCGGTGACCTCACCAGAAGCGTCGGTAAAGGTGATCACCACCTTGGAGCCGAGGCGCAATTTCAGCCGATCGGCGGTGCGTTGGGAGACCACCACCGGGTTACGCCCCCCATCATCGAGCCACTGCCCCTCCGTCAGGTGATCGGCCACCGGGGTTACCTGTGCTTCATCGTCGGGAGCGACGCCGCGAATCAGCACACCCCGGGTGCTGCGCGCCGAAGCAACCATCCCCTGGGTCAGGAAGCGCGCCGAAGCGGCGGCCACAGTCGGGTCCTGTCGCAGTGCGTTCAGAATGGGTTCTGGCGTCACTATGGTCTGGTCTATCTCAGGATTGTCCCGATAGCCGGTCCGTTGCACCTGCAGGTGACTGGTTTGCCAGGCGATGGCGTTATCTATCATATTGGCGTACATGCCGGTGAGAAATCCCATCAGGGTGATAACCCCGGTCAGGCCAAATACCATGGTGGCCAGCAGAATGCCGGTGCGAAGCGGGTTTCGCCACAGGTTACGCCAGGCCATTTTAATCAGCATCATCCCCCCCTTTGAGTGCACTCACCAGCGTCAGCCGCACTATGCGGGTGATGGGGTAGATCAGGCAGATAATCAGTAAAAACAACACAATGGCTATCTGACCGCCCACCAGTTGTACTGACAATACCATGGGCATGACCGGCTCCCACCCCAGCTCCAGCATCATCCTGGCCGCATCGCCGCTTAGCCGGATGGGATGCCGGGTAAACCAGGCGATTAGGGGCAGGGCCAATGCCAGGCCCAACAGGATGCCCAGGGCGCCAATAAGCAGGGATTCGATCATCACCAGGCAGACCAGCCGAAACCGGGTCATGCCGGTGGCCATCATCACCGCAAACTCACGGCGGCGCTCCAGGGTCATCATCATCAGGGTGGCAAACAGGCCAAACCCCACCACCCCGTACAGCAGAAAGATCATGAACTGACCGCCGGCCCTGTCCATCTGGATCTGCTGGGCCATCTCCGGTGAGAGGGTCTGCCAATCCAGCACCCTCTGGTTTGGGTAGAGGCTGTCCAGTTTGGGCAACAGGGTGGGCAGCGTCTTGAGTTCATCGGGGTGAATCAGCCAACTGCTGATCAGATCTCGGGTACTGAACAGGTGTTGAGCACTGGTTATGGGCAGGTAGGCAAGGGCAGAGTCAAAACCCGGCATGGCAAACCGTACTATCCCGCAAACCCGAAACAGCCCGGCAGCGGTTTGGCCTCGGTAGCCCTGACCATAGAGCGCCACCTCGTCTCCCACCGACACCCCCAGGTGCCGGGCCAACCCCTCTCCGATCAGCACCTGATCCTGTTGCAGGTACTCTCCCTCCACCACGCGACCGGCCAGGCCGGAATAGCGATCCTCCTGCTCCGGCGGCACCCCCACCACCAGAACTCCCTTGGAGGCGTGCTCGCCGGCGGCCAGTGCATAGGCCTCCAGGCGTGGCAGCGCGGTTTGGACCTCATCAAGGCTCAGGGCCGGTTCGATAAAGGAGGTTGAGCCAGGGACCAGGTGGTCAATGCTGTGGCTCTGTTGGAACTGGGGGTGCTGAATCTGAATCAGCCCGGTGGAGAGGCGGGCCGCATTATCGATGTTGCTGTCGTAGGTGCCCTCCTGCAGGCTGCGGGTCAGCAGTGACAGCAGCAGCGCCAGCGCCAGAGCGGACGCCGTGAGCAGGGTGCGCCGCTTCTGTCGCCACAGGTTACGCCATGCCAGGGTCAGCAACATGGGTCAGTCCCTAAGCTGCTTCATCTGGGACTGGGAGAAAAACGCCTCCTTTATGGGGAAGTCAAATTCGGCCTGGTGGGTCTCTATTCTGGTGAGTTGCCCAGGCTTATCGGCAGGCGCCATCTCCATAAGGGTGGCAATCTGGCGTCCTCCCAGGGTTTTGACCTCTGAGGTAGTGAGTGTATTGACCCGCTCATTGAACTCGTCGTAGAACTCAACCCGACGCTGCAGAAAGCTCTCCTTTGCTATCCACAGCTTGACTCTGGACCAGACCACAGGAGCGTCGTCACGGGCGATGGCATCAATGACCCAGCAGGGCTGGTTTTCGATGAGGGCCTCACCCAGCAACTGGTGCCGGTAGTCCACCACGATGGACGATTGATTGATCAGGTCATCATTGGTGAAGTCCGAACCCATCCAGGACTGGCCCAACATGGAGGGGGCGATCTTGATGACTCTTTCTATTCCCGGGACCCAGTTCCACATCTCCCGGTAGCGCCTCAGAGAGGCACTGCCTTTGTCTCTGGCCGGTGCCGTCACCAGCACCAGAGAGAGATCCTGGCCCTTGGTCCAACTCTTCATGGTCATGGTGCGTTTCCACTCTGGTCTGACTATGGTCATGGTCATCTCTGAGTAGCTGGAGTCGCCGCGCATCTGCTGATCGGACAGACGGACTATCTCCAGAGCCTCTATTGCCAGGCAGGGCAGGGAGCAGCCCAACAGCATGATGAGTAGGAATCGATGCATGAGACCTCCTGGAGTGGGGCTGTGGCAATAGCGCCCTTTTGTGTCTGTTGTGTGGCCGCAGTCTGTCGAGCCAACAGGTGGATCGGCAAACGAATGTCGGGCTGCTAGGACCAATATACTGATATGTCTGTAGTTTGGTCCACCACAGTAGAGTGAAAAAACACCAATTTAAGAATGGCTGAAAAGAGACTTAATCACATTGTCTTTATTGGATTCTGTGGTTAGACTGAAGTGCTTTAGTCAAATCGATCATATAATTCAAGCGCAAGTGAATGGGTGGGGTGTATTTTGCTTCGCCCGGGTGAGACCGTGGCTAAATTATTTCTTGCTGTAAGCTGCACTGTTGCGACAGACTTTGGTCGCTGAAAGCCAGTTTTGGATTAATGCTTTAATTATTTGTTGGCTTAAATTAGTTAACTTTAATTTAGGACATTCGATATTAATCTTATTCTGGTTAGTTAATTTATGATTTTCTAATGAAAGTTTATTGATATCTCTCTTGTGGTCTTCAACTCTCACCGCAGTGATTCTGCGTCTGACGCATAGAAATGGCTTCGCTTTTCTATGCGTAAGCTACTGTAATGGTTGGTTATTGCGTGATTAAGAAGGTTTTGGCATGGTTATCCGAAGAAAAAGAATAAATATTCTTTATGTTAGCTGCTGATTTAATTGATATGCAGGCCAAGCATTAAGGAAGAAGGGCGCCAGTCCAAAAATAAAATGACAGGCGGATACTTCTACAGGTCAGCCTGAAGATTCCAGATATAAGGACTATTAAAATGGTACCTATGGGTTATATGGCCAAGCGCATAATCGCTAGGCCAGATTGGTTAAAAAACACAAATGTAAAAAAGCTTTTCTCAGTCAGTGGTTGTAACTCCCATAACCTTATCTGTGCCGAGCAAGATGAATCTCTGTTAAATGGGTACTGGATGCTCAATCGCCGCTCTGATGCGGAACGTGTGCTGCGGCTCGGCGCAGATGATGATGGGGCACAGCCCCAGGCTTTTTACTATGAGCTCTACCCCCAGCAGTGGAATGACTGCCTTGGAAAGTGGGAGGCATTTGCCGTGGACAGTAAACGGGCGGTGACCATTGAGATGCCGGAGGCACCTACCCTGGAGGGCTTTGATATCGTCAGCTTCTCCATGGGGGATCAGCCTGAATGCTCTTTGCTCTCCTGCAGCCACCTGGCAGAAAGGGTGAAGGTGAATGAACAGTGCCTGCTGCCTAGCCTGGAGGATGCCAAGGCACTGCTGGCGTCCGATCAGTTTCAAGGTTGCGAACCCGGTCCCTATCGAATTCTTGCGGTTTATTCTCTCAACTGATCCTGCTGATACCGCGGCCTTGGTCGGTTGCCTAAGGAGGTAATCGACCGGCTGACGGTTCTCTTGACACCGCCTCCCTGTCTCGTCACTCTTTTCCGCTGGCAACGATTTGTTACTCAGAAGTTGCCGGCCGGGCATCGACTCAATGTGGAGATCGCCGGTCAGAATCCCCAACGATTCAACGCTCGCAAGTAGCGAGTTTGCCCTATTGGGCCCATGCTCACAGGATGTGCGGCCCAGGCCATAGACATTTGCAGGGATGATTATGAAGTACCAGATTTTACTCCTTTGTGCCGGCCTTATGGCGGGCTGCAGTAACTCGCCTCAGCTACCGGCCAGTCCAACGCCCTCGTCAACACCCGCGGTGTTTGCACTGATTGATTCCAGCCAGTTCGGCCCCAGGCCTGTCATGCAGGAAGAGGCGGAGCTGTTCCTGCTTCCCCCAGAGGAACAGCAGCGATTCCTGAGCTTCTATGAAGCACCGGAAAACCGTCAGGTGCCGGCACACCGAAGGTTGTATCGTTATCTGGAGTACAGCATGGACAACTTCACCTACTATGGGGCGACCTACACCGCTTCCGAGGTGGTGCAAGAAGGGGCGGGTAATTGCCTTTCCCTGGCGATCCTGACGACCGCGTACGCCAACCTGGCTGGCATAGAGGTGGAGTACCTTGGGGTGACGACCAACCCGGTCTATCTGAAGAGGGAGAAGTTTGGCCTTATCTCCAACCATGTGCGTACCCGCCTTTATGACCCGAATTTTCAGCCCGAGGAGGGCGTACTCTACGCCAGGCGTCCCAGTGTGGTGGTGGACTACTTCCCAACGGCCAACAACTGGGAAAAGGGGGCAGTGAGCCACGCCGCCTTTATGGGAATGTACTTCAGGAATCTGGCGGCAGAGGCGCTGACCACCGAACAGTTGGGCCGGGCTGGCTGGTTGGTCACCCAGGCACTGGAGTGGGATCCACACAGTGGTGACAACATCAATCTGCTTGGGGTGATCTACCGCAACATGGGCCTGCAGGCGCTGTCCGAGAAGAGCTATCAATATGGTTTGGAGGCTGACCCTGATCATCTGGATCTGCTCTCCAACTACCGTTTGCTGCTTCGCAGGCAGGGCAGGGCGGAGGAGGCTGAGCAGTTGACCCGGAGAATCGAACAGTCCAGAGACCCCAGCCCGTTTCGCTGGTTGTCGCTGGGTGACCAGAGCTTTGAGTCCGGTGATTATCAGCGAGCGCTTCGTTACTACGACACAGCCATAGAGCGTGCACCCTATCTTCACCACGGCTATGCCGGTAAGGGCAAGGCGTTGTTCAAACTGGGTCGCAAAGAGGAGGCCAAACAGGCGTTGGCCCTGGCGCTTCAGCATACTCATGAGGATGAGCAGGAGGACCTGTATCGAGCAAAGCTGGCAATACTCGCCGAACCAGAGCGTTAAATGGTGTTGAGTGGGAACAGGGTGCTGATCTAATATTGCATACAATATTCAAGTGCAATGGAAGTCGATATGACCATAGGCGTGGGTGGATCCAGCCCTGAACAGCAACTGCAGTTACTCAAACCCATGACCCAAGGGCTGCGCCCCATCGACATGGAGGAGTACCTTCAGAGGCAGGCGGCGGCAGTGTCCGCCATGAGGAGAGAGGGGATTGGCGCGCTGTTTATCAACGCCGGGGTCAACCTGAGTTACTTTACCGGCCTCAACTGGCATCCCAGTGAGCGTATGGTCGGGGCGCTGCTGATGGACACAGGCGACCTTATCTATATTGCTCCTCATTTCGAGTGGGATACCCTCAAGGATTTCATGCTGGTTGCTGCGCCCATCGCCGGATGGCATGAGCACGAGTCTCCCTATGAATTGGTGACCGGACTGCTGAATGACCACGGTATTGCGGCCGGTCAGGTGGCGGTTGACCCATCGGTTCCCCTGTTTCTCTATGACGGCCTGAGGCTGGCCGGTGGTGATCTGGACTGGATTAATGGAGGCCCCCTGTTTCAGTCTCTGCGAGCCCGCAAGAGTGAGTCAGAACTGGCCATCATGCAGTGTGCCAAGAGCATGACTTTGGAGGTGCACAAGGCGGCAGCCCGGATCCTTCGACCCGGCATCACCACCACCGAAGTGGTGGCGTTTATCGACCAGGCCCACCGCAGAGTCGGTGCCCCAGGCGGCTCCAGCTTCTGCATCGTTCTCTTTGGCCTTGCCACCAGCTTCCCCCATGGCGTCAAGGAGCCGCAGGTGCTGAAGGAGGGGGACTGGGTGTTGATCGACACCGGCTGCATTGTTGAGGGCTATCATTCGGACATTACCCGCAGCTACTGCTTCGGAGAGCCTAATGAGCGCCAGCGCTTGGCCTGGGAGGCGGAGAAGGCCGCCCAGTTGGCGGCCTTTGAGGCGGCCCAACCGGACCGTCCCTGCGAATCGGCGGATTATGCTGCCCGTGAGGTATTGAATGCCTATGGCTTTGGGCCGGACTATCGTCTTCCTGGTCTGCCCCATCGTACCGGCCATGGTTGCGGCATGGAGATCCATGAAGGCCCCTACCTGGTCAGAGGGGAGAGCCAGCCTCTGGCGCCCGGGATGGTGTTCTCCGATGAGCCCATGCTGGTGCTGCCCGGTGAGTTTGGCGTCAGGCTGGAGGACCACTTCTACGTCACAGAGAAAGGGCCGCGCTGGTTTACCGAGCCGGCTTACAGTGTCGATGACCCCTTCGGCTACCAAAGGGGATAATAGGACCCTTGGGGCGGCGAAAAGTCGTCGCCCCTGACGCTCACATAGAGTAACTTGGTAGTCAGGCATCACACGGAACCTGTGTATGAGTCACATCAAATTGGCGCTTCGGGCCCTGGAGCGCAATGACCTCAAGTTTGTCCATCATCTCAACAACAACCGCAATATCATGGCCTACTGGTTCGAAGAGCCCTACGAGTCTTTTGATGAGCTGGAGCAGCTCTACAACAAGCATGTTCATGACAATGCCGAACGGCGGTTTGTGGTGGAGGATGTGGATGGTGAGCTTATCGGCCTGGTGGAACTGATTGAGATCAACTACATCCACCGCAGCGCCGAGTTTCAGATCATCATCGCGCCGGAGCATCAGGGCAAAGGGTTGGCTAGGCAGATGATCCACAAGGCCCTGGATTACTCCTTTACCATCCTCAACCTGCACAAGGTCTATCTGCTGGTGGCGGAGGAGAATGAGCGGGCACTGCATCTGTATCGGGAGTGCGGCTTCCTGGAGGAGGGCCACCTAGTCCAGGAGTACTTTATCAATGGTCGCTACTGTGATGTTAAGCGAATGTACATTTTGCAACATCAGTATCTTGCATTGCACACCACTCTGCTGGAGTAGAGGGGCGGTCGGCACCGGTGACCGGGAAGGTTGTCGCGGCTCTTTACCCTGTTGACCGAATTATCATCAGCTTGGAATAAGGTTGTAACAAAGTGGGTTTTGACCTGTGATCCTTTGAAGGCTAGTATCGTGGGGTTTTGAATCTATTAGCTCCATATATCATAAGGATATGCTGATGAAACGCGTGATTATTGGTGGCCTGTGCGCCTCCGCCCTGCTGGTAGCAGGCTGTGCCCAAAATGAAACTTCCCAGCCTACTGCTGTTGCTCAAGCCGTTCAGAAGCAGCTGAGTTCTGGCATCGAGTTCCAGAACTTTGACACCACCGTCCGTCCCCAGGACGATTTCTACTCTTACGTGAACGGTACCTGGATGAAGACCACCGAGGTACCGGCGGATCGCACCAGCTCCGGTGCCTTTTATGACCTGCGTGAGAAGGCCCGCGATGACGTTAAAGTGATCATTGAAGAGCTGGCCGGCATGCCTGACCTGAAAGCGGGCAGCGACGAGCAGAAGGTGGGCGATCTGTACCGCTCCTTCATGGACACCGCCACCATCGAAGAGCTGGGTCTGAACCCGCTCAAGCCTGAGATGAGCAAGATTGCCGCCATCGACAGCCGCGATGACGTAGTGGCCTACTTTGCCCACAGCCAGATGATTGGCGCCGGCACCCCCATGGCCTTCTACGTCAACGTGGATGCCAAGAACTCCGAGCGCTACGCCACCCACATCTGGCAGTCTGGTCTGTCTCTGCCCGACCGTGACTACTACTTCAACGAAGGCGAGCGTTTCGTCAAGATCCGTGAAGGCTTCCTGGCCCACATGGAGAAGATGTTCACCATGGCCGGTGTGGCCAACCCCGCCGATGCCGCCAAGACCGTCCTGAACATCGAGACCGCCCTGGCCAAAGGTCACTGGACCCGAGTTGAGAGCCGCGACAGCGCCAAGCGTTACAACAAGTACCAGGTGGCCGATCTGTCCAAGCTGTCTGCCAACATCGACTGGAACGGTTACCTGAAGGTGATCGGTGGCGACAAGCAGCCTGACATCATCATCAACCAGCCCAGCTACATCGAGACCCTGGGTCAGGTTCTGGCTGACAACTCCGTTGAGGATTGGAAGACCTACCTGAACTGGCACCTGCTGACCTCCTACGCCAGCCTGCTGCCCAAGCAGTTCGACGACGAAAACTTTGATTTCTTCGCCCGTCAGCTGAACGGCCAGGAAGTACAGAAGGAGCGCTGGAAGCGCGCTGTTTCCCTGGTGAGCGGCAACCTGGGTGAGGTTGTGGGTAAGGTTTACGTAGAGAAGCACTTCCCGCCAGAAGCCAAAGCCCGCATGAGCGAGCTGGTAGAAAACCTGCGTAAGGCCTATGGCGCCAGCATCGATGAGCTGGACTGGATGAGCCCGGAAACCAAGGTGAAGGCCAAAGAGAAGCTGGCCGCCTTCACACCTAAGATCGGCTACCCAGACAAGTGGGAAGATTACACTGCCCTGGAGATCAAGGCGGACGATCTGGTTGGCAACTCCATTCGCTCCTCCCTGGTGTCCCACGACAAGGACCTGGAGAAGCTGGGCGGCCCAATCCGCCGCTACGAGTGGCACATGACCCCACAGACTGTAAACGCCTATTACAGCCCTGTGATGAATGAGATCGTGTTCCCGGCAGCCATCCTGCAGCCTCCGTTCTTCAACATGAACGCAGACGATGCGGTGAACTACGGCGGCATCGGTGCGGTCATCGGCCACGAGATGGGTCACGGCTTCGATGATCAGGGCTCCCGTTACGACAAGGACGGTAACCTGAAGAACTGGTGGACCGACTCCGACCTGAAGGCGTTCAAGGAACGCGGCAGCGCCCTGGTTGCCCAGTATGACGGTTATCAGGTGTTCCCCGATCTGAACGTGAACGGCAAACTGACCCTGGGTGAGAACATCGGCGATCTGTCCGGTGCCACCATTGCCTATAAGGCCTACAAGATGTCTCTGGAAGGCAAAGAGGCCCCGGTAATGGATGACCTGACCGGCGACCAGCGCTTCTTCATCGGCTGGGGCCAGATCTGGCGTGGTAAGTACAAGGAGCAGGCGCTGCGTAACCGCGTAGCCACCGATCCGCACTCTCCTTCCCAGTTCCGTGCCAACGGTCCTCTGTCCAACATGGATGAGTTCTACTCCCAGTTTGACGTGAAGGAAGGCGATGCCATGTATCTGCCACCCGAGAAGCGCGTAAAGATTTGGTAAATTAAATCTTGCTACAATTCAACACCCTGCCTCGGCAGGGTGTTTTTGTATTAACACTTTGGCCGGGAAGGCCGATACAGGAATAACAGCCTGGACCCGACGCTGTGGTTTGAAATTTGAAGCCAATTTAAGGGAAAGAGTCAGGTTGTCGCTGTAGTACCAGGGATCGTTTGTCGTGATAACCGGCCGGTCCTACATCGCTGCATAGGGCAGCACAATAAATACCACGCAGATAGGTAGAGATGATGAAGTTATCCGTAGTGAGTCTGGCCCTGATGGCCGTTGCCGCACCCGCCAGTGCCGTTGTTGGCATGGATGCCAAGAGTGCCGGGGCCGGCTACACAGGTATCGCCAGCGGCGATTTCACCCGCGCCCCTCTGAACCCCGCCCTGTTAACCCGTTTCCAAGAGAGCGATGACCTCTACATCCGCCTGGGCGTCAGTGCCCTGGCCAAGGAGTATGAGGATGCCCTGGACCAGGTGGATGACACACAGGATGCCATCGAGCGCTTCGAGGATAAGATCAACGCCATGGATCCCAATGATCCGCCAACCCAGGCCGATGCCGACGCCCTGTTGCGCGAGCTTGAAGCCCTGGACGACACCCGCCTGATCGGTGAGGCCAATCTGGACCTGGGGATCTTTGCCCCCTCCAAGAGTCTGGCCTGGGGCCTGACCATCGGCGGCTACGTGGTGGGTAATGGTGACTTCGATTACGACGATAACGACCGGGTTCTGGTAGAGCAGGCTCTGGTGACCGGCGTCTTCGACCCGGATCAGCTGCAGTCCGAGGGTGTGGCCCACGCCGTGGTGGTGTCTGAGGTGGCACTGAACCTGGCCCGTGAATTCAAGCTGCCCAGCATCGGCGAGTTCAGCATTGGTGTATCGCCCAAATACCAGCGTCTGGATACCTATCTCTACCGCGCCAACATCAACAACTACGACAACGATGATTACTTCGAGGATGAGTATCTGAGTGATGATTCAGGCTTCAACCTGGATCTGGGCTTCTACAAGAGCTATGGCAACTGGCGATTTGGACTGGTGGGCTACAACCTGGTGGAGCACTCCATCGAAAATGTTGAAGGCCATACCATTACCCTGGAGCCGACCTATGCCGCAGCCGTTGCCTGGCAGAAGGGAATCTTCGGCGCCACCCTAGAGGCGGACCTGGTTGAAGACGAGTCCTTCGTGGTGGAGAGCAATGCGCCTCAACTTCTGCAGGCGCGCCAGTTGGTGCGCACTGGCCTGGAGCTGACCTGGACCCACCTTCAGCTGCGTGGCGGTTACGTTACTGACCTGTCTGATAACTACGACGATCTGCTGACCGTCGGCCTGGGCATCACTCCCTGGGATACTTTCAGCCTGGATCTGGCAGCGCAGTTCGGCGATGACGAAGAGCGCGGTGCCTCACTGCAGCTGGGCTGGAAGTTCTAAGCCTCCCCGGGTTGTCAGTACAGAAACAGAAAGGCCAGCCCCTGGGGCTGGCCTTTTCTTTTACTGAAATTCAGCTTTCTGGCAGCGGCTGGCGCTTGCGGCGCAGCCGGGCAGGGGACTTGAGCCTCTGGGTCAGAAACACCCCCAGCAGGGTCAGGCTGCCGCCCAGATAGTGCGCCTGGGATAGGCTTTCGCCCAGCAGCCAGACCGCCAGGCCGGTGCCAATCAGCGGGTTCAGGTTCATAAAGGCGGTGCAACGGTTGGCGCCCAGGGCCTGAATACCCCGCAGCCAGCTGTAGGTGGCGAACAGGGAGGCCACCAGAGCGGCGAACAGCACCATGGGCCAGGCTTCCATGGACACGCTCTTGTCTGCTTGGGTCAGGTAGACCGGCAGCAGCCACAGGGCACCCATGCTCATCTGCAGAAACAGGGAGGGCCAGGTGGAGAAGGGCAGCTTCCACCTGCGCAGCAACACCCCATAGAGGCCGTAACAGACCGCACCCAGCAGCAACAGCACGTCACCCTGATTCAGGCTTTGGTTCAGCAGGTCCAGGGGATGCCCCTGAGTCAGCAGCACGGACAGACCCAGGAAGGAGATCAGTGAGCCGGCTACCATGCCCTGAGTGGGCGCCTCCCGGTTCAGCAGCACGCCCCAGGCCATGGTCATCATGGGAACCACGGAGCCGATCAGCGCAATGTTGGTGGCAGAGGTGGTCTGAGCGGACACATAGGTCAGGGTCTGAAGCACCACCATGCCCAGGGCACCGAGGACACTGAGCTTAAAGAAGTGCTTACGAATGGCACGTCGCTGGCGCCACAGGGTGGGCGCCACGAAGGGAAGCAGCACCAGGGCGGCCAGCAACCAGCGATAGAAGGCGATGGTTCCGGGGCTGACCACATCCACGGACATCTTGCTGACTATACCGTTTCCTGCCCAGGCGATCACGGTCGCCAGGGGGAAGAGGTAGGCGGATTTGCTCACAGGCAACGACTCCACACGAAAAGGGTTATCTACTACGGGAGCGCATTGTAAATGTGACAGCAAAAATAGATATAACGATTTTCTGACAAGGTGTTATGCTCTCAGGACAGTTTTTTGTGATCGGTACAGAACAGTTATGGATCAGGAGCTTGCCAGCGAAGTTTTGGAGCGATATCCGCTGCCATTTGAAACTTCCGCTAGTGATATCTATCTCCACCGGGAAGATATCGCTGCCGACACCACCTTCCTGCCTCACAGCCACGCCTGGGGTCAGTTAAACGTGGTTGAGCAGGGGGTGATCGAAATCACCGTGGATGGCCGCCCCTTCCTGTCTCCGCCTCAGTACGCCATCTGGATCCCCCCCCTGGTGGAGCACACCAGTTACAGTCGGCAGAAGGTCAGTTACCGGGCCCTCTATCTGCGTCCTGAACTCTCGGCCAGGCTGCCGGGCAAGGCCTGTATGATCCGCCTGTCCGGTGTGTTCCGGGCGGTGATGGAGGATTTTGCCGATCGCAAGCAGCAATATGCCAGTACGCCGGAAGATCATCGTCTGGCCATGGTGCTGGTGGATCAACTGCTCAGAGAGGAGCCCATGGCCGCCTATCTGCCTCACAGTGACGATCCCCTGCTCAAGCCCATACTTACTGCACTGCAGCAGGACCCGTCAGACAAGCGCACTCTGGCACAGTGGGCGGAACGGGTGTACAGCACCGAGCGCACCCTGACCCGGCACTTCCATCGTCACCTGGGAATGAGTTTCAGCGACTGGCGCCAGAGGCTGCGATTCCTCGAAGCATTGGGAATGCTGCGCCGGGGAATGAAGGTGAACCAGGTGGCCCTGGAGCTGGGCTACTCCAGCCCCTCTGCCTTTATCACCATGTTCAGCCGGCTGTCCGGAACCACACCGGAGCAATACCGTCGCCAGAGAAATCGCCAGAGCGGTGCTTAGCAAAACCGACACTGCGCAGTAGAATGGTTGAAGGTCGGCGTCAGCGTCGGCAAAAGTAAGTTAAAGATCAAGGAAGTAGAGAGTGGCTGATTACACCAATGTTCGTCGTGAATACCTGAAGGGCGGTCTGCGTCGCAAGGACCTCCCCGAAGACCCCATGGCTCTGTTTGAAACCTGGATGAACCAGGCCAGTGAAGCGGGCCTGTCTGACCCCACCGCCATGAGCCTGGCCACCGTCGACAGTACTGGCCAACCTTTCCAGCGAATCGTCCTGCTGAAGAAGTTTGACCGGGATGGCCTGGTGTTTTTCACTAATCTGGGCAGCCGCAAGTCAGAGCACATGGCCCAAAACCCCAAGGTCAGTTTGCTGATGCCCTGGCATGAGCTGGAGCGTCAGGTGCACTTCACCGGTGAGGCAGAGGCCCTGACCAAGAGGGAGGTGCTGGCCTATTTCGTCACCCGCCCCAAGGACAGCCAGATCGGCGCCTGGGTCTCCCAGCAGAGCAGCCGCATCTCCGCCAGGCAGGTGCTGGAGTCCAAGTTTCTCGAACTTAAGCAGAAGTTTGCCAAGGGAGAGGTGCCTCTGCCGGATTTCTGGGGAGGGTACCGGGTGAAACCGGATTCGGTGGAGTTCTGGCAGGGTGGGGATCGCCGCCTGCACGACAGGTTCCTCTATACTGCAGGTGATGCGGGCTGGCAGGTGGAGCGGCTGGCGCCCTAAAGGGGATTGATGCGGCGAAACGCCAACCTGATCTCGCCGTTGGATTTGGCGCCGATTTCTCGCCAGCCAAGATGCCGATAGAAGCCGTGGGCCCGGGTATGGGAGTCGGTGGAGAGACGGATCTCTTTCACTCCCTGAGCAAATAACCAGTCGCAAGCGGCCTGCAGCAGGCGCCGCCCCAGACCCTGGCCCTCCCACTCCGGCAGCAGGAACAGGGCCCAGATACTGGCGTCGATGGCATCGGCGATGGCGAAGCCAACGATGCGGTCGCCCACCTCACAGACCCAGCCTCGGCCGCGTTCCTTGAGGTAACTGGCCACATCGGCATCCTTGATGCTGCCGGGCACCGCCAGACGGTTTTCTCGCACGGCGTTGCGTACCAGCTGGATGGCGGGGATGTCTTCCCTGTTGGCCGAGCGTAGTTGAATTTGGCTCACTAAGGGGTCCAAATTTTGCCCAAATCTGGTTTAATGATAATTAAACCGCTGAAAAACGCCAGAAATCCCGAATGTTTCCATCGGGTGTTTCGACCAGTTACACGAATGATTTTCGTTATAATGCAGCGCAATATTAAAGCAACGGGGTATAAAGATGGCAGATCTTGATCATCTGTTTGAGCGCAATAAGCAGTGGGCCGAGCGAGTCGAGAAAGAGAATCCAGAGTTTTTTAGCCAACTGGTAGAGCAGCAGTCGCCAGAGTATCTGTGGATCGGTTGTTCCGACAGCCGGGTGCCTGCCAACCAGATCATCGATCTGGCGCCAGGGGAGATCTTCGTTCACCGCAATATCGCCAACGTGGTGGTTCACAGTGACATGAACTGCCTGTCGGTCATCGAGTACGCCGTTGATGTTCTCAAGGTGAAGCACATCATCGTTTGCGGCCATTATGGCTGCGGCGGTGTCAACGCCTCCATGCAGGGCGACTACCTGGGCTTGGCCAGTAATTGGCTGCGTCATGTTCGTGACACCTACGAAGACCACAAGTTGCTGCTGGATGAGATGGGTGCGGAAGACCGGGGCAACCGCCTGTGTGAACTCAACGCCATCGAGCAGGCGGCCAATGTCTGCCAGACCACCATCTGTAAAGCCGCCTGGGACCGAGGCCAGGATCTCAGCGTTCATGCCTGGATCTACGACCTGAAAGGGGGCCTGATCACCGACCTGGGCCTGACCGTCAATGGCCGTGGCCAGGTCTGGGAAGCGCGCAAAGCGGCCATTGAGGCGATCAACAGCCAGTAGCCTGGCGCTAATTTCTTGCTATAGTCTCCTTAGGAGCGAAGGTAAACGGCGAAAAAAGTTGTTCTTTTTTCGCCATTTTCCATGGAGTGCAAGATGATCGTCCGTCCCCGCCAGTCCAAGCAGTATCGCGGCGAGATCCGCAGCAGTCACAGCGCATCAGAGGTGTTTCCGCTGATGTGCCCGGTGCGTGAGCGTGAATGGGTGCCTGGGTGGGATCCCCTGATGGTGTGGAGCAACAGTGGCCGCGTTGAGTCGGACTGTGTCTTCACCACTCAGGAGCCCGCCGGACAGGCCACCTGGTATGTACTGGACTCTGATCCCGAGATGGGGCAGCTGGAGCTGCTCAAAACCCTGCCAGAGCAACTGCTCACCCGCATCCGCATCGGCGTTTGCCCGGCCCCCCAGGGGTGCGTCATTCAACTCAGCTACCTGTACACCGCCATCGGCCCAAGGGGCGAGAAGCAACTTGAGCGTCTGGATGAGGGTTTTTGGGAGGAGTTTGTTCAGCGTTGGGACAAGGCTTTGACCCGCTATTTTGATCACCAGAAAAGGACAGCATGATGGCCAGATGGATTGCTCTGATTTTCCTGTTGTTGGTCCAGCCCGCCTGGGGCTGGGACCTGGACCCCAAGCTGGAGCCCCTGCGCCCCTTCCTGGGTAAAGTGTGGCGCGGTGAGTTTTCCGACTCGACACCGGACAAGCCGGTGATCGACGTGTCCCAGTGGCAACCGGCCCTGCAGGGTAAGGCGGTGCGCATTACCCATTCCCTCAACAAGGGGCAGTATGAGGGGGAGACCATGATGGTCTGGGATGAGCAGGCCAACAGTCTGGTGTTCTACTACTTCACCACCGCAGGTTTCTACACCAAGGGCACCGCCTACGCCGAAGATGGCGTGTTCTATTTTCATGAGCAGGTCGCCGGTGCGGGCGAGGGGATCAAGGAGGTGCGGTCAGAGGTGCGTTTTGTGGATGGCGAGATGCACCAGCAGGCGTTTTACCTGAAAGACGGCGACTGGGTTAAGGGGCACAGTGCCATCTACCAGGCCGTGCATTGATCCGAACACCGCAGCAACTAAAAACGCCTCGCGATTGCGAGGCGTTTTGGGTTCTGGTGCTCAGGATACCTTTTTATGCTCCTCCTCGGGAGCAACGAACTGCGCCAGTTCATCGGCGAACACCTGATGCAGCTCCTCTTCGATATCGCGCAGACGCTCTCGCAGCTCCGAGATGGTTTGGGCGTCTTTAAAGCGCCTGTGTAACAGGGTATTGAGTTCAGTTCTGGACTGCATCAGTAACCTCCTTAACCTACTGAACTCAAGTATGGGCGCCCCTAAGGAAATTGCCAGTCGACCTTAGTTCAGTGTTGTGGCTTCAGAACCTGTTCTCTGATTTGTACCAAAATCAGGCGGTGATCGCCATGGAATTGAACAACACTATTTCCGAACAGACCATTCGAAGAACCAGTTTAGCTGGTCTGGGGGCTTCAGGCTCGGCCACAAGAAAAGCGGCTGATGCCTCAGCCGTGGGCGATCAGTCTGTGTGCGTCAGCCTTTGGGCTGAGCACCCCGACGGTTCCCCAAAACGGGCAGGCCGTAGTGGCGCAGGTACCCCACCAGGTTGGACAGGATAAACAGCGACTCCAGGGCGATGGCCATGGGGGAGCCAATCACTATGTTGTGTGCCAGCCAGAAACTGATGCCCACCAGCATGGTCAGCCTGAGCTGGCGGTCGCAGCGACGAAAGGCCGCCAGAGTCTGAATGGTGCTGCCGACGCCGCTGAGCAGGCTTGGCACACCACTCCAGGTCAGCCAGGTAATCACTATCCCCGATGCGACAAACACCCATTGCCAAGTTCTGGCGGTGCTCACCATGCTGACGGCGAAGCGGGCGCTGGCCAGCAGCATCAGTCCGGCGCCGGTCCACTGGTCCAGCAGCCCAAAGTGCACCGAGGTCAGCAGGGTAGACAGGCACAGGCACTGGAGAATGCGGCGGCGTTGGCGAAACTGGAAAGAGCTCAGATCCAGCGCTATGGCCACGGCCACCAGCGCCTGGGAGAGGAGAAAGGGGGACATCTTGGTTCCAACCGTTCATACAGTGGTGCCAGTGTCCCCCTTTAGCCGGGTCCCCGCATTAACTTTGGTTAATGCGCCGGCGGATCCGTGACAGGCTGATGGGGCTGATGCCAATATAGCGGGCCAACTGGGCCTGGCTGATGCTGTCTACCCACTCGGGCCAGCGCTGGAGCAGAGCCAGATAGCGCTCTTGGGGGGTATTCAGCAGGAAAAACGCCTCCTTCTCCTCCTTATAGAGCAGCTGTTGCTTCATCAGAGCCAGCGCGAGGTGCTGCCACTGGGGCAGGGCCAGCAGGGAGAGGGGCACCTTGAGGACCTCTACTCGGGAGAGGGCTTCCAGCTGATAGTCGGCGGGACGCTCATCCAGCCAGCTGGCATAGAGGAAGCAGAGTTCGTTGGGAAAATAGAACTCCTTGCAATGCTCCTGGCCGTCGTCGGAGTAGTGACAGGCGCGCAGGACGCCGCTGCCCAGGAAAAATGCGTGGGTCTGTTGAGCCCCCTGGGGCAAGAGCACCGAGCCACGTCCCAGGGACTGAGCCTGACAGTTGGGCAACTGGGGCAGGGGAGTGCCATGGGCACCCCCCAGCTCAGCGAGAAAGGCGTTGAACTGCTCAGTTATCACAGCACAAGGGCCTCAGAGGTCAGAGCCACCTGGCCGCCTTTTCCTCGTCGATAACCGACAGCACACTGGTGGACTGAGCGGCGGCGGTCAGTTCCAGCTCGCCGGTCATCAGTTCATCCCGGCGGAACCAGTGGCACTGGAGGCGGGCTCCCACGCCGTAGCGATTCAAGCGCTTGTCCAGATCGCCGCCCACCTGAAGGCCATCGACGGCCACCAGATTATCGCCAGCGGCCAGGCCCAGCTTGTGGGCATTGCCGCCTTCGGCTACGTTGACGATCTTCACCCCCAGGCCGGCAACACTGTATTTGGCGCCGAGCTCTGTGGTCAGGCCGCCGCCACTGGTGCCGCCTTTGTCGCTGTTGGAGGTGGCCGCGCGCAGACTCAGTTCGATGCCAAACTCCGCAAGGAGCGGAGTCAGCGGCAGATCATCGGTGGTGTGGAGCCAGGCGAACAGATCAGAGGCATCCCGGCCAATGAGTTCGCTGACGATCTGCTGGTGGGTGTCATCTTCGGTGCCTATGTCCTGGCTGCCAAAGTCGGCCCACAGCCTCTGCATCAGATGGTCGATGTTGGCCTGGCCGCCAGTCTCTTTGCGGATGGACAGATCCAGGAACAGGGCGAACATGGCACCCTTGGTGTAGTAGCTGACGATGGCGTTCTGAGCGTTCTCATCCTGTTTGTAGAACTTGGTCCAGGCATTGAAGGAACTGTCAGTCAGGCTCTGCTTGAATCGGCCACTGCCCCGGGTGACCCGGGTCATCAGCTCTCCAAGCATGGTCAGGTAGGTGTCACGATCCACACAGCCTGCCCGGTAGGTAAGCCAGTCATCGTAGTAGGAGGTGATCCCTTCGTAAGCCCACAGCTGGGTGGTGTAGCTCTCCTGCTCCAGATCATAGGGCACAAAGCGGGCAGGTTTGATCCGTTTGACGTTCCAGTTATGGAAGTACTCGTGGGAGCAGAGGGAGAGGAAGGTGCGATAGCCCTCGGTCATGTCGGACTCGCCCTTGGCAGGCAGATCGCCGCGGCCACAGACCAGCGCGGTGGAGGCCCGGTGTTCCAGGCCGCCAAACCCCTCGCCCAGGACCATGGTCATGAACAGGTAGTAATCATAGGGGGCTTGACCGCCGAAGAGATCGATCTCGGTTTCGCAGATCTTCTGCAGGTCGGCGCAGATGCGGTTGGTGTCGGCCCAGTGACGGCCGGTGAGCACCAGATCGTGCTGCACGCCCCGGGCCTGGAAGCTGGCCAGGGTAAAGGTGCCCATCTCCACCGGGTGGTCAATCAACTCATCGTAGTTGGCGGCCTGGTAGCGGCCAAAGGCGTAGCGTTCGGTGTTGTCCGCCAACGGCATGGCGGTGGCCACTCGCCAGTCACTGTATTGCTCGCCGGCAGGGGGCAGGATCTCCAACTGAACCGACTCCACCTCTCGGCCCTCCACCTTCAAAAACACGCTGGTGCCATTGAAAAAGCCATGGGTCTGGTCCAGGTGGGCACTGCGGACGGACAGATCCCAGGCGTACACCCGATAGCTCAGGGTCAGGGCGTCGCAATCCTCTTCCAGTTGCCAGCGCTGCTTATCCAGCTGAGTCAGTCTGATCTGGCGGTCGCCATCGAAGCCCTTAACCTCGATCAGGTTGCGGGCGAAATCCCGTACCATGTAGCTGCCGGGAATCCAGCTGGGTAGGGAGAAGCGTTGGCCCGGATGGCTGCTGCCGACCTCAAGGGTGACTTCAAACAGATGGGCGTGGGGGTCGATGGGACAGATGCGGTAGAGCAACATGGTCTGGATATCCTTTGGCTGGGTCCGAAGTGGTTTGCGGACGCGGTCCTTGAGGGTAAACCCTTGTACTCCCATAGGAGTGGGGCGGATCGGAGGCCGAATCCTTGTGTGGTGGTTTCCCTAACTCTGATTTGCCAAGTATACTGAGATTCTTGGACAAAACCGACTAGCGGGAGCCTGTAAAATGGCCGAAGAAACCATCTTTTCCAAAATTATCCGTCGAGAGATCCCGGCAGAGATCCTCTATCAGGACGATTTGGTCACCGCCTTCAAGGACATCAGCCCCAGGGCCCCTGAGCATGTGCTGATCGTGCCCAATATGCTGATCCCCACCCTGAACGACGTTAAGGCTGCCGATGAGCCCGCCCTGGGCAGAATGGTGACCGTGGCCGCCAAGCTGGCTAAGGAAGCGGGTATCGATGAGGATGGCTATCGCCTGATCATCAATTGCAATCAGCATGGCGGTCAGGAGGTGTTCCATATCCATATGCACCTGCTGGGCGGCAAGCCCCTGGGGCCGATGTTGGCGGTGTAAAACACCCTTCAAAAAAAGCAGCCAGTTGGCTGCTTTTTTTGTTCTGCAAGGTGTTAGCCTGCGTTCTGCACGAAATCTTCGGTGAAGTCCGTCTGCCAGAACTTGAACCCCTGCACCGTGGCCTGGGCGGCGGCGCCCATCAGGTTAACCTGATAGGTGATGATCCCCTCCACATCCATAGACTGATTGGTCGAGGCCTGGCTGTCGGTGTCTTCCAGTTTGGCACTGGCCTCAGCCCGGGCCTGGCCATCGAAGCCGGCATCCTTGAAGCGGGTGACCGCTTCCTGGTTGAGGAAGATCTGCACATAGGCCACCTTTTTCCAGCCGATGCCGGCTCCGGCACCGGCGGAGGCAAATCGCCAGTAGGAGAGCTTGCCGCCCTCGTTCAGTTCGCAGATGCCGCCACCGCTGGAGAGGGCAAACAGGTAACTGTCGCTGCCGGTGCAGATCAGGTGGGCCACGCCCTTGTTCAAATCGGTTTCTGCTTGTGGGTGTTCGGCCACGATCTTGGAGAGGGCGGACTGCGCCTCCTTGTGGGCATGGGCCTTCTTGGCTTCCGGGGTATTGCCGGTGGCACAGCCAAACAGCAGGGTGGAGGCGCCAATCAGAGCCAGTGTATTCAGTTTCAAGCGATTCATCTCATGCTCCTGTTGAACGACAGTTTTGGGCTTGAAAACGGGCAGCAAAGGCTACAACCCACCGACTGAATCGAGACTGAATCATCGTTAGGGAAGTCAGAGCCTTAACTTTGCTGCAATAGGGTATAGCCCCCACCATCAGAGTTGTCTAACCATGGCCTCAGTCCTTGCGCCTGATCCGATAGCCTCTGCGAGGGAAGTGGACATGCACGGTACCGAACCGGCCGGTGTCCCGCCGCAGTATCCAGCGCTGCTCACTGACCCCAGCCAGATGCCCCCGGGTGCCTACCTTGGCGTAGTCGGTGGGGGCAATCACCACCTCATGGCCCACATCCGGGTGATCGCGAAACTCTGGAAGGACTCCCCTGGGCTGGGAAGCGGCAGCCACAGCGAGGGCGTCTTTGGCGCTGATGGGGCTGTGAGGGCCGTGACCAAACTGATTCATGCGGCTGTACCAGGCGTTGAGGCGAGTCAGCTTGGGTGACAGAGGCACGGCGCCGACCTGACTTAGGAACCACAAGGGGTGATACAGGGCAAAGTCTGCATGGCCGGGCTGATCGCCAAAGAGAAACTCGCCCTGAATCTGTTCGTCCAGTTTTGCCAGGCTGTTGCGAAATCGTTTTGCCCCCTCTGCCACCGACAGGTTTCCCCGGGTCTCCCGGGCAATGCCGAGACGGTCCCAGATGAAACGGGCAGTATCGAACAGCGACAGGTGCCGTCTGAGTTCGGTCAGTGCCTGCCTGGGGGGCACCAGAGAAGCCGCATCAAAGAACAGGGTGGACTCGGCAAAGGTGGCGAGCTCAAGCGCCTCTTGACTGGCGTTGGAGGGGGCCAGGTACTCCTTGGCGCTCATCTGGCTTATCTCCTCGGTGATCAATTGGCTGTCGCACACCAGATCAGCGCCAAACTGGGCGACGGGAATGCGACGATAGCCCCCTGTGAGGGGGTCGGTTGCCGGCCTGGGGGGCAGGGGAGAGACCAACAGGGATTGCCAGGGCAGATTAGCCGCCCCCAGCATCAGGCGTATCTTCTCGGAGAAGGGAGAAAGCTGGTAATGATGCAGAATCAGGGAGCTGGCCATAAAATGACTCCAGTTCAGATTAAAAGCTCAAAAATTAGCCTGTTACAGCGACTGTAGATCGTCGCAGATGAAATGGAAAGCCCTGAAATTCAGGCCTCAATCAACCGGGCCCCGTCGGCGCGGATCCTGGGCGTGCTGCACTTTCGCCCTTCTCCCTGGCAGGCCAGCTTAGTTCAGCAATGCCATGGCAATCAGAACCAGCAGTACGAGATTGCTGAGCAGGCCGATCATGAAGAAGTAGCTTCGCGGGCTGGGATTACGCTCGGTGGCGATGGCGTAGTAGAGAGCCGTGTGAATGATCCGCGCCAGGGCAAAGACCCAGGCGATCACACCCAGGGTCAGGGGATCCAGTCCTGTGGCGATGGCGGTCAGCAGGCTCAGTGCCATCAGGGGCACGTTTTCCAGGGAGTTCTGATAGGTGCGGTGACTGCGAAACACAAAGGAGTCGTGACTCAGGGTATCGCTCACGATTCCCGGAACGTAGTGAGCCTGTTTCCGGTGGGCCACTGTCGCCACCAGGGTTTGAATCATCATGGTCGCCAGCATCAGCAGCAGGGCGGCGAGGGAAAGGCTGTAGTTGTCGAACATGGGGACTCCATTAAAATAGTGGGCTACTCAATTGCGCACAACCTTAATTGAGTCCACAGGAGAGATCAACTATATTGTGCGCAATTATATTGTGAGGTTATTCATGAATCAGGACACAGGTTGCCCGGAGCTGATGTTCGACAATCAGATCTGTTTTCCTCTTTACAGTGCGGCCAATGCGGTGGTCAGGGCCTATCGTCCTTTGCTGGACGAGCTGGATCTCACCTACCTTCAATACATGGTGATGATGCTGCTTTGGCAGCACCAGAGCATGAGTGTGAAGGCCCTCGGGGAGAAACTGAACCTGGACTCGGGTACTCTGACGCCGCTTCTGAAACGGCTTGAAGGCAAGGGACTGGTGGTGCGAGGCCGCAGTCAGCAGGACGAACGGGTCAGGGTAATCACCCTGACCGGTGAGGGCAAGGGCTTGAAAGAGCGAGCCAAGGAGGTGCCCCATGCGATGGCCTGTCGCGCCGGACTGGCCCCGGAGGAGGCGGCCCAGCTCAAGAGCCTTTGTCAGCAACTGCTGTCCCGGCTGGGCTAAGCTGGGTGGAGCGTTAGATTTCCACATCGGAAACTGGAGCTAACAGCCGCCAAATAGCGGTAAACGAGCTTCAGTGATATCCTTAATCGCTGTCTTGAACCCTGTTTTTTAGGCAGAAAAGCACACTGATGTTGCTTAGATAGAGCCCCAAGATAAGGAATTCCAAGCATTGTGATGCAACCTGTTAACCCTGAATTTTTCCCCCTGACCGATCTGGCCGGTCGTTTCGTCAATGAACTGGCGCAATGTCGCAAGCTGAACATTGATTGTCTGGAGGCCAGTGAGCACCACGTTCTGCTGCGTCTCCCCTACGCGCCTGAGCTGGTGGGTTACCCTGAGTCCAAGGTCCTCCATGGCGGTGTGATCACCACCTTGATGGATACCGCCTCCGGTGCGGCGGTGATCTGCGCCATCTACGCCCGTGAGGAGGAACTGGAGTTGTGCCCCACTCTGGATCTTCGGGTGGACTATATGAAGGCCGCCAAACCGGATCAGCCTGTCTATGCCATGGTGGAGTGCTTCAAACTGACCTCCTCCGTCGCCTTTACCCGAGGCATCGCCTATCAGGAGTCCATCGACGATCCCATCGCCCAGGTGGTCTGCTCCTTTATGCGCATCGGCCCAGAACTGGTGACCGAGGCCTTCCGTGATGCTCTGCTTGGGGAGGAGAAGGCATGAACATTAAACCCGTTGTCCAGCAGGCGGTCGCCGACAGAGATTACACCGAGTTGCTGGCTCTGATCCCCTATGCTCAGCATCTGGGGATGAACTGTGAGCAGCTGGGGGAGGAGCTGGTGTTTCGCCTGCCCAACAACCCGGACAACATGGGCAACCCCATGTTGCCGGCACTCCATGGCGGGGTGATCGCCGGTTTCATGGAGATGTCTGCCATGGTGCAACTGATGGTGGTCCTGCATACCACCCGGGTGCCGAAGATCGTGGACTTCTCCATCGATTATCTGCGCGCCGGTTACGCACGGGAGACCTTCGCCGAATGCCGCATCACCCGTCAGGGTCGCCGAGTGGCCAACGTTTCGGTAAGCTGTTGGCAAACTAACCGTAAACAGCCCATTGCCACGGCGAGGGCACACTTCCTGATCGATTAGGAGAGTCAGTTATGCGTCATTGGATATCGATGTTGGTTCTTGGTTTGGTGCTCAGTGGCTGCACCACCACCACCTCAGGACTGGTGGCCCGCTCAGATGCTGAGAAGCTGAAGGTGGATAACAGCGCCCTGGCGAGGGATCTGTCGGTGACGCAACTGAACAAATCGATACTGGCCGGACGATTGCAGGGGCGGGCGGAGCTGATCTCCAAGGCCTCCGGCGATCTCTACCTGCAATACCGCTTTGTGTTCTTCGATGAAACCGGCAAGGAGATGGAGTCGGCCAACCGGGGCTGGCGGGCAATCAACCTGGCCGGTGGCGAGCGTCGTCAGGTCAGTGCCGTGGCCCTGAGCCCGGGCGCGGTGGAGTTTGAGCTCAGCGTTCGTCGGGTTGTGGATGAATAACTGACCGTCGATAAAATTTTTAAAGCCACTAATTTTAGTGGCTTTTTTCGTTTATTAGGCCATTTCTTCGCCTTCGTTGTTGCGCAAAAATGCTGCGTCGACACCATTGGGCGTGGATTCAGGGAGCGGGGGCGGGGTATACTGCAATCTGCCTCGGGGTGTGTCTGTGAAGATACTGAGATTCCAGTTGGAAAACCCGCGAACCTGATCCGGATAATACCGGCGTAGGAAAGGCCCAGCCTTGAAGTCCCTGCCCCAAATCCGGTCGTATTCCCTTTTAGTAATAGAGAAGTCTAAAGGATATGCGCACCAAGCTTTCCATTGTTGCCCTTGCGGTCTCCTGCTCCATCCAGGCCCAAGAGATTGAAACCATTACCGTCAACGCAGATTTTCGTGACGCCGACATCGCTCGTCTGCCCACCAGTGTCACCGTAGTTGACACCGCCCGTATGCAGGAGCAGGGGGGCGAGCACTTCGAAGATGTGCTGAAGAATATCCCCAACCTGAGCTGGGCCGGCGCCTCCTCCCGTCCCCGTTATTTCCAGATTCGTGGCGTGGGTGAACAGGAGGAGTACCAGGGAGCCCCCAACGCCTCCGTCGGCTTTATTGTCGACGACATCGACCTGTCCGGCATTGGTATGGCGGCCAGCCTGTTCGACCTGGATCAGGTCGAGGTGCTGCGCGGTCCTCAGGGCACCCGTTACGGCGCCAACGCCCTGGCGGGCCTTATCTACGTCAAGAGCAACGATCCCACTGAGAGCTTCGAAGCGGGCACAGAGGTGACTCTGGGCGAGGATGACCTGATGGCCCTGGGCGCCTATGCCAGTGGCAGTGCCAGCGACACCTTGCTCTACCGTGCGTCTGTTCAGCAGACTCAGCAAAATGGGTTTCGCGATAACCTCTATCTGGGCAGGGATGACACCAATGAGCGTGATGAACTGACCGGACGTTTGAAGCTGCGTTGGCTGGCCAGCGACAGCCTGACCGCGGATCTGACGGTGCTCCATGCCGACCTGGATAACGGCTACGACGCCTGGACTCTGGACAACAACGGTTTTGACACCCTGACCGACCAGCCCGGCGAGGACAGCCAGACCACCACCGGCGCGTCCCTGAAGCTCAACTGGGCGGCCAGCAGTGCCGTATCCCTGGTGTCCGTCACCAGCTTTGCCGATACCGAGGCTCGCCATGCCTATGATGGCGACTGGGCCAACCCGGACTACTGGAGCAACCTGCAGTGCGAAGACTGGGAAACCGGTCAGCCCGTGCCTTGCCAGTATGACTATTGGTGGGACAAGCAGCAGGAGCGAACCACCTACAGCCAGGAGTTGCGCCTGGTGTCCGGTGAAGAGGGCCGCATCTTCGGTGGCACCACCGACTGGCTGGTGGGCGTGTACGCCATGAAGCTGGATGAATCCAACGATCTGGAGAGCTTCTACAACGGCTGGGAGGATGTGTTCCTCAAGTCCGACTACGAGGCCACCAACAGCGCCATCTTTGGTCAGCTGGACAGCGAACTGGGCGAGTGGACCCTCTCCGCTGGCCTGCGTATAGAACACCGCAGCAGCGATTACAGTGATGACAGCGGCGAGGCGTTTTCTCCCAGCGAGACCATGTGGGGCGGCCACCTCTCTGCCAGCCGTTACCTAAATGACCACCACCTGGGCTATGTGCGCATAGCCCGTGGCTACAAGGCCGGTGGCTTCAACATGGAAGTGCCTGCCAACCTGCCGGGTGCCAAGGAGTTCGATAACGAGACCCTGTACAACTACGAAGTCGGCGTGAAGAGTGGCTGGCTCGATGGTGCCCTGTCCACCAATCTGGCTTTGTTCTATATGGATCGCCAGGACCAGCAGGTTGAGGCTTCCGTCCAGGATCCCAATAATCCGCAGCGCTTCTTCCTGTACACCACCAACGCCACCGGCTCCACCAGCTATGGACTGGAAGCGGATTTCAGCTTGGCGTTGACCGCCAACCTGGAACTTTACGGCAGCCTGGGCTTGCTGGACGCCTCCTACGACGACTATATCTACAACGACAAGTACGGCACGCCCGTTGACCTCAGTGGCCGTGAACTGGCCCATTCGCCCAGCTACCAGTTCAACCTTGGGGCGACCTATCGTCATGATCTGGGGTGGTTTGCTAATCTGGTGGCCAACGGTCAGGACAGCTACTACTACTCAGATTCCGCCACCAGCAACGCCGAGTCTGACTCCTATGTGCTGTGGAACACCAAGATCGGTTATGAAGCGGAGCGCTGGGCTCTCTACCTGTGGGGGCGCAACCTCACCGACGAGAAGTATGGCGTGCGTGGCTTTACCTTTGGCAATGAACCCAACGACGGCTGGCAGGAGCACCTGTATGTGCGCTATGGCGATCCCCGCCAGTTTGGCCTGACTTTCCGTTACGACTACTTCTAAGGAGACACCGATGCAACTTGCTGTGGAGATCAGCCTCTACCCGTTAAAGGACCAGTACCTGCTGCCCATCAAGTGGTTTATCGAGCGCCTGGACGCCTACCCGGAGATTCAGCGCAAGACCAATGGCATGAGCACTCAGCTGTGCGGTGACTACGACACCATCATGGCGCTGTTGGCCACCGAGATGAAGGCGGCCCACCAGGAGTGGGGCAAAGGGGTGTTTGTCTGCAAGTTTATTCCCGGTGGCGTGAATCTTGACCACAGTGAGTAACTTCATCAACGAGGCGCTGGCTCAGGCCGGCGCCATGACCGCCTGGGAAGGGGTTGCCGTGGTGCTGGCCCTGGCATACTTGCTGCTGGCGATGCGCGGCAACATCTGGTGTTGGCCAGCGGCCTTCTTCAGTACGTTTATCTATGTGGTGCTGTTCTGGAAGGTCTCGCTGCTGATGGAGTCGGTACTGAATGGCTACTACCTGCTGATGGCCCTCTATGGCTTCTGGCAGTGGCGCTACGGCGGTCGCGGTGAGGGGCTGAGTTACCAGACCTGGTGCCTGTCCCGCCATGTCCGTCTTATCGGCATCACCGCCCTGGTGGCCCTGGGGCTGGGCTATGTGATGGACAACTACACCCACGCCGACCTGGCCTACCTGGATTCCGCCACCACCTGCTTCGCGGTGGTGGGGACCGTGATGACCGCCCGCAAGGTGGTGGAGAACTGGCTCTACTGGGTGGTGATCGACATCGTCTCCATCTATCTCTACATGAGCAAGCAGATGGTGCTCACCAGTGGCCTGTTCGTCCTCTACGTGGGCCTGGCCCTGGCCAGTTACTTCACCTGGCGCAACGCCTACCGGAGTCAGGGTGAGCCTGCCTTCGCCTGACACTCTACTCAGTGAGGTGCCGGCCTACGCCGGCGCCACACTGCGCCCCTTTGGCACAGGCAGTGCCAATGCCCTCTACCTGATTCAGCCCAGCGATCCCCAGGCGCTGCTGCGGGTGCACGACCGTGGTGCGCGTATGAGTGCCGATCGCCGGCTGGAGCGGAGTATCTGGCACCAGGCAGCGGACGCTGGCCTCGCACCCGGGCTGTACCATTGGGACCCTGACCATCGGTTTGCCGTGGCACAGCGCTGGGGGAGCAGAGCGGACAGCCTGACGCCTCAAGCCGCGGTTCGCACCCTGGTTGGCTTCCATCAATTACCCATCGACGTTGGCCTCCTGGATTACGCCACCTCCCTCGGTGTCGACGCTCAGGCTTGGCAGCAGCAGATGCTGAGCAGCAAATTGCCCCCTGGCATGACCCACCATGATCCCAGCCGCGGCAACTGGCTCAGTCAGGGGCAGGAGCTTCGTCTCATCGACTTTGAGTACGCTGGCTTTGGTCACCCTTTGTGGGATCTGGCCTGCCTGATGCTGGAATGGCCGGAGATGGCCGATGCGGCAAAGTCCTACTACCAGGCTCGTAAGGTGGTGACCGACCCCACAGAGGAGCGGGCACTGCGCGCGGCCGGTCACCTCTATCTGTTAACCTCGCTGCAGTGGTGTGAACAGGCGCTGCAGCAGGGTGGGGAGCCCCAGCTGATTCAGGGGTGGGCACACAGATACCGGCAACTGCTGGTCGCCGGCCCGGAGACTCTGCTCAGCCTCTGATCCTGTTTGCCTGGAACTTAATGCTCAGAGTTCAGCTCTAACAATGAGTTAACATGGCGCAGCCTCATGCAAGGAGAGGGATTTGAAGGGACGTTGGCTAATTGTCACCCTGGTGGCTTTGGTACTGACAGGATGCAGCACCAAGTTTGTCTATAACTGGCTGGATTGGATCATCGAGTGGGAGGTCGCCGATTATGTGGATCTCTCCCGTACTCAGGAAAGGCAGTTTGAAGCCATGGTGGATGAGATGCTGCTGTGGCATCGACGCGAAGAGCTGCCCAAATACCGCGACCAACTGGTTACTCTCCGAAATCAGGTTAATCACCACCTCACTTCAGAGGACGCCCTCGGCCACATTCGAAGTCTGGAGCAGCACTGGCTGAGGATCTTCGATCACCTGATGCCGAGACTGGTTCCCCTGATGCAGACCCTGACCGATGAGAAAGTGGAGCAACTGCTGTCCACCTTGGAGAAGGAGAATCAGAAGGACATCGACCGCTACCTGAAGAAGGAGTTTGATGAGCGGCTCAGTCGATCCAATAAACGCACCGCCAAGAGCCTTAAGCGCTGGGTCGGCAAACTGACGCCACTGCAGAGAGAGGCGGTCAGCAAATTCAACTATGAGCGCCATCAGTCCATGGACCTCTGGGTGGCCTATCGTCAGGCCTGGCAGGAGCGTTTTGGGGAAGCGCTGCGTCACCGAGGCGACGGTGCCCTGCTCAGGAGCGAGTTAAGGCTGTTGCTGGTGACTCCGGACAAGATCCGGCCTGCGGGCTACAAGGAGCAACTGAGCATGAATCAGCACAACTTTGCCGATGCCCTGGAGTCCATCAACGCTAGCCTGACCGGAAAGCAGCGCAAGAAGCTGAATCGTGAGCTAGGCTCTTTGATAGATGATCTGGCTGATTTATCGAAAAATTAACTTTGATGAAAGCAAGGAGCAACCACGCCGGTCATCTTAGTCAGTAGTAACTTCAAAGGAATATGGTTATGCAGGCTCTGATTAACTTATGGCAAAGCTTCTTCCGCGCGACCCAGTCTGTCGAAGGCCTGGCGCCTCTGGCACTTCGCCTCTATCTGGCCCCGGTTTTCATCCAGGCCGGTTACAACAAGCTGAGCCACTTTGAGGACACCGCCGCCTGGTTCGGCAATCCGGATTGGGGGTTGGGATTGCCCTTTCCCGAAGTGATGGCTGCCCTGGCTGCCGGTACCGAGTTCCTTGGGGGGATCCTGCTGATTGTGGGCCTGTTCACCCGGCTGATCAGCATTCCACTGATGGTGACCATGCTGGTGGCCGCCTTTGCGGTGCACTGGGAAAACGGCTGGTTGGCCATTGCCGATGCCTCCAGCTGGCTGGCCAATGAGCAGGTGATGGCGGCGCCTGAGAAACTGGAGCGTGCCAAGGCCATTTTACAGGAACATGGCAACTACGACTGGCTTATCTCGTCCGGCAAGTTTGTGGTGCTGAATAACGGCATCGAGTTTGCCATTACCTACTTTGTCATGCTGCTGGCGCTCTACTTTATGGGGGGCGGCAAATACACCAGTTTGGACCACGTGTTCGGACCGAAAGAGAAGGCCTAAGGCGTTAAACTCACATCAACAAAAAGCCCGACGCACTCAGCGCCGGGCTTTGTCGTTTTAGGGCGTTGCCTATCTGGCGGCCTGCCACCCCGGGGGAAGCACTTCGGCCAAACCCTGGTCGTAGAGGGCCAGTACTGACTCAAAGCCATGCTTGGGTTGCCAGCCAAGTGCGCGGTTGGCAGCGCCGGCGTCGTACACCCGGTCCAGAGAGGTGGGCAGTGTCCAGCCTCTTCGGTCAAACTCATCGGCCAGCTCTGGCTGTTTTTGGCGAATCAGAGACGCGGCATCTTCATAAAGAGTCTGGGTGTCTTGCCGGGAGAAGGGCGTGCAGCCGGACAGGTTAAACAGGTTAAAGCCGGGCAGAGAACGGCGCAGGGCCAACTCATGGGCGCAGGCCACATCCCGGGCATCGATGCCACGGCTGAGGCGGTACACCGCCATCATGTTCACCGCCTCGGGGAAGCAGCGGGACATCCGCAGCACGGTCACAGGCAGACGGGTTTGTTCACTGAAGTTTCTTAGCCAGTGTTCTGCTTCCAGCTTAGTGCTGTGATAGATGGTCCTGGGCTGAGGGCTCACCTGCTCATCCACCCAGGCGGCCCGACCCTCAGTGGGTTTGGAGCTGTGGCCGTAGAGAGCGGTGGTGCTGGTGAAGACCACCTGCTGCAGCCCGAGGTTAACTCCTTCTTCTACCAACTGCTGAGTCAGGGTCACGTTGATCTGTTGGAACCGCTGCACTGGCGCCAGCCCAACGTGGGGGGCATGCAGGGCAGCGCTGTGCACCAGGGCTGTGACCCCCTCCAGCGCCTGTCGGCGCAGCGTGTCGTCGCAGAGATCCCCAACCAGATCCGCGGTAGAGCAGGGGGTCAGGTCAACGCCCCGAACCTGGTATCCCAGGTTGGCCAGATGGATGTAGATGGTCCGGCCAATTCGTCCGGCGCTGCCGGTCACCAGGATAGTCATCAGTGGCTGTCGCCGGTTTCCAGCATCTGCCGGCTGACGTAGTCACCCTTGTCCATCTCATAGACGTTGGCGGCGATCTTAGGCAGTTCCGGAAACAGGCGGGCCAATTCTGCCACCACCAGACGGGACAGCGCCGCCTTCTGCTCCTGGGTTCGGCCCGTCAGAATGTGGGCAAACAGGTGAATGAAGGGTTCCTGCTTGCCGCCGGCCAGATAGGTGGAGTAGGGGTTGATGCGCACCTTGATGGCCGGTTCATTGAAGAGTCCGGAGCTGACCGCTGCCCTGTGAATGGCACTGAGTATCACCTCTTCGGGCTGAATCTCCAGCACCTCACGGGCGCAGTCGATAACAAAATGGGGCATGGTATCTCCTGATGAATGATGGCAAGACGGCCCAGTCTACTATGGCCGAAGTCACGCCTCAGCCATAAATCACAAAATATTGATACTTTGCGGCTTTCTATTTCAACTCATTAGCGGTAGCGTAATTATTGAGCAGGGAGGGATTCCCTGGCTGCGCCTGGGTTTTGGCTGCAGATGCATGGTCAATCCATAAAGTATCGCTGATTTTGCGTGATTTTTATCGGTTGTGCCTGACTTGGGATTGTCGAACTCAGGGAATGAGGTGACCACTATGTCACGCTTTGGAATCAAGGGTATCTCCATCAGGGTTACCGTGGTGTTTGTGTTTATCATCGGCACCCTGATCACCGCCGCCACCGCCATTACCCTTCACTATCTCTTCTCGTCCAACATCGCCACCGAGGCGGTGACCGCGCAGGCGGAGATTTTGGCGAAAAACACCCAGGATAAGGTCGAGGGCCTGCATACCAAGGCGGCCCATTCGGTGGAGATTCTGGCACGCAACTCGGCGCTGGTCGACGGCAGTCAGGTCGATGAGTATGCGACCGACCGGCTGTTTGCCAATCTGCTGCAGAACAACAATGAGTTCTATGCCGTCTACCTGGGTCTGGCCAATGGCGACTTCTATGAACTTATCAATCTGGAGGCCAGCCCGAAGATTCGAGAGCAGTTGGGAGCATCCCTGACGGACCGGTTTGCCAAGGTGCGCATTCATCAGGAGCAGGGGAAGCGGGTGAAGCATACCCTGTTTCTCAATGAGGCCTTCGAAGTGAGCCACCAGCTGGTGGAGCCCAGCGGCTATGACGCAACAACCCGCCCCTGGTTTCAGATAGCCGATACCATCAACGCCAGTCGTACCAAACCCTATCTGTTTCAGCATCTGCAGGCTCCCGGGCAGACCTTCTCCATGGTGATGGAGGAGAGCGGCGCGGTGATCGCCGTGGACATTGCCCTGTCCACCATGTCACAGTTTCTCTCCAGGCAAATGGCTACTGGCACGCCCATCGAGCACAGCGAGGTGTTTCTCTATGACCTTAGCGGCAAGCTGGTGGCCTCCAGCGACGCTGCTACGGAGATGCCCCGCAGAGAGTTGCCGACGCTGCCTCTGAGTGAACAGGAGCGAAACTACCTCAACAGTCTGGGCACGGTGCGCATAGCCAATGAAACGGACTGGGCACCATTGGATTACTCCATCGCCGGTCAGCCCAGGGGCTACACGGTGGAACTGATGCAGATGCTGGCTCGCAGCCTGGGGTTGTCGGTTGAGTTCATCAATGGGGTGTCCTGGGAGACATTGGTGCAGCATTTCCAACGGGGTGACCTTGAGATCCTGACACCGGTGTACCGAACCGGCAGCAACAGTCACTGGGGCCAGTTCTCCTCCCCCATGGTGGAGATGCCCATGGCGTTGGCGACTCGGGTGGAGGGTCAACGTTATACCAGCCTCGAGACGCTCAATGGCGCCGTGCTGGCGATCCCCGCGGGTTGGTCCATCATTTCCGAGATTCGTCGTGCTTACCCACAAATCCGTATTCTTGAAACGGCCAGTGTCGCCGACGCTTTGATGGCGGTAATCGGTGGTGAGGCAGACGCCACCATAGAGACCCGCATCATCCTGGATTACACCAAGCGGGTCTATTTTCTCGAAGGCCTGCACATCGAGCCAAATCTGGAGATCGGGCCGGTGAATTTTGATGCGGGTTTAAGGGCGGTATTCAAACCCGAACTGGCGCCACTTGCCGAACTGTTTGAACGGGCCCTGGCACAGGTGGGCCCGGGGGACAGGCAATACCTCTCCCAGCGCTGGCTGGGGGATATGACTGAGATCCGTCAGCAGGACTCTCTCACCGTTCCCTACAAAGCATTGATCACCACGGCACAGGAGCGTTTGCTCCAGGGGAAACTGAACCGCTTGCCGCTGGAAGGGCGCGACAGCTTCCTCTACATAGAACCACTGCGGGTGGGTGAGGACCACTTCTTCGCCTTGGCCCTGGACGTGGGCACCGTGTTGGAAGCCAGTCGCCGGGAGGTGTTGGTGTCCGCGACGGCGACCGCCATCTGCATTTTGGCCCTGCTGCCGTTCTGTTACCTGTTGGCCAATCCCATAGTGAACCCCATACGCCAGCTGGCGAAAGAGAACGAGAAGGTGATGCGTCGCCAATACCAGCAGGTGCAAAGGCAACCCTCCATCATCAAGGAGGTGGATGAACTCTCCACGTCGCTGGTGGAGATGTCGGCAGCTATCGCCGAGCATGAGGCTCAGCAGCAGCGGCTGATGGACTCCTTTATCGAGGTGATCGCCCAAACCATTGATGACAAGTCCCCCTACACCGGAGGCCATTGCTACCGGGTGCCGGAGCTGGGGTTGATGCTGGCCAGAGAGGCAAGCATCAGTCAGAAAGAGGTTTTCAGTGCCTTCTCCATTAAGGACAAGGACAAGCATCGCGAATTCAAGCTGGCGGCCTGGCTGCATGATTGCGGCAAGATCAGTACCCCGGAGCATGTGGTCGACAAGGGCAGTAAGCTGGAATCCAGCTACAACCGCATTCATGAGATCCGCACCAGGTTTGAGGTGCTGTGGCGTGACGAAGAGATCCGCTATCTCGAGGCGGTGATGGCAACCCCCCAGGATGAACCTGAGCTGAGGGCCAGGCGCGATCAGGCTCAGCGGCTGTTGACGGAGCAGTTTGAATTTGTCGCCAGATGTAATGTGGGCGGTGAATTCATGGAAGATGAGAGCATCGAGCGTCTGCGCGGTATCGCCACGCGAACCTGGCAGCGTCACTTCGACGACTGCCTGGGCCTGGGGCCCCTGGAGGAGAGGCGTCGCGGCGAGTCTCAGGTCCAGTTGCCTGTTACCGAAAATCTGCTGTCTGATAAACCGGAGCATCGCATCGCCTGGGAGCGCAAGCAGAGCTATGACCCCAGCCTCGGCATCAAGTTGGAACCCACAGAGCTGCAGAACAATCAGGGTGAGCTTTACAACCTGTGCATACGCAAAGGCACACTCAATGACGAGGAACGCTTCCGCATCAATGAACATACGGTCAGTACCATCAAGATTTTGGAAAGCCTGCCTTTCCCACCGGAGCTGGCCAATGTGCCCAGGTATGCCTCGACCCACCATGAAACCCTCAAGGGCACAGGCTATCCACGACGCCTGACTGGCGATCAGCTCTCTGTGGGTGAGCGCATCCTGGTGCTGGCGGACATCTTTGAAGCCTTGACCGCTGACGACAGGCCCTACAAGAAAGCTAAGTCCCTCAGCAGTGCCATCAATATCCTTCATAAGATGGTGAAGGACGATCACGTGGATGGTGAGGTGTTCCGCCTGTTCCTCTCAACTGGCGTGTACATGGAGTACGCCGAGCGCTTCCTGAAGCCCGCACAGATGGATGAGGTGGATTTGAGCAGGTACCTGAATGAGGAGCGGGCCGAGGATAAGGAACCGGCTTAGTGATGAATGTGATGCTGGCTTTGGCGGAAATCAGGGCCGTTTATGCTTTGACCGGTATGTCGGCTTAACACGTCGTGGTAACTAAAGAGCCCCGATTTTCGGGGCTCAGTGTTTTCGGCAGAAATCGCAAGCTGCCTTGGTCGGCTCGATGATTTAACGTTCGAACTCAGCCTCCTTTTGACGAGCTTCACGCTCTTTCTCTTTTTGCTCTTTGCGAGCTTTTCGCTCTTCCTCATTGCTCGCTTTTCGGGCCTCGCGTTCATACTCCTCCCGTTCCTTACGAACTTCTCTCTCATACTCATGCTGTTCTTTGCGGGCTTCCCGCTTCTGCTCCTGTTGTTCTTTCTGAGCTTCGCGCTCCTCCTGGTCTAACTCCCTTCGCTGTTCCTGTTTTGCCAGGCGGGCCTCTTTCTCATATTCCTGGCGCTTCTTGCGCGCTTCTCGATCAGCTGTTCGTTGCTGTTTCTGGGCTTCTTTCGCCTGTTTGCGTGCTTCTTTTGTTTGTTGTTTTTCAGGGTTATTGGCGCCGGAGATGGCCGCCAACGCAGTGGAGGGGAGGGAGACAGTGAGGGTCAGTGCTGCAGCCAGTAAGAGTGTTCCTTTTTTCATTGTTAGCTCCATAATTACAATGGGTTGAATTAACTATGGTTGAATATATCGATAATGGCAATCGACTCTCTGAATCCTGTTAATCGAAGAAGATGAAGGATCGCTTTGGTAGACTGGGTTGCAAATGATATTGATTTACAGGAGCGGCAATGGACGCGCTGACCCTTCTCACCCAACGACACTCAGCCCCCAGGCTCACCGAACCAGGCCCAGATGAGCAGCAGTTGGACATCATATTGGCCGCGGCAGTCAAGGCACCGGATCACGCGGCGCTCACCCCCTGGCAGTTTGTGATTGCCCAGGGAGAGGGACTGCTTAAGCTCGGTGAGATCTTTTACGAAGCGGCTAAGGCCAAAGGGGAGAGTGGCGAGGTGCTGGCTCGCGCCAGGCTTCTGCCGACCCGGGCCCCCATGGTGATTACGGTTATTGCCAAGGTGCAGCAGCATCCCAAGGTACCCGCCATAGAGCAGCACCTGAGCGCCGGTTGCGCCGCAATGGCGATGCAGATGGCCGCCCAGGCACAGGGTCTTGGCGGCATCTGGCGTACCGGCAGCTACGCCTTCGACCCTACAGTAAAGGCGTCGCTGGGCGTTCAGGGTGACGACCAGATCGTCGGTTTCCTCTATCTGGGGACCCCCCTGTCCAAGGCACCTAATAAGAAATCGCCCGATCCCTCCGATTACGTTTCTTTCCTGTAATCTGGCATTGGCAATGAAGGGGGAGAAGATCCCCCGTTTGACCACGGCGATCTGTAAACCGGCCCGGATAAAGGTTATCCTCCTGTTTTCAAAGAAGCCTTTTCTGTTTAGCCGATGCGCATTCTTCACACCTCTGATTGGCACCTTGGGCAGCACTTCTATAACAAGAGTCGAGCCCGGGAACACGCTGAATTTTTTGCCTGGCTGCTTGCCCAGGTCGACACCCATAAGATTGACGCGGTGATCGTTGCCGGTGACGTATTCGATACCGGAACCCCGCCCAGTTACGCCAGGGCGCTGCTCAACAGCCTGGTGGTTTCCTTCCAGAAGCTGGGCTGCCAACTGGTGGTGTTGGCGGGGAATCATGATTCGGTGTCGACCCTCAACGAGAGTCGCCAGTTGATGGAGTATCTGAATACCACGGTGATCGCCGGCGGTGATGAGGGAGAGCAGTTGCTTGAGCTGACCAATGCTCAGGGTGAACTGCAGGCGCTGTTGTGTGCCGTACCCTATCTGCGCCCAAGGGAAATTCTCCGCAGTCAGGCCGGGGAGAGTGCAGCAGAAAAGCGCCAGAGCCTGCAACAGGCCATAGCCGATCACTATCGGGGGCTGTATGAGCGTGCCGCCATACTGCGCGCCGAGCGGGAATTGAATATCCCCATTATTGCCACGGGGCATTTGACCACTCTGGGGGCCACCACCTCGGAGTCGGTGCGGGATCTCTATGTGGGCACCCTGGACGCCTTCCCGTCGGACCATTTTCCACCCGCCGAGTACATTGCCCTGGGTCACATCCATCGACCCCAGCGAGTGGGAGGCGAAGAGCACATCCGCTATTGTGGCTCCCCCATTCCTCTGAGTTTTGATGAATTGGGCAGCGAGAAATCTGTACTTATGGTGGAGTTTGACGGTCAGTTGTTGACTGGCATCACTGCGCTGCCGGTACCCAGGTTCCAGCCCATGGCGATGATTAAGGGTAACCTCAACGAGATTGAGTTGCAGCTCAAGGGCTTTGTCGACGCGTCGGCGGAGCGACCGGTCTGGCTGGATATCGAAGTAGAGAGCGAAGAGTATCTCAATGATCTGCAGCAGCGTATCGAAGCGCTGGCAGAGGATCTGCCGGTGGAGGTGTTGCTGTTGCGTCGGGCCAGAAAATTGCGCGCACAGGCTTTAGAGCAGCAGCAGAATGAAACCCTGGCAGAACTCAGCGTGCAGGAGGTGTTTTCCCGCCGATTGCAGGAGGAGATCTTCGAGGGAGAGCAGGGCGCCGAGCGACAACAGCGGCTGCAGGGCCTGTTCGATCAGGTGTTGGCACAGCTGGAAGACCCTGAACAGGAACACCAAGCGCAAGTTCCACCTTCAGATCTGCAGGAGCAGGGCGCTCAGCCGGAGCCGTCCAGTCAGCCTGAGGAGGCGCAATCATGAAGATTTTGTCTCTCAGATTTAAAAACCTGAACTCCCTGAAGGGGGAGTGGAAGGTGGACTTCAGTGCCGAGCCCTTTGCCGGAAACGGCCTGTTTGCCATCACCGGCCCAACCGGAGCAGGCAAAACCACACTGCTGGATGCCATCTGTCTGGCGCTTTACCACCAGACCCCAAGGCTGTCGGTGTCCCCCACTCAAAATGAGCTGATGACCCGGGGTACCGGTGAAGCCCTGGCTGAAGTGGAGTTCGAAGTGAAGGGCCAGGGGTACCGCGCCTTCTGGAGTCAGCGCCGTGCCCGACTGGCCGCCGACGGCAAGTTGCAGCCGCCGGTGGTGGAGCTGGTTCGTATCGACGATGGCGCCATCCTGGCAGAGAAGATCAAAGAGAAGCTGGAGTTGGTGGCTTCCCTCACTGGGCTGGATTTTGGCCGCTTTACCAAGTCCATGTTGCTCTCCCAGGGGCAGTTTGCCGCCTTCCTCAATGCCAGTGCCAATGAGCGTGCCGAACTGCTGGAGGAGTTGACCGGCACCGAGATCTACGGCCGCATCTCACGCCAGGTGTTCGACAACCACAAACAGGCAAAGACTCATCTGGAGACCCTTTCAGCGCGTGCAGAAGGGGTAGACCTGCTCAGTGACGAACAGAGAGAGACGCTTCAGGGCAAGCGTGGCGCCGATCGGATTCAGGAGCAGTCGCTGCAGGCGCGCCTCAGTGATCTCAAGTCACTGCAGGGCTGGTTGCAGAAAGAGGCCGAGCTGGGCAGAGCAATTGATGAGGCCAAACAGAAACAGGCCCAGGCTGCCGAGGAGTTTGAGCGTCAGCAGGAGAAGCTGGCAAGGCTGACTCGCAGTGAGCCGGCGGAACGACTGAGGCCACGATTAACCGAAGTGCAGGATGCGGAAAAGCAGTTGGCTCGTTGTCGTGACCAGCTGGCGGAACTGGCTGATGCCAAAGCTCAGTGCGCCGAGCGTCAGCAGCAGGCACAGCAGCAGCACGCCGAGGCCAGCGCCGATAAAGAGAAGGCACAACTGGCCAAGGTAGAAGGGGAGGCTCTGTTCAACCAGGTGATCCCCCTGGATACCCAACTGGAACAGCTGGCCAAGGGGCTGACTTCGGCCGAAGAGGCGATGCAGGCCCGAGCTCAGACCTGGAAAGAGGCCAAAGAGCAGCTTGAAGGGCGCAAGACAGCACTGACCGAGGCTCAGGCGCAGCTTTCTGAGGCTCAGGCCTATCTTGACAGTAACGCCAACCATGGCCAGCTCAGCCAGAAGCTCTCAGGGTGGCAAAGCCGGCTGGAGCAACTGGCCACTCTGGAGCAGGGCATAGCCCGCCTGACACCTGAGCTGGAACAGGGGCAAAAACGCCTAAGCGAACTGTCTCTGACCAGGGAGCCTCTGACTCAGGAGCTTAAGCAGGCGGAGACGGAGTTGGCGTCGGCTAACCAGATGTTGTCCCAAGCGGACTCTGACTTGTCCTCGCTGGCACAGCAGCCAGCGGATGCGCTCAAAGCCAAGCTGGCCAGCCTGGATGCCGGTCAGGAGGGGCGCAGTAAGCTCAAGTCCCTGAGCGAGCGATACGCCGAGATCCAGGAGCAGCTTGGTGAGCGACAGAAGTTGTCAGAAAAATTGACACAGGAGCTGGAGCGCATCGGCAAGGAGCTTACCGAGAAGCGCCAGCAGTACAAGACCGAACACCAGCAGCTTAAAGACGTGGAAAAGCTGCTGGAGCAGGAACGTAAAATCCACTCTCTGGAAGCGGAGCGCGCCAAGTTGGTGGCTGGTGAGGCCTGTCCTCTGTGTGGCTCTACCGAACACCCGGCGGTAACCGCCTATCAGGGCATCGCCCTGAGTGAGACCGAGCAACGCCTGACCGCGCTCAAAGAGAAGGTGGACTCCCTGAAAGAGCAGGGTACCCGCCTGGGCGAACAGCAAAAGTTGGTCAAAGAGCAGTTGGAGATCAAAGCGGGCGAGCTCAAGCAGTTGGAAGAGAAGCGCACCAAGGTAACCCTCCAGTGGGGTGAGCAGTGCGTGGCTCTCAAGATCACCACGGCCCCCAACATCGCCGATGCCCAGCGTCTGGAGAACTACCTGGAGAGCTGCCGCGCCCGCCGGGCTGACCTGGACGCCAAGGTCGGGAAACTGGAACAGGCCAGCTCAGCCCGTCAGCAGGCCAGTGAGGCCCTGGCCAAGGTGAAGGAGCGCAACCACCAGTTGCAGCTTAAGAGCAGCCAGCTGAGCGCCGAGGCCGAATCGGTTCAGCAGGGGCTGGCTACCGCCCTGGCGCGCAGTCAGGAGCTCTGCCAGAACCGTGATGCCCTGGTTCAATCACTGAGCCCCGAGTTGGAGGCCCTGGCTCTGACTCTGCCCGATTCCGGTGACGTGGACAGCTGGCTTGGCGGCCTCAAGGCTCAGGCACAGCAGTGGGAGCAGGCACAGCAGACCCTGGCCCAGCACAGCCAGGTGGAGGTGCAGCTCAAGGAGCAGCACCAGAGCGCTATCGAGCGCGAACATCAGACTGGACTGGAGCACCAGGGTGCTCAAAGCGCCTGGACCGAGCTTAAGGAGCAGTGCACCCAGCTTGGCGCCCGTCGTCAGGAGCTGTTTGGCACAGCGGTCGTCAGCGATGAACGTGAACGCCTGGAGCAGGCTCTGGTTCAGGCCACCGAGAGGATGGAGGTTGCCCGAAACCACCAGGGAGAGGCCGAGAAAGAGAGCGCCGCGCTTCAGGGGCAGCTGGCTCAACTGGAGGAGAGCAAGCGCGAGTTGACTGAGCGTTGGACCCAGTCCAGCAAACTGTTGCAGAACGAGATGGCCCACTCGGTGTTTGCCAGTCAGACTCAACTTGAGGAAGCGCTGCTCAGCGATGAGGAGAAGCAGCGGCTGATTGAACTTAAGACAGAGCTGGAGCGGCTGAAGGCCGGCGCCCAGGCTCTGGTGGATCAGGCGGTAACGACCTTGGGCAACCACCAGCAGGGCAGGCCTCAGGCTTTGGCTGACGATGCCACCTTGGAGAGCCTGACTGAGCAGGTGGAGGCCACCAATGAGTCAATTCGAGAGCTGATTGCTGCCATGGCGGCCATCAAGAGCCAGCTCGACAGTGACAACGAGCGACGTGCCGGTCTGCAGGGACTGCTGGAGGAGATTGAATCTGCCCGCAGCCAATTTGACGATTGGGCTTACCTCAGCGGCCTGATTGGCTCCAGAGAGGGGGATAAGTTCCGCAAGTTCGCCCAGGGGCTGACCCTGGATCACCTGGTGCACCTGGCCAATGGTCAGTTGGACCGGCTCCATGGGCGTTATCAGCTGAAACGCAAAGCGGGCGATGAGCTGGCACTGCAAATCCTTGATACCTGGCAGGGCGATGCGGTGCGAGACACCCGGACGCTGTCCGGTGGCGAAAGTTTCCTGGTCAGCCTGGCCCTGGCGCTGGCCCTGTCCGATCTGGTCAGCCACAAGACTAGCATCGACTCCCTGTTCCTGGATGAGGGCTTCGGCACTTTGGACGGTGAAACCCTCGACACCGCACTGGATGCCCTGGACACCCTGAACGCCAGCGGCAAGATGATTGGCGTCATCAGTCATGTGGAGGCGATGAAAGAGCGTATACCGGTGCAGCTCAAGGTAAACAAGGTCAATGGCCTGGGGTACAGCCGGCTGGACTCCCGCTTCAGGGTGACCCGGGAAGACGCCGTAGAGCTTCAGGACTAAGCTGGATTTAAATCAAAAAATAGAGAAGGTTAGAGACTATGGATGAGAACATCCTTACCCAGGAATTGGCGCAGATGGAGATGGTTTATCAATTGGTGACCGAGTTCCTGGTGACCTACAGCTTCCAGATCCTTGGCGCCCTGGTGATCTTCTTCATCGGTATCTGGCTGGGAGGCCGGGTCTCCCGCGCTCTGCTGGCGCTGATGACCCGCCATGAGATAGACATTACCTTGGCGACCTTTGTGGCCAACATCGTCAAGGTGTTGGTGATCGTCCTGATTGGGATCATCGCCCTGGGCAAGTTGGGGATCAGCGTAACGCCCCTGGTGGCCACCATAGGTGCCGCCGGCCTGGGTGCCGGCTTGGCATTGCAGGGAATGCTCTCCAACTACGCCGCCGGTGTGACCATCATCGTTACCCGGCCCTTCGTCGTGGGTAACACCATCACCGTTCAGGGTGTCTTTGGTGTGGTAAGAGAGATCCAACTGGGGATGACCATACTCACCAACGAAGAGGGGCAGGAGATCTCGGTGCCCAACAAGCATATCGTCGGTGAGGTGCTGCACAACTCCTTTGAAACCCTGTTGGTGGAGACCGAAATCGGTATCGCCTACGGAGCGGATCCCGAACAGGCGATTGGCGCTCTGCTGGACGTGTTGGCGGCCAGTCCCCTGGTGGATCAGTCGCAGACGCCACAGGTGGGTATCGACGGTTTCGGTGACAGCGCCATCACCCTTGGGGTTCGGTACTGGGTGCCCAGCGAGCAGTTCTATCAGGCGAAGTTTGAAACCAACCTGGCGTTGTTCAAGGCGCTCAAAGCCAACGACATTGAGATCCCCTTCCCTCAGCGTCATGTGACTTTGCTGAACAAGGACAAATGAGCCGTTAGAGGCAAGGGTTGATGATTTGAGAGGGGGAGGCATGGCTTCCCCCTCTCTTTTTAAGTCCGACAAGTTTCTGCAATACGACTTTGATATAAGCCCAAATGTTTTGCATGTGAATTTAATTCGGTTAAGGTGTCAGCAAGGTTTGTTACATCAGGAGAGGGAGCTGTGCGCAGATTACTGGCCGTGTTGTTGTTGCTCCCCCTGCTGGGGTTTGCCAGCGACAATCCGGATTGTGCTCGGGTGTTGGTCTCCTCTGACTATGGGGATTATTCCCTGAGCCTTAAGCCTGGTGAGCCTGAAATACTCACTCTGGGGGGCGGCTACAGTCTGACGCTGTTGGCCGACCCTGTGGGTGATTCCGGGATGGTAAGGATCACCACAGAGGCGCACTACAACCACAACCGCTTCTCCACCAACGTGACCGTCGGCCCCGACACCCCCACCTCTGTGAAAGTGGCTGGGTTGTCTGTCGAACTCAGCGTCAACCCTCTCTGAATTCATTCCCACATAAAAAATGAGGAAACTTCGCGACTTCCGTTCAGGTTTTCGCTACTCTGTGCCGCAAAAGAAACTCAGAGGCCATACTGTATGGATATCGGCCTCTCGCAGTACGCACAGGGAGTGTGAATGGACAAGTTGGAGTTGAAGCTGCCGCCGGTGGCTGTCGCCTTTTTGAGTGGCCTGTTGATGTGGTTGGTGGCCAAAATCCCTTTGGGTGAACAGCTCTTCCCCCACACTATCCGACTCGAGCTTACCGCACTGTTTTTGCTGCTTGGTGCCGTCGTCGGCCTGAGTGGCGTCATCGCTTTCAAGCGACATAACACCACAGTCGATCCCACCCGACCCGAGAAAGCCTCCACCCTGGTAACCACCGGCATCTACCAGATCAGCCGCAACCCCATGTACCTGGGCTTATTGCTCTGGCTGGCAGCCTGGTCCTGCTTCCTTTCTCACCTGTTGGCCATGGTGCTGCTCATCCCTTTTGTGCTCTACATGAATCGATTCCAGATCCGTCCGGAGGAGCGAATGATGGAGGGACTGTTTGGCCCTCAGTTTGAGATCTACCGAAGAAACGTCAGGCGCTGGCTGTGAGGGAAATAGCCTGTTGAGATGTTCAGGCTTAGGCATCATTACAAGTTCAAACTCCACCTGTGTGCGGATGCTTTACGAATGATGCCTTGCCGTTTGAGGGATGCCATTATGCGGCTTACAGATTCCTCGCTTGTTCCTAACAGGGAGGCGCAGTCCTGGTTGCTCGGCAAATAAAAGGTGGCTTGTTTCTCGGAAACAAGGGATTCAAGAATGTATAGAAGATTGATTACACGGTTTTTTATAGGGCCATGATTCAGGTTGGCGTGATGTTTGTCAGCCAGAAGGCTTTGTTCCTGCCATTGCAGCATCAAACGGCTATAAAGGGCCGGTTGCTGAGCTCCAAGGTGACGCAGTGTTCTAACCGGAATACGGCAGAGTTGGGTTGAGCCAATGGCGACCGCGCTGTGTTGGTATTGTTGTTCGAGTAGTGCCTCCAGTCCAATGGCTGAGCCAGTTCCAAGCAAACGGACAACCCTCTCACCGTACTCTGACGAGTACAATGACAGCTTCACGCTGCCACTTCGGATGGAATACACAGCCGAGGCACGTTGATTCTGGTGGTAAACGGTGTAGCCGGGGGTCAGTAGATAGTGATCTATTGGAGAGAGTAAAAAGCGATCGGACTCTACATCCAGCCCGGCAAACAACAGGCGTTCGCGCACCAGGCAGTCGGCACACTCCACCCTGTCCAGTCTGCGTCTGGCTTGGCCCCGCCTTCGCTGGGGTTTGTTTCGTTCCATGATCGGGTTCCCTGGCACAGATTGCGGCTGCAGTTCAGTGATAATTGAACTCGAAATTGCGAATTATCAACCGCCGTTCCCTGAACTTTTCTTAAATCTAGTTATGCGAAAGACGAGGGCAATCTCCCTATAGGTGCGAGGGAGTGTCCGTGCCTGTGCATCTAGTTGAAAGTGTAGACTTTCAATGAGCTTTGTTCCTCCTCTTCGTTCAGGCCCGGCTTACGCCTTATTTTTGCCGTGGCCAGTTTCTAAGTCAGAACATCAGGGGGTTATGATGAGCACACTGTTGAAACACCTTTATGCGCCTGCACCGATCGCTTTTCTGATCTATTGTTCACTCTTTTCGGTGGCTGGCCATGGACAAGAGCCTGCGGCTGCGTATGCCTCACCAATCCATACTTTTTCCATAGATGATCTTCTTATCGACTTCAAGGGACGGACGTTTTCTCAGGACCCTGCCGCGATTTGCGGGTTGCCTGGCGGTGTCAGTTGCCCAAATGAGATTGATCCTGCTACGGGACTGCCTCATGTCTATCCCATTGTCGATAAGCAAAGCATTACGCTGTACCCGGTGGATACCGAATTTGGTTTTAATGTGGTGGATTTCCTCGGAGCCGAAGGCAAGTCTCTTTCCCCAAGAGATTATGCCGAGGGTTATATCGGCAATATCACAGAAGGTGACGCGATTGTCGGCGTCAAGATCTCCAATGCGGAAACTGACACTTATAAAGTTAAGCCACCATTAGGCACTTGGTGTCAGGGACTGGGAGGGACCTCGGTCAAATGCTCAACGGAACACTATACCGTCATGGAGCACTCTCTTACTTGCCATGAAACAGTACCTTACCTGCATGCCGACCCCGAAAGTGGAGAGCAGGGCGTGCTTGCGTTTCCCTCCGGAGAGGAATCGACCTGTGCTTTAGCTGGCCTCGACGATGAACATATTATTGTCGGTGAAGAGACGTCTTTGATCGACTTCTCACAGTTGGCTCCTAATGACAACTTGAGGGTGGATAGGGACATTGCGGTGAGTTCCGATTATTCCATCACAGTCAAAGACGACGGTAAGGCGCTGTATCGCTGGGGAGGGTTGATCAAGCGGCCCAACGATATTCGTCTTTATGCCAGGATACCACTGCCTGCCGACTGGAAGGTCGCCGGAGCAGATTTCGCAATTGAGAGTGCCAAGCTGGTGGTTACACACTGGATTACTAATAACCCCAATGACCAATTGCGACCCGAAGACCTTGAAAATGAAGCGGCCACAGGGCGCAAGCCCTCTTACTGGGTGGATGGCGATGATAACTGGCGTTCCGCAAAGGATTGTTTCGAAGGGGATGGCGATTTTATCCTAGAGAGCACCTATTTTCGTCATAAGCCAGGAAGCACCGTGGTGCCTGCAGGAGATTCTCCTCCGTTAGAAACAAGGCGCTCTACCGACCTGAGTGAGGGTTACACCAATGCGTATTACACCAGCATCGATCGTGATCCCTTCCAGTGGTCTTATGTAAACAGCGCCGAGGCGTCCGCTGGGCGGTTTGATTTTCTAGGGTTTGAGCACCCACTCACCGCCAACGAAATAGTGCAGCAGGGCCTGGAACTGGTGTCCGGTCCCAGATGGCGGCTGAGAGCCAACAAATTTGGTCAGGATATCCCTGGGCTGGAGATCCCTCAGGCAGAGTGTACTGTGCCTCCATACACCCATGACAACATCCGCTACGAGGTAGGAGCGCCGGTTACCACGGTCATCAACCTGCTCGACTGGGATCCTGATAATGGGGTGTCTCCCCTGGCCAGCAGCAAAGGCTGGGTCGATGTTGCCAATAACCTGGGCGTTGAGATTCAACCTGGGGTAGTCAGCGTTCAGGGGGGCGTCGAGTACCCGGTTTCAACCAATGGCTTGCCCATGACTGAGGATTTCGATCTGGCGGTATACATTAAAGGAGACCGTAAACCAACCGCTCTGTTTACCGCGCAGTTGCTGATTAATCAGGAGAGTCCAGTAGAGGTCCTGCCTGATGGTCTGAGTATCGACAAGCTTAATGTTCCTGAGAAAGTGAACATTTACAGGGATAACGTTCGTATCGCCGCGACATTAAGCAATGAGGATACTGCTTTGGCGGCTGGATATGGCGAACTAGTCATTGTCGGGACTCGTGAGGAGAGTGGGGAGGTGGTTGCCCAGTTCACGGCGCTCATCGATGGGCTGGAGCCAGGCCGCACCAAGACTTATGACTTCCGATGGACCAGTCCGGGAGAACACGGTTTGATTCTCTGGACAGCTTCTGTGCTGAAAGAGGAAAAGGTGGTGGCTGAACTGTCTGATGTAACCCTGGTGCGTTCAAAAGGACAGTAGGATATGGCGCCCTAGCCGGGGGCTGAGTTACTCCGGCAGTTCATGGCGGCCCTAGTAGGAACCTCAAAAGCGCCGTTCACTCGGCGCTTTTGCTCACCAGATTTTTGCCCTCCAATTCAGGAGGGTGAGACGTTTCCGGTCTTGATGCTCGGCTTTTCGTGGCTGAAACCGGCGAAGGACGTGATAAAAGTTAATGAACACAGAGTGCTAAACTAATAGGATATGCGTCCTTTGTTGTTCAGAAGCTTAGAGATTCCGTGTCAAAAATTGTGGTTAAGCGGGAGGAGTCGCAGTCCCTCAAGATCCTTCACCAGATGAAAAATGGTGATCATCGCCGCATCGATCTGTATTTCATGTTGCCCAAAGATATGGGCGTCAATCCGCAAAACCTGGATGCCGGCATGTATTGCCACAGTTCAGTTGCCGGACGGCGCTCCTATTACTCCTCGAAGCTGCACCTGCCCCTGGTGCAAGGTCGCTTTGCCAGCCTTAAGAAGCGCACCGTCGAGGAGTTTCGACTCTATCTGAACCTGTTTGCCTACCAGTTTTCCATCGCCATCGAGACCGACAGCAAGGAGTTGGCCCAGACAAAAGAGGCCGACCAGTTCTATCCGGCACTGAGTGAACTGTGCGACATCGCAGCGCAACTTCTGAAAAAGTTTCGTCGTAACGAGCCCAGTGAGCCCAAGTGGAAGCACTACTTCGAAAACGCCGATAACTATCTCTCCTGGTTCTGTGAACAGCGACTGCTCAAGCTGGTGTCTCACGCGCCAAGAACCAATGAACACAACCATGTGATTGAGCAAGTGGTGGCTTTGTGTCGTGATGAGAGCGCGTACCGGGATGGTAAGAGATACAACTCGGAACAGACCAAGGCCGATCCAAACCGTATCTCCAATAAGATGCTGTTGCTTCGTCGTTTGCTCCAGCAGGGGGTGGTGCTCAAAGAGGAGCTTAAAACTCTGGGTGTCGGTCTCAAGAAGCTCACCACAGGTATAGCCACCGGTTTGATTATGGTGATTGTCTCCACATTGATCATCAAGGCCCAGGGGGTGTTGAGTGGCTTAACCCTGGCGCTGGTTCTGACTCTGGCGGTGATCTATGCTTTTCGCGAAATTTTCAAAGATGATCTTCGTAATGCCTTGTGGCGAAAGGTTCAAAAGGGGCGGCCCAGATGGAGCCGCATTCTGAGGGACACCACCAGCCAGGCTGTTATAGGTCGCCAGCTGATCTGGGCCGATTTCATCAATAAGAAAGAGCTGCCGGAGAAGGTGAGCGAGATCCTGAGGCGGCGCCACAGTCAAAATAAGGTGGATGCCGAGATCCTGCACTATGGCATCAGCTCACGAATATCGCAGAAGGAGTTCCTGGCGGGGTATTCCACCATTCAGGAGCAGATCGACTTCAGCTTGATCCCCTTCGCTCGAAATCTGGATCGGGGAAAGGCCAAGATCTACAAGGAGTCGGACGGCAAGGTCAGCAGTGACTCTGTTGAGCGTCGTTATCAGATCAACCTGGTGGTGATGCTTCGTGAGAACAGCAAGCCACCCAGCTTTGCCCGCTATAAGGTCACCATGAACCGGTCCCAGATTGTCGACATTGCCGAGAGTGAAATTCCCGACGGCATCGCCTCGATTCAACAGGAATCTGTCTCTCAAATTGAGCAGGAAGAAGAAAAAGCATCGCCGGGTCAGCTCAACTGAGCGCTGCCCGGCAGACGATCATCGACCGGGGCGGTAGCCCGGTTTGTCCGCCACCATGTGTACCGTACTGATCACCCGCTCGTAGAAGGCCCCTTCACAATAGCCCAGGTAGAACTGCCACATACGGATAAAGTCCTCACCATAGCCCTGTGCCCGTACCTGGGGCAGGGCCTGGTTGAACCTCTTGGTCCAGTGGGCCAGGGTGCGGCCATAGTCCATGCCGATGTCGTGCAGTGCGGTGATAACCATGTCGGTGTCACGGGCTATGTGGTGGGCCAGACGCTCCACCGAGGGTAGGCATCCACCGGGGAAGATGTATTTCTGGATGAAGTCGACACCGCGTCGATAGGCATCATACCTTTGATCGGCGATGGTGATCCCCTGGATCAGCAAGCGTCCGTTCGGCTTGAGGCGGTCTCGACAGGTCTGGAAGAAGGTGCGCAAGAACTCATGGCCCACCGCTTCAATCATCTCGATGGACACCAGTTTGTCGTAGTGTCCGGACAGGTCCCGGTAGTCCTGTTTAAGCAGGGTGATCCGGTCATTCAGTCCCTCATTGGCGATACGCTGGGCGGCGTAGGCGTGCTGCTCCTCGGAGATGGTGGTGGTGGTTACCACTGCCCCGTAGTGCTTGGCGGCGTGGACGGCCAGGGCCCCCCAACCAGTGCCAATCTCCAGCAGGGTTTCACCCGGCTTCAGCTCCAGGCGTCGACAGATCAGGTCCAGCTTGTGATTCTGAGCCTCTTCCAGGGTGGCATCGGCCTGGGGGAAGATGGCGCTGGAGTAGACCAGTTGCCTATCGAGAAACAGCGCGTACAGGTCGTTGCCAAGGTCGTAGTGGGCGACGATGTTGCGCTTCGAGCCCCCTTTACTGTTGCGGTTGCGCCTGTGGCGCCACAGGTCGATCAACCGTCCTACCCAGGCCAACTTTTTTTCCAGCGCTTGCAGTACGGTCAGGTTTTTCGACATCAACTGCACCAGAGGCACCAGATCCGGTGTGCTCCAGTCTCCCTGGATGAAGGCCTCTCCAGCACCGATGGACCCGCCCAGCAGGATGCGCCGGTAAGCCCTGGGGTGATGAATTCGAATCTCCGCCGAGAGGGCACCGGCTTCGCCGAACCTGTGTTGTTCCTCATCCTGAATCATCAGGGTGCCGCCCTTCAGGCCGGGCAGAAGGGAGAACAGGGCGCGTTTAGCCAGGGTATCCAGCCAGGCCGGGGCAGGGCGTGTCAGAGTGTTATCCATGATGCTTCTCCGTGTCTTGCCCCGGATGGGGGATAAAGGGAATACGTTTCAGTATCAGTTTTAGTGCTTGCCAATAGATGGAAAGCAGAATTTTGAACGTCATCAGAGGCATGGAGGTCACCAGGCCTCGAGCGGTGGCGTCATTGAGCGGCTTGTGGGTCATGGCCAGGGTGACATCGAACGCCTTATGATCGCTGTGGTTCTCCATGTGCAGCTTCAGGTGCTGCTCTGGAGTATCCACAGTCCAGTGGTAGCGCATCGCCATCGACATAAAGGGTGAGACGTGGAACGCCTTGTCGGTTACCTGGGCGCCATCGGCGGGCACCAGGTAGTAGTGGCGCTGATTCCAGGGGGTGTTACTGACTTCGGCCAGCAGGTAGGCCAGGCTCAGGTCCGGGCGGAAGCAGTAGTAGAAGTTCACCGGGCTGAAGTAAAGGCCCAGGCAACGTCCCTGACCCACGAACAGTACCGGCCCCTGTTCCCCTACGCCGCCGAGGCTGCTGACCTTCTGCCACACGGTGTCCCGACTAAAGCCTTTGCCTTCCAGATAATCGCTGTCCCGGATGCTCAGAAGGGCAGAGCGGTTGTGGCCCAGCCAGGGGCCACAGTCGATCTGATCAAGATGGTCCAGGTCCAGCGCCAGGCTGTACATCCTGTAGGAGAACCTGTGCTCCCTGGGGGTGAAGCGACGATGGCGTACCGACCCCAGGTAGTAGCCGCAACCGCCAATCATAGGGTGGCTCCGAAGCGGCTGCACACCTCGAGGGCGCTGCGTACGCCGTCTTCGTGGAAGCCGTTATGCCAGTAGGCACCGGCAAAGTGGGTGTGGTTGTGGCCGCAGATGGTGTCGCGGTGCTGGCAGGCGGCCAGGCTCTCCTTGTTGAAGACCGGGTGGGCGTAGTTGAAGGTGCGAATTACCTTGCTCGGATCGATGTCGTCTCCCTGGTTGAGGGTGACGCAGAAGGTTGGGGCGTGCTCGGGCAGGCCCTGCAGGATGTTCATGTTGTAAGTGACCCTGGCCGGGAGGGTGGGATCTCGGTCCAAACGGTAGTTCCAAGACGCCCAGGCGCGCCGGTTGTCAGGCAGCAAGCTGGTGTCGTTGTGCAGTATCACCTGATTGTTCTTGTAAGGGATGGCACCAAGCACTCGCTGTTCCTGTTCAGTGGCGTCGGCGAGCATGGCCAGAGCCTGGTCGCTGTGGCAGGCCAGCACCACCTCATCGAAGCTCTCCTTGGCGCCGTTACCAAGTTCCAGGTGCACCTTGTCACCCAGTCGGCGCACCGTTTTCACCGGGGTGCTGAGGCGGATGCGGTCTTCGATACCCCGAATCATCGGGGCAATGTACTTTCGGGAGCCGCCGCTGATCACGTACCACTGGGGGCGGTTGCTGATGTTGAGCAAGCCGTGATGATTGAAGAAACGCACGAAGAACAGCAGGGGAAATGCCTGCATGCCCTGAATGCTGGATGACCAGATGGCGGCCCCCATGGGCAGAATGTAGTGGCGGGCGAAATAGTCGCTGAAATGGTGGATGCGCAGGAAGTCACCCAGGGTGTGGTCGGCGCCGATCAGCCCCTTGCTCAGGTGTTGTTTGCACAGCTTGTTGAACTTGAGCACCTCATTGAGAAAACTCAGAAATTGGATGCTTAACAGGTTCTTTCTCTGGGCAAACAGGGTATCCAGATTGTGACCATTGTATTCCAGCCCCGTCGACGGGTTGTGGACACTGAAGCTCATCTCGGTTGGATGGCTGCGCACTCTGAGCTGGGCCATCAGCCGTTTGAAGTTGGGGTAGGTGCGATCGTTGAACACGATAAAACCGGTGTCTATGGCCCAGGTCCTTCCCGCCATCTCCACATCCATGGTGGCGGTGTGCCCCCCTAGGGTGTCACCCGCCTCAAACAGGGTGATGGCGTTGTTTCTGGACAGCAGGTGGGCGCAGGTCAGCCCGGAGATGCCGCTGCCGATGATGGCGATGCGTTTGTTCATCGTTTCAGTCCCTTGAGTGCAATCTGCTGCCAGGCCTTGTCGGGCAGGCCCCCCAGAAGTTTCAGTAGTCGTGTGAACCCTTTTGGAAAGTGGATCTCCTCGACCCCCTTGGCCAGCTCTTGCCGGATGATCCGGCTGGCTTCGGATACCTCCACCCGCATGGGCATGGCAAAATCGTTCTTGTCGGTGAGTGGCGTGCGCACGAAACCCGGGCGGATCAGACTCACGCCAATGCCGTGAGGGCGCAGATCCAGGGCCAGGGTTTTGGCCAGGTACTCGACGGCCGCCTTGGAGGCGCCGTAGGCCTCGGCCTTGGGCAGGGGCAGGGCGTTGGCGATGCTGCCCATCAGCGCCACCCGGCTGCCTCGTTCCATCCGCGGCAACAGCGCTTCCAGACAGTACCCTACGCCGATGACGTTGGTTTGCATGACCCGCGCCAGCAGGCGTCCGTCAAACTGGCGAGGATGATTGATGTACTCGCAGGTGCCGGCATTGAGAATCACCAGATCAAGTTCGTCCAGGCCGCCGAGGGAGGCGATAACCTGATCGCGATCGCCGGCATCGAACCCCAGTGACAGGGCACCCATTGCGGCCAGCTCCCCGAGTGCCTCCTGATTACGGCCACAGCCAATCACCCTATGGCCGTCGCTGATGTAATCCAGGGCCAGTTGTTTGCCGATGCCTGAGGTCGCGCCGGTGATGAGTATCTTCATGGGGCCGCCTTCTTCTTTACCGCTTTGATCAGGGTGCCGAGCAGGGGTAACTGCTCATAGAGCATCTGGCCTGCGTCGAAGTAGTCTCTGTGGTAGTGGATCAGGGCGTTGAATTTCAGATGACTGTGACCATCCAGGCTGACGGTTCGTCCCCCGTTGAGGCGGGCATGATTGAGTTCCATGGTCCAGTAGAGAGCGGCCTGGTCGTCGGACACCATCTGATCGTGGATGGTGATGCGGCACTGCTGCAGATTTCGATAGAGGCCCTCAAAGTAGTGGGTCAGGTTATCCAGCCCTTCGACCCGGTGCAGCGGATCGATGAAACAGGCCTGTGGGTGATACAACTCCCCCAAGCGATACAGCTGGCGGTGGTCCAGCTCCTCGTAAAGGGCCACAAAGCGTGCCACCAACTCGATGGCGGTACCCTCCTGGGCGGATGTGGGGGATGAGCCAATCATCAGAACACCTCTCTCTTCATAACGGCGAAGCGCTCCAATGCCCGGCGTCGACTGTCTGCCAGGTCAACCATGGGGGCCGGATAGCCCGGAGGCCGTACCGACGCAGGGGGCAGGTGGATATCTTTGCCTGATAAGTCATTCAGTTCAGGCAAATATCTACGGATAAAAGCGCCATCCGGATCGAACTTTTTGCTCTGGCTCACCGGATTGAAGATGCGGAAATAGGGCTGTGCGTCACAGCCTGTGCTGGCACTCCACTGCCAGCCTCCGTTATTGGCGGCAAGATCACCATCGACAAGGTGCTGGCTGAACCAGCGTTCGCCCAGGCGCCAGTCAATGAGAAGGTTCTTGGTGAGAAAACTGGCGGTCACCATCCTTAGCCTGTTGTGCATCCATCCCGTCTGCTTTAGCTGTCTCATGGCCGCATCCACCAGAGGAAAGCCGGTTTGTCCCTGGCACCAAGTGTCGAAGGCAGCTGTGTTTTTCTCCCACTGGACCTTATTTGCCAATGGATTGAAATTCATACCTTTACTCAGTCTAGGCCAGCCAATGAGCAGGTGTCGGTAAAAATCCCTCCACGCCAGTTCACTCACCCAGGCGAACGCGCCTCCTGGCTGTTCCTGCAAGGCTTCGGGCCCGTGGCTGAGGGCGGCATGCAGGCAGCTAGTGGGGGAGATCATCCCCAGAGCCAGGTAGGGGGAGAGGACGCTGGTGGCTTTCAGGTCCGGCCGGTCGCGATTGAGGTGATAGTCACTCATACGTTGATGGACAAAGTGTTCCAGACGTCGATGAGCTTCTCCGGGGGCCACTGGCCAGTGGGCGCTGCACAGCTTGTGAGCGTCAAATTCGATGGGGGCCGGAGCCGCCAGGGCGGGCCAGGCTGTTGTTGGTTGCCCAGGGGCTAGATTCTGTCCCCTCAATCTGGCCATCCAGGCACGGCGGAACGGAGTGAACACCCGGTAAGGCGTCCCGTCCGCCTTGAGTACCGTCCCGGGCGGCAGGATGCAGTGACCCGGATGGAGTTTGAGCTCCAGGCCTGCGGCAACCACTTCCCGGTCTCGTTTGTTCTCATTGAACTCCGGCTCCTCACCGGCGTGAATCCTGCTGATCCCATGCTGTTGGCAGAATTGACTCAACGCCGTGGGGATCTCATCGAAGCGCGACAGTGCCAGGTGATGCAGGGCTATCCCCAATGCGGCCAATTGCTGTGCCAGGCTATTGACCGCACGCTCCATCAGATCAACCTGGATGGGTGACATGTTGTGTTCCTGCCACTGGTCCGGAGTACTGATAAACAGCGCCACGGGGGGCGCGTCGCCGGAGCAGGCGGCCGTTAATGCCGGGTTATCCTCGACACGCAGATCCTTTCGAAACCAGATGAGATCAACCATGAGCTGCCTCCCAGAACAGGGGGTCGTCTCGGTGCAGCGCAGCAAAGGGGCCCACCACCCTCAGGGTGATGCCCCGCGCCTTGAGCTTTGACAGCTGTTGTCGCTCGTCACCGGCCAGCTTCGCCGGCAGACACAGGATCAACCGATTCGGTGACAGCAGTTGGCACCCATCCAGGGTGTCTGTGGGTAACTGAGAGCATTTCTCTCCCTGGTGGGTTAAAGAGAGTGCGGCTATGGCGCCTTCCAGGGCGGGGGTTCTGAGCAGCACCAGCAGCGCGCAATCCCCGGTAAGCTGAGATTGGCCCCTGCTGCAGTGCCCCTGCAGATAGAGCAGTAACTGCTGTTGGGCCCAGCACAGCATCAGGTTGGCGTCGGCCCGGTCAGCAAAGCGACTCTGAAGCGATTCCAGCCAGGGACGCAGAGCCCGGGTCAGGGTCAACTCGAAGGTGTAGAGAGCGGTCAATTGGTCCAGTTCCCGGGCCAGCTTGTCGCCGTTCATGGCGATCACCGCCTGGGTCAGCGTTTCCTGGTGAGCCTGCCAGGGATCGTCCGGGGTCTGGGCACCGGCGGATTCCAGCAGAGCGCGCACCTGACTGATGGCTACCCCTTTATCCAGCCAGGAGAGGATCTGATGAATGCGATCTATGTCCGCCTCGCTGTAGAGACGATGCCCCTTGGGCGTACGACCGGGTTTGAGCAGCCCGAAGCGTCGCTGCCAGGCGCGCAGGGTGACCGGGTTTACCCCGGTCCTGGCGGCGACGTCACCTATGGGGTGGCGAGGGGTGGTATCAGTGTTCATAGCGAAGTTGCATCTCTTCGGGGTGCGGATTCAGATAGACCTGACTGGCGATGTAATCGTTGGGGTAGAGGGTCAGGTAATGGCGCAGCAGAGTAATGGGAGCAAGCAGGGGCAGCAGCCCGGTTCGGTACTTGTCGATGCTTTCTGCCAGGGCCTGACGTTCGGTGCTGCCCAGTTGCTTCTTGAAGTAGCCCTGAATGTGCTGCAACACATTGGTGTGGTTCTTGCGGCTGGCGTGGCGCTTCAATGCCGACATCAGCTCGGTTTCATAGTAGGCCTGGAACTCTGGAGTGACCCCCTCAATCCGTCCCAGAGCCTGACCCAGGGAGCGGTAGATCTGCGGGTTGTGAGCCATCAGCAGGTACTTGTAGCGGGCGTGAAACCTGTACAGAAGATCCGGTGTCAGCCCTTCGGCACACTTGGAGTGCCAGTCATGGTAAGCAAAGACCCGGGTAACAAAATTTTCCCTGAGATTGGTGTCGTTCAGGCGTCCACTCTCTTCGACGGGCAGGTTGGGGTGGTCTTTCATCACCTGCGCTGCGAAGACGCCGACGCCATCCCGGGAGGCGTTATTTTTCTCCGGCAGATAGACGCTGACCCGTTCCATGCCGCAGGTGGGGGATTTGGCGCAGAACACATAGCCGCTGAGGCCAGCAAGGCCGGGAGAGGTCTCCTTGGCGAAATTGGTCAGCTTATCGGTGACGTCGAAGCTGTCATCTGAGGCTTTGACCCGGATGATCTCTTCCTGAACCAGACGAATGGTGGGGCGGGGCACGCCCATGCCGATGGCCACTTCGGGACAGATGGGGCGGAAACTGACGTATTTGCCCAGGTCGTCCACACAGAAGCGACTCTGTTTGTGGCCGCCATCGAAACGCACCTGTTGGCCGATCAGGCAGGCGCTGATGCCAACCTGGATGGTGTTCTGATCAAACTTGTACATAGCATGTCTCCTTGTACAACCTTGAATCCAGCATAGGGCAGGGTTGTACAAATAAACAAGTTTTGTACAAGAATTAAAAAGTGATCCAAAAAAATGCCCGCTGCGTAGCGGGCTTGGCTTTGAATCATCTAAATATTGTCGAAGGCGAACTCGGTCACGTGATGGTAGGTTTCGCCGGGGTGGAGAATCCCCTTGGTGTGACCGGGTTGGTTGGGCGCGTCTGGCCAGAGCCCGGGCTCCAGAGCGATCCCCTGATGGTGCTTGTAGCACTTGCCGTCATAGGCCGGGGTACCGCCCAGATGGTTGCCTGTGTAGATCTGCATGCCGGGCTGGTCACTGTTGATGGTCAGCTGAATGCCGGTGTCTTTGGCTTTCAGCACACAACGGGTCTTGACCGTACCGTCATCGTCGGGCCACAGGTAGCAGTGGTCGATGCCACCAACCTGACTCAGGGCTTCCAATGGCTGATCCATCATCTCGCCAATGGTGCGCTCTTCGGTCAGGCACAGGGGGTGTTTACCGGTTTCTTCCAGGGTGACGGGGATGCCGTCTTTGTCAGTCATGACGATGTAGGGGGCATCGCTCTGCAGCTGATAGCCGGTGAGGTGACTGCCCAGGTTGAAGTAACTGTGCTGAGTCAGGTTAACCGGACAGGCTTTGTCGACCTCGGCGCTCATCTCCACAATCCAGCTCTTGCCCTTGAGCCGGTAATAGACATCCAGGTGCAGGTTGCCGGGGAAGCCCGCTTCACCGTGGGCACTCCACAGGCTGAGCTTGAGCCCATCTTCAATTGGGGTCAGCTGAAACACCTTGTGGTGGAAGCCTGCCAAGCCCCCGTGCAGGTGATGGGGATAGAGGTTGGCGTCAAGTTCAAGCTCGTAGCCATCCACCAGGCAGCGGGCATTGGCGATGCGGTTGGCCCAGCGGCCCACGACAGAGCCCAGGCAGGCTTTCTGAGACAGGTAATCGCCGGCACTGTCACAGCCCAGCACCAGGTTTTGCCATTGACCATCGGGGCGCTTGAGTTCCAGCTTTCTGACTATGCCTCCAAGGGCAAGCACTTCCAGTCTCAGGTGGTCATTTTCCAGCTGAAACCTGGGGAGTTCGCCAACGCGGTAATGTTCCCAGGAGGAGAGGGGGGTGATCTTAACGGACACTATGTGCTCCTGATACGGCATTGATGTTGAAGAAGGTAGCATAAACCCCGAATCGTTGGGCATATTCTTGTGTGACTTGCTCTACGATTGAAGTTTTTCTGGCCTTTGGAATCAATGCGATAACCTCTCCTGAGCTGAGAAGCCTGGCACCCCCTTCCTCCTTCACCAGATTGGCAAGGCTGGCGACCATGAGATCGGCCGAGCGGGACTCAATGCCGAATTCCCGTTTCAGAGACAGGTGAGCACTTTGCATCAGCGGGCCAATCTCATGGAGGCGACCCTCGACCAGGGCGTCGGCCAGATTCAGGGCCCTTTGTTGTTCACTGAGCAGGTGGCGGGCGCAGCGGAACAGTTCATCTGTCAGCAACCCCCTCGCATTGTTCAGTTGCTCCATGGTGAGATCGCGCAGGTTGGACAGAGAAAAGAAGTTGGCCACCTCCCTGGCTTGTTGTCGCTTCTGCTTTCTCTGGGCTGCAAACTGTTCCCCGTTCCCCTCCAGATCCACTCTGAGCAGCGCAAGCTCGCCGGGCAGGGGGATGCCCTGCCAACCCAACTTGCTGTAATCCACCAGGGACAGGTGGGCCTCGGTGGCCACCAGGGGTGCAAGCTGTCCGCCACCATCCACTTCGCCCCAGCCAGGAGGGTAGGCTTGATGGCACAGTTTGACCAGGCCTGAAGATGACAGCCCCAGGTCCAGATAGGTGTTCAGTCCGTAGGCCAAAGCCATGACGGCAGCGTCCATACTCTGGATGGGACGGGTGGATTCGGGAAGGGTGCACAGAAGGTGAAGGCCGCCCAGGCGGTAACCCCGGTGTTGCAAGGCAGCCACCAGGCCCTCCATGAGCCGCTGCACATCAACGGGGTAGGAGGAGAGGGGCGCCCCGCGGCTGTCGCACACTTCGATGCGGATGTGGTTATCGCCCCTGGACCCCACGGCAATGCCGGTGTATCTGTCCTCTGCGCAGCAAAGCATTAAACCCGGTGACAGGGCGCAGACCTCCCCCATGAGGTTCAGCTGCAAGGGGGAGAGAAAGCACTGGGACGGCTCAAGTCCAAAGTGTCGCAGAAATGCCTGTTCGAGAATGGAACGTCCCTTCACTATGACATCCTTTATCCATGAAGAGGGGCTGGCCCAGTCATTGTTCCTGTTGAGTGGCACTCTTTCAAACCCGACCGCCGAGGTCGCGGTGATGCTACACGCCCGGCGCCGGTCAACAGGCTCGTGAAAGGCGCCCGTCCCTTGGGCACCCGGATAATCATGCCAACCGGCATGTTAATGCAATGTTACGCCTGGGTGGTCTGAAATTTCAAGTGAGACCTGACGTGAAGGGGATTCTGCTGAAATATTACTGCTGCCGGTACTGGTTCAGTTTGCGGATGAAGTGGGGCAGGGAGGAGGTCGCGTAGCAGGCGCTGTGTTCTCTGATGTCCGGGCGGTTTACCAGCACAGTGCGGATTCCCATGTTTCGTGCAGTATCCAGGTTCGCCGGCTGATCGTCGAACATCACCGCCTGTTCGCCTCTAAATCCATACTTTTCGCAGATTCTCTCATAGGCGAAGGGATCCGGCTTCATCTTAAAATCGGTCTCTTCCACAGAGAACATGCCGTCAAAGCAGTGGCTCAGGCCCATCTTGTTCAACAGGCGCTCAGCGTAGGGGCGGGCGGCGTTGGTAAAGATGTAACACTTTTGCGGAAGGGCCAGCAGCAGCTCGGCCAGTTCCTCCTGGCGAGTCAGCTTGCTGGTGTCCACATCATGGGCGTAGACACTGAAATCATCGATATCCACTTCCGGGTGATGTTGCTGAAGCCCGCGAAGGGTGCCGCCATATCTGTGGTAGTAACCGAAGCACAGTTCGGTGGCTTGTTCTGGACTGAGAGCCAGTTTGTCGGCCACATAGTGCTTCATTCGGGCGCCAACCTGATCCAGGATTCCGGCGTCAGGATGGTAGAGGGTGTTGTCCAGGTCGAACAGGAAAACTTCGCGTTCTAGAAGAGGATTCAATGTGATGTCACTCCGTACTGCAGGGCGCACAGGATAAGGCTTTGCCGCCGGACACTCAAGTATAGGGCGTGTTGAGTCGAGTCATTGTCTCCGCCCGCCTCGGGACAGTTTCACCACAACCTGCCCTTGTTTCCTGTAATTTTCCTACCTATACTGGCCCGGTCTTGTCGGAGTGCCTTCGGGCTGAGACCGCATTGCGGAATCCGTGGAACCTGAACAGGTTAGAACCTGCGTAGGAAAACAAGCAACAGCCTGAAGGGAGTGATCCCCCTTACAAGTGATCCTGGATCGCCCCGCTCAGGTTGCCTTATTTTCAGGAACCCGTCCGACAAGCAATTTCCCCTTATTCCAACAGGAGATTGCTGATGTCGACCAGACGCCACAACAGAGAACAGGCCCAGGCCTACCTTGATGCCCTAAAGGGCCATCTTTTTCCCAACTCAGAAAAACTTTACCTAAGCGGCAGCCGCAACGACATTCGCGTGGGCATGCGCCAGATCCATCTGAGTCCGTCGGTGATCGGCGGCGACCGCGATAATCCCATTAGTCGAGACAACGACTCCATCCCCGTCTATGACACCGCCGGCGCCTACAGCGATCCGGGGTCTGAACTGGACGTGCGCAAGGGGTTGCCGCCTCTGCGCCGCCAGTGGATTCTCGAGCGAGAGGACACCGAAGAGCTGGTCGGTGCCAGCTCAGATTACACCCAGCAGCGGCTGGCGGATGAGGGGTTCGATCACCTGAGGTTTGAGCATCTGCCCAAGCCCCGCCGTGCCCGCGACGGCAGGAATGTTTCCCAGCTGCACTATGCCCGTCAGGGGATCATCACCCCTGAGATGGAGTATGTGGCCATTCGCGAAAACCTGGGGCGGGAGCGGATCCGCAACGAGATCCTGGCCCGTGCCCACCCGGGGCAAAGTTTCGGCGCCAACCTGCCAGAGTCCATTACGCCGGAGTTTGTTCGCGGTGAAGTGGCCGCCGGCCGGGCCATCATCCCCGCCAACATCAACCACCCTGAAGCGGAGCCGATGATCATCGGTCGCAATTTTCTGGTGAAGGTGAATGCCAACATCGGCAACTCCTCGGTCAGCTCCTCCATCGAAGAGGAGGTGGAGAAACTGGTGTGGAGCTGCCGCTGGGGCGCTGATACGGTGATGGACCTCTCTACTGGCCGTCATATTCATGAAACCCGGGAGTGGATCATCCGCAACAGTCCGGTGCCCATTGGCACAGTGCCCATCTATCAGGCTCTGGAGAAGGTCAATGGCATCGCCGAAGATCTGACCTGGCCCATCTTCCGCGATACCCTGATTGAACAGGCGGAGCAGGGGGTGGACTACTTCACCATTCATGCCGGTGTGTTGCTGCGTTACGTGCCCATGACCGCAGAGCGGGTGACCGGCATCGTCAGCCGCGGCGGCTCCATCATGGCCAAGTGGTGTCTGGCTCATCACAGAGAGAGTTTCCTCTACACCCATTTTGAGGAGATCTGTGAGATCTGCGCCCGCTACGACGTGGCCCTCTCCCTTGGCGATGGCATGCGTCCTGGCTCCATCGCCGACGCCAACGACCGGGCTCAGTTTGCCGAGCTTCAGACCCTGGGTGAGCTGACCAAGGTGGCCTGGAAACACGACGTTCAGACCATCATCGAAGGTCCGGGTCATGTGCCCATGCACCTGGTGAAGGTGAACATGGAGAAACAGTTGGAGGAGTGTTTCGAAGCGCCGTTCTACACCTTGGGTCCCCAGATCACCGACATCGCTCCTGGCTACGATCATTTCACTTCGGGCATCGGTGCGGCGATGATCGGCTGGTATGGCTGCGCCATGCTCTGCTACGTCACCCCCAAGGAGCATCTGGGTCTGCCGGACAAAGAGGACGTGAAACAGGGCCTGATCGCCTATAAGATCGCCGCCCACGCCGCTGACATCGCCAAAGGTCATCCCGGGGCGCAAATTCGCGACAACGCCCTGTCTCTGGCCAGGTTCGAGTTCCGTTGGGAAGATCAGTTCAACCTCTCCCTGGACCCTGACACCGCCCGGGCCTATCACGATGCTTCCCTGCCTCAGGAGTCGGCCAAGGTGGCCCACTTCTGCTCCATGTGCGGCCCCAAATTCTGTTCCATGAAGATCACCCAGGAGGTGCGTGACTATGCCGCCGCCCACCCTGAATCCGTATCGGGAGACACTCAGGTGGTCCAGGTGCAGGAGAGCATCGAAGCGGGCATGGCCGCTCAGTCCAAGGCATTTAGAGAGCAGGGCGGGGAGCTCTACCACGCCGTGGAAGGGGAGAGCCAGTGATGAGCAAGCCCATCGTCTGGACCATCGCCGGCTCAGACTCTGGCGGTGGCGCAGGCCTGCAAGCGGATCTTCACACATTCGCCGATCTGGATTGCCACGGTTGCTCTGTGGTAACCAGCGTCACCGCCCAGAGTTCGGTGGAGGTAACTGCCGTGGAGCGGGTCAGTGATTCGGTGTTTCTTGCCCAACTCGACACCCTGTGGCGAGATCTGCCGCCGGTGGCGATCAAGGTGGGGCTGCTGGCGGATGACGCACAGATCCAACTGCTGGCCAGGTGGCTGAAGGAGAAGCAGACCCGTGTTCCGGTGATACTGGATCCCGTACTGGTGGCCTCCTCCGGGGACCGTCTTTCCGGTTGTGACGGCGCCGAGCCCAGGTTTGATCCCCTGTTGCCTTTGGTGGCACTGGTCACCCCCAATGGCGATGAGCTGGCGGCGTTAACCGGTCAGCCCATCCAGCAAGCAATGGACGTGACCAGGGCGTCGAAAGCGCTGTTGGCACGGGGCGCCAAAGCAGTCCTGGCCAAAGGGGGGCATTTTGATCAGATTGCCGGACGCTGCGTCGACCTCTATCTGAGTGAACGTCAGCACTTCCTTCTCGATGGTTCCCGCATCGATACTCACAACACCCATGGCAGTGGCTGTACCCTGTCATCGGCACTGGCGGCGTTCCTGGCCCGGGGCTATGAGATGGAGGATGCTCTGGTACTGACCCGGGCCTATCTGCATTGTGGGTTGCAGCAGAGCCAACAACTGGGCCAGGGGCCGGGTCCCCTGGCCAGAACCGGTTGGCCGCAGGGGTTCGATGCTTTTCCCTGCGTGCCCCTGGCGGGCAGTGTCATGGAGCAGGTATTCGGTTTCAGCGGGCCCTATGGCGAGCCCATAGTGCCCTTTGAACCCTGCGATACCCGGGAGCTCGGGCTCTATCCGGTGGTGGACTCCCTTGAATGGCTGGAGAGGCTGTTGGCACAGGGAGTCAGAACTTTGCAACTGAGGATAAAGGGTCTTTCCCCAGAGGAAGCCGAACCTCTGGTGGCCAGGGCCGCAGCCATGGGGCGACGCTGTGGCGCCCGGCTGTTCATCAATGACTACTGGCAACTGGCGGTCAAGCATGGGGCCTATGGGGTTCATCTCGGTCAGGAGGATATGGTGGAGGCCGATCTGGGCGCCATCGCCGACGCGGGACTGCGTCTGGGGCTCTCCACCCACGGCTACTTTGAGATCATGCGGGCGGCAGCCCTGCACCCCAGCTACATCGCCCTGGGACACATCTTTCCCACCACCACCAAGGATATGCCCTCCCAGCCTCAGGGGCTTGAGCGCTTGGAACGGTATCACAAGCTGTTGGCGGGTCGCTGGCCCACGGTGGCCATCGGCGGCATCGACCAACAGCGTGCGCCCCAGGTCGCCGCGACCGGCGTGGGCAGCATCGCCGTGGTGCGCGCCGTGACTCAGGCGGCGGATCTGACCCGCTCGCTGGAGCAGCTGTGGTCCGCCTATGAGTCTGGCCATCAGGCCAGGGAGGCCAGTTATGTTGGCTGATAAAGCGTTTCTCAGATATGGCCGGCAGATATTGATGCCAGGCTGGGGCGAAAGAGGTCAGAGCCAGTTGGCGCAAAAGAGTGTGGCGATCATCGGCCTCGGTGGCCTGGGTGTACCAGCCCTGGCCAATCTGGCAGGGAGCGGCGTTGGCCGACTGTTGCTGGTGGAAGCCGACAATGTCTCCCTGAGCAACCTGCACCGGCAGTGGATCTACCAAGCCTCTGAGGTGGGGCAGTCCAAGGTGCAGCTGGCACGGCGCTGGGCACTGGGGCTGAACCCGGATATCCGGGTAGAGGCCTTTGCCCAGATGGCCGATGAGCGGGTGTTGGAGACTCTGCTTCCCGAGGTGGATCTGGTGCTCGACTGTACCGACAACCTCGATAGCCGCCACCGGATCAACGCCGCCTGTGTCCGTCACCACACTGCGCTCATCAGTGCCGCGGCCATTGGCTGGCAGGGTCAGTTGCAATGGGTGCTGCCCCAGGGCCCCTGTTTTGCCTGCTTCTGTCCGGCCGAAGAGGACGCACACCCTCAGGGCTGCAGCGAGGCCGGTGTGGCGCCGCCTGTGGTGTCCGCCATAGGGTCCCTTCAAGCGGCAATGGCCCTCAAGTGGCTTTTGGGGGAAGCGGTGGCGCCTGACCAGCTGTACCGCTTCGACGGCCGCAGCTTCCGATGGAGCCAGTTTACTCTGGCGCCCAATCCAGATTGTCCCCTGTGTGGAGAGCATCATGAATCTGATCATTAATGGCGAGAATCGCCAGGTGGCCAGTACCCACCTGTCTCAGTTGCTGGAAGAGTTGGAGCAGCAGGGCGGCGCGCTGGCGCTGGCGCTCAACGGCACCATAGTGCCCAGAGGCCAATGGCCTCAAACCCCCCTGAATGATGGGGACACCATCGATCTGTTTAGTGTTATTGCCGGAGGCTGATTATGCTCACCATTGCCGATAAAACCTTTGATTCCCGCCTGTTCAGCGGAACCGGTAAGTTTGCCTCCAATGACCTGATGATCCAGGCACTGGAGGCCAGCGGCTCGCAACTGGTGACTCTGGCGCTGAAGCGGGTGGATCTTTCCGGCAACCAGGGGGACATCTACGGCCCCATTCGGGAGCTGGGGGTCAATCTGCTGCCCAACACCTCCGGCGCCAAGAGTGCCGAGGAGGCGGTGTATGCGGCTCACCTGGCCCGGGAAGCCCTGGGAACCCGTTGGCTGAAACTGGAGATCCACCCGGATCCCCGCTACCTGCTGCCGGATCCCATCGAGACCCTTAAAGCCGCCGAGCAGCTGTGTGCAGAGGGCTTTGTGGTGCTGCCTTATTGTCATGCGGATCCTGTGCTGTGTAAGCGGCTGGAGGAGGCGGGCTGTGCCGCCGTAATGCCCCTGGGGGCGCCCATCGGCTCCAATCAGGGGCTCAAAACCCGGGAGTTTCTGCAGATCATCATCGAACAGGCATCGGTGCCTGTGGTGGTGGATGCGGGGATCGGTGCGCCCTCCCACGCCTGTGAAGCGATGGAGCTCGGCGCCGACGCCGTGCTGGTGAATACCGCCATTGCGGTGGCAGGCGATCCTGTGGCCATGGCCCAGGCTTTCCGCCAGGCGGTCAACTGCGGTCGCAGTGCCTATGAGGCCGGCTTGGGGCAGATCTCCACCCAGGCCAATGCGTCGAGTCCCTTAACCGGATTTCTGGGGTAGGCCATGAGCTTCTATGAGTTGTGGCAACAGCAGGATTGGGACCATCTGGCGCTGAGCATCAACGCCATCACAGAGACCGAGGTCAAGCGCGCCCTGGCGGCGCCTAAGCTGGATTGGCGGGGCTTCATGGCGTTGATTTCGCCGGCGGCGGCCCCCTATCTGGAGCAGATGGCCGGGCGTTCCCAGGCCCTGACCCGACAGCGCTTCGGCAACACCATGGGGCTGTATGTGCCTCTCTATCTCTCCAACCTCTGTGCCAATGAGTGTGACTATTGTGGGTTTGCCATGAGCAACCGCATTAAGCGCCATACTCTGACCGAGCAGGAGCTGGACAGGGAGCTGGATGCCATCAAGGCGATGGGGTTCGATGCCATCTTGCTGGTGACCGGTGAGCATGAAACCAAGGTGGGCATGGACTATTTTCGGCGGGTGTTGCCAAGGATAAAGGCGCGCTTCTCCACTGTGATGATGGAGGTGCAGCCCCTGGATGCCGCCGACTACGCCGAGCTTCGCGCCCTGGGTCTGGATGCGGTGATGGTCTATCAGGAGAGTTACCACAGACCCACCTATGGCCAGCATCACCTGCGCGGCAACAAGCAGGATTTCCGTTATCGGTTGGAGACGCCGGATCGTCTGGGCGAGGCGGGCATCGACAAGATCGGCATCGGCGCCCTCTACGGCCTGGCGAACTGGCGGGTGGAAGCGGCCTTGGTGGCGCTGCATCTGGAGTATCTGCAACGGCGCTATTGGCGCAGCCGCTACTCGGTCTCCTTCCCAAGACTGAGGCCCTGCACCGGTGGGGTTGAGCCGGTCAGCCCCATGGGGGAGCGGGAGTTGCTGCAGCTGATCTGTGCCCTGCGTCTGTTTGGGCCGGAGCTGGAGCTTTCCCTGTCAACCCGGGAATCCGAACATTTCAGAGACAATGTGATGACCCTGGGCGCCACCAACATGAGCGCCGGTTCCAGCACTCGTCCCGGCGGCTATGCCGACCCCAGCGAGGATCTGGCCCAGTTTTCTATTGATGATGCCCGGTCACCCAAAACGGTGGCAGACGCCATAGTATGCGCCGGGTTGACGCCGGTCTGGAAAGATTGGGACCGTGCGTTTAATGGGTTATCTGCATAAAACAGAAAGGCAGTGCTTTGCTGCCTTTTACTCATTGGAGGTAAGAAAAAATGACTATATATTAGTTATGTAAGTCAAATATTTGGACTTCTTAAAAGAGGATGGCAACTGTATAAGGTTGCTGGTTAGAGAATAAAATTTCAGGAATGGCTGAATATAAGCTTGTCTTTATGAGTCCACTCGGTAATTGGCTGTTTTCTTGATCTTTGCTTTTAGGCTGGATAGGGCTTGGATATTAGGAGGGGAAACTATTTGGAATATACATGCTCTGGCCATAACTCTTTGTTTAATTGATAGGGGGCAGCATTAATTGCCCCCTTGCGGCCTGAATGGGACATCCTTGTCACTCCGAGTCAAGAACCTTATTTAAAGTGGTAATTTCTTAGTCTGTGTTTGAACCATGCACTTCCCAAACACTCAGAGTTCCCTTACCCAAGGTGGCGCTGGCATTGGCGGTTCCATAGCCATCGTCGGGGTTCTCGACAACCACCTGACCGTCCTTACTGAGTTTGGCGAAGGCTTCGATGGTATGGCTTCCTGAGCCAATGTTATAGGCGAGGAAGTTGAAGGTGTGCGCTGACCGGGTATCGAGTATCAGTCCAATCTCTTCTTCCGTCAGAGTACATTCGTCGAACGAGACGATGCCGTCAGTATTGAGATCATCGCAATCGAGAATCCCACCAAGTTTGGCCCACAAGGTCTGGGTACGCTTATCAAACACGACGGTACCCGGTGCGGCAGGGACGCCATCGACATAGACCTTCATCTCAATGGTGGCATCGGCGGTGGCGGTCGTTTTTGTTCCTTTCTTACTGGCGACGACGGTCTCGGTGAACAGGCTGGTCTCGAAGGAGAGCCCAATTACCAGGTCCTTGGGGGTGCCCGAGTTTTTGAGCTCGGTTGACAGCACCTTGGTAAAGCCTTCTTCGTCTGTGATAGCGGCTCGTACAGCGGCTGCTCCAATAACCGCGGTACCATCATTGGTAAATGCTGACGCCGCGTTTTCTGCAAAGGTCGCGGGGGCAAGCAGCAGACTGCCGATCAACAGGGAGATTGATTTTAATTTCGAGTTCATCATAATTCATCATCCTTTAAAATCTAATAGATATCACCATCAAATAACCTTGAAAAAAAGTGAATGAATAGCGAAGGAATTAGAAAAAAGTTCATCCGCCGGAAACTCAATCCGGTTATTAGCAGTGAATTCGGTGGCTGGACTGCAATTAAAGCCAAGGTTATTAACCAAAACCCGCAATGATTTTAGAACAAATGAGGAAATATTAAAGGTAGCGCGTCAATAAATTGACTCCAGTCGCCGTCTGACTTGAGTATACCTGAAGTATACTGACAGATTTTCAATCAGTTGCATAAATTACTTGAGAGGGAATATTTTTTGATGTTTCCCAGTAGAGCTTCAGTAGATATCACTAATTTGTTATACCATTGTCTCAAATTAATGATTTTTAGACTAATGAAATAGTTTGTTTTTGCCTGTGCACCTAGGCTTGAAACCAATGAACATTGGTCAACATCGAACCTAAGAGAAAACGAAGAGAAAGCTTGTCTTAGATTGAAACAAGATTGCCTTCAGTTGATGTGCCAATTGGCCTGAATGACGTGAAGACTTAAGCGGGCCGGTTGATTTGAAGTGGCAGGATTGAGCTTGTCTTCTTGTGTTTTGGCGGTGGAACCCGGCCTTGATGATCGGGTTCCGTTCACTTGTTTACTGGGATTCAAACCCCTCGAGAACAATCTTGCCCTTGGCCTTGCCCGACTCCAGCAGGGTGTGCGCCCGGTGCAGGTTGGCCACCGAGATGACGCCAAAGTGGGCGTCGGCGGTGGTGATTACCGCGCCGGACTCCACCAGGTCGGCGACGGTGTTGAGCAGTTGCTGCTGCTTCACTCTGTCCCGGGTGCTGAACAGAGAGCGGGTGAACATAAACTCCCAGTGCAGAGAGATGCTCTTCTGTTTGAAAGGCATGATGTCCAGGCTTGGGGCGTCATCGATAAGGGCCAACTGGCCCTGAGGTTCAATCAGCTTGGCGATTTCAGGCCAGTGCTGTTCGCTGTGAGTCAGGCTGATGACATCGGTAATGCCGTCGATACCAGCTTCTGCCAGCGCGTTGGACAGGGGTTTGCGGTGATCGATGACCGCGTCGGCCCCCAAGTGCTTAACCCACTCCACGGTCTCCGGCCGTGACGCGGTGGCCACCACCTGGATGTTGGTCAGGTGGCTGGCCAGTTGCAGCAGGATGGAGCCCACACCGCCGGCGGCACCGATCACCAGCAGCTTTCTCTGACTCAGATCCGCCTTGGGATCCAGTTTCAGCCGATCAAACAGCAGCTCCCAGGCGGTGATGGTGGTCAGGGGAAGGGCGGCTGCCTGGGCAAAACTGAGGTTGGCAGGCTTGCGGCCAACGATCTTCTGCTCTACCAACTGGTATTCGGCATTGCTGCCTGCTCGGGTCAGATCGCCGGCGTACCAGACCTGATCGCCCACCTTGAAATCAGTCACTTTGTCACCGATGGCGACCACCTCGCCTGCGGCGTCCCATCCGAGGATCTTGTAGCCGTCATTCACCTGCTCGACACCGCCAGCGCGCTGGCGAACCTTGGTGTCCACGGGGTTGACTGAGATGGCGCGGACTTTGACCAGCAGATCTTCGCCGGTGGCACTGGGCACCGGCAGTTCGATGCTCTCCAGTTGGGTGTTACTGCTCAGTTGATGGGGCTGACGGTATCCAATGGCTTTCATGGGGACTCCTGATGACTGGGTATTGCCTTGACTTGTGTTGCTACGATAATTTGTAGATGGATGTTTAAAAACAGCCAATTTCTTACATCACTTTTAAAAGTTTTTTGAATATGAAGTCTCTCCAGGACCTGAACCTCTTTATCCAAACCGCGCGACTGGGCTCTTTGTCTGCCTGTGCCCGCCAGATGGATCTGACGCCGGCGGCGGTCAGTGCAGCCATCAAGCGACTGGAGACCGAATTGGGTTACCGCCTGTTTATCCGCTCTACCCGAAGCCTACGACTTACGCCCGATGGGGAGAGGTTTCTGGAGGGGGCCAGGGAAGGGATCAGCCTGATTGAGCAGGCGGCCAGGCCCAAAGCAGAGGATGACAGTGGTTACAGTGGCACCCTGCAGTTGTCGATGCCCTCTGCCCTTGGCAGAGAGCGACTGCTGGCGGTGATCGATGGGTTTCTGGAGGCCCATCCCTCCCTGGAGCTTAACCTCTCCCTGACCGACAGGTTAAGCGATGGCTTCAGTCAGCGGGTGGATCTAGCCTTGCGCTATGGCGCGTCGGCGGCCAGTGGGCTTATCGCCCTGCCGTTGATCCCGGACAATCGACGAATTCTGGTGGCTTCTCCTGAGTATCTGGCGCGCTGTGGCGAGCCGGAGACCCCTGAGGCCCTGGTGGAGCACCAGTGCCTCTGCTTTGTGTTGGGGGAGCGTCAGTACGATCTGTGGCGTTTCTGGGTCGAGGGGCGACTGCATCAGGTTCGGGTGTCCGGGAGCCGGAGGGGGGATGATGGTGCTCTGGTGCAGCGGTGGGCCAGGGAGGGCAGGGGCATCGCCTATAAATCCAGATTAGACCTGGAGCCAGACCTGAATTCCGGTGCCCTGGTGCAGATCGGCCCTCACTGGCTGGGAGAGCCAGCTCCCTTGAGTTTGTTGGTGACCGACAGACAGAGTCTGAACCCCGCGGTACGTGCATTGCATCAACAGCTCAAACAGGCGCTTTCATAATCAACGGCCGTTGGCCCCACTCGGTGCAATAAGCCTAGGAGCCCGGAGCCCCTTTGTTGCTAATCGGCGGCGTCGTCCGGATGCTGACTAGCGGGCTTAGAGGGGACACAGGCGATGTCACCTCCCATGGGGCTGCTGGCTCGAATCAGCTCGGCGAAGCGTTTGCCCGCCGGACCCAGGTTATCTTCGTCCGGGATGATCAGGTTGATGGGGATCAGGTGCTTGTAGACGGTGGATTTCAGTTCCACCAACTCTCCCGTCTCCAGATAGGGTCTGGCTTCATGTTCAGGTATCCAGCAGAAGCCGACGCCTCGCCTGAGTATGTCGATGGCGTCGCGGAACAGACTGACGGTCCAGCGCTCCTTGGCCCTCAGCCAGCCGATGTCCTTATCCGGATCCGCCGCTAGGGGACCGGTATCCCGGATTACGATCTGAAGCTCCTGTTCCAGTCTGGCGGGCTCGACCACGCTCTCGCGGGTCAAGGCGTGGCCGGGATGGCAGCACAGCACCATGCGAATCATCGCCAGGGGTACGCCCAGGTGGCCCGGCGGCACATGACCGGAGATGGCCAGATCCACCTTGCGGTTGGTGATGGCGTCGGTGGAGCCGCTGATGATGTTGTCGATGACCGTGACCCGGGTTCCGCGACTTTCCGGGTAGAAGCGGGATAGGGCATCGAACAGGTAATTTGAGGGGTAGATCGCTTCGCGGGAGATCAGCAATTCGTGCTCCCAACCCTGCTCCATGTTGGCGGCCAGCTGCTCCAGCTGCTCAATCTGCTGGGTGAGCTGCCTGGAACGCCTCAGCAGCACCTTGCCCTCATCGGTCAACTCCGCCTTGCGGCCTTTCACCTCGAGCAGTTGCACGCCCAATTGGGTCTGCAGCTTGGCGACCGCATGGTTGAGTGAACTCTGGCTTTTATTAAGCGCTTCCGCTGCGTGGGCGTAACCACCGTAGTCGACCACAGCCTGCAGAATACGCCACTGTTCCAGTGTGGAGTGGGGGCGGTACATCATTCGATTCCTTAGAATGGTTTAGTCAATATTATGCAGTTTTTTTCCCATTCTGTGCAATTAATATTGAGATCAACGAGAACGAACTGATTCAAAAGGACACCGAAATGAAAACTTTGTTGATTGTTGATGCCAGCCCAAACAACCAAGGCTCCAACACCCGAGGCCTGACCGCCGCCTACGCCGAGAAGTGGCAAAGCGCCAACCCTGAGGGTCGGGTGATCTTCCGCGATGTGTCCGGCGACGCCGTTCGCCCGTTGAGTCAGGCAACCATCGGTGCCTTCTACACTCCCGAAGATCAGCGCAGCGATGAGCAAAAAGCGCTGGTGGCTCAGTCGGACCAGCTGGTGGATGAGTTGTTTGCTGCCGATGAAGTGGTACTGGGCTCCCCCATGCACAATTTCTCTGTCAGTGGCGGCATGAAGGCCTGGATTGACCAGATCTGCCGGGTAGGTCGCACCTTTAACTACACCGAAGAGGGCCCTAAGGGCGCCCTGGGTGGACGCAAGGCGGTGATTGTGGCGTCCAGCGGTGGCGATTACAGCGAGGGAACCCCCATGGCCGCCCTGAACCACAATGACACCTATCTGCAGACCGTCCTGGGATTTGTCGGTATCACTGACGTTCAGGTGGTCAGTGCTGCGGGTGTTGCCATGAACGATAAGTCCGTGGAGCAAGCCAAGGCAAAGCTGTTGGAACTGGCCTAATTTCCCGATTGGGTTAGGCGTGCCAGGGAGGGTGAATACGCTTGATGATTGCTGTTAACAAAGATCTCTTCCCATAACTGGGGACCTGAGATGCGATCAGACCGCCATAGATCCACGAGATCCATGGCGGTTTTTTTTGCCAGCAGGTTACCGTAGAGCAGCGGTCCCTGCTGCACCAGTTTGGGGTAGGCACTCAAGGGGCGCCAACTTGTCGGGGCATCGACCCCATAGTAGCTGCGGAACAGGTGTTGTTGCTGTTTGGCCAGCTCTGAAGGCTGGTGTTGCGACTGATGCCAGAAAGCCAGGGAGAGTCGGGTCCGCAGCAGTTCACCGGGTCCAAACCCCAGGGGCTCGGCTTCGGGGGCCTGTCTCAGTTGGCCTATGAACCCCGAATCGGCACCGAGGGCCAGACCTATGGCTCGGGGCAGGTTGATCAGATCCGGCTCCTGTCTTTGCCCCATGTAATCGCTAAGTTGATGGCCAGCAAGGTGGTAGAAGGCAGTAGTGATGCTGCCCGCCAGCTCGGACAGGTGTTCTCCGCGCCAACGCTCCTTGTTGCGATAGTGAATCTGGCCTATACCCGGGTAGTAGTTCGCCAGGTTTCGCTGCAGACCCAGGTAGGCATTGCGGTCCGCCGGGACCAGGGTAAGAGTGCCCAGAAAGCGTCGGCCATCCCACAGTTGCCACTGACCATCGGTTATGGGGTCCAGTTTCAGGCCGAACAGCTGGGTCAGCTGCTCAAGGGTTGCCAAGGCCAGCTGATGGGCGTCGACGTAGCTGTATCTTGGGGTATTGGGCCTTTTCCAGGGTAGCTTTGCCGACTCCGCCTTGAGGCCTCGGAGAAAATGGTCCACCTGCTGATAGCTGCTGAGGTAAGCCCCATCCAGTTTCCAGCCCATCGCGCTGTCGTAGCCACGCTCTTTGGCCTGTTGATGAGACAAAGCAAGAATGGTGCGCAGGTGTTGGTCTGCCTGCTTGCCACCGCGGTTTTGCCAGGCCAGCCAGACGGAGCGGGCACAGCCTGAGTCTGCCGCTTGAAACAGGTAGCGTCCCACTGAGCGCTTGGAGAGCGCCAGGGTCCTTGCCTGTTCCACCTGAACGTCCTGCCGAAGGCAGGCTTCGCGGTTGATCTGGATGGTGCGGCGGTTGTCCTGAGTCATCGCCAGGTAGGCGGCTTCGGCAGAGATGAGAGGCAGTGGCCTTACTACCTGGCCGCTGTATCTGGCCAGGGCACGGCTCACCTTGTGGTGGCAGTTGGCCAATTGCTCATCTGGGTAGGGGATGGCCCTCAGCTGGTCCTGCAACTGGACCAGTTGTGCCTTATAGCGGCCAAGAGAGAGGGCGCTGGCATCCTGAGGCGGCGCCAGAAGCTGTTCACAGAGCTCCAGGGGCTGACCCTGGGCAGTGGTGCCGACCAGGGTCAGAATCAGCAGGCCATCAGACCATCTGAGTGTCACGACCGAACCACTCCTTGGAGCGTGCGACCCGGGTGTCCACGTCCACTGGATGGCCGGGGAGCGCTTCCACCTGGCGCAGCCGAGGCAGAAGACCCTCACCATTGGCTATCTGAATTGCCAGCCCCGGACGGGCATTGAGCTCCAGCAGCAGGGGGCCCCGCTCGGTATCCAGCACCATATCCGTTCCCAGGTAGCCCAGGCCGGACATCTCGTAGCAGCCGGCTGCCAGGGTCATCAGTCGGTCCCAGTGGGGGACCTGCATCTTGGACAGCTCCTTGTTGGTGTCCGGGTGGTGGGTCACAGGTTCATCGAACTGAACCGCCCGCAGGGCCCGCCCGGTGGCGATGTCGATGCCTACACCGACGGCGCCCTGGTGCAGGTTGGCTTTACCGTCAGAGGCGGCGGTGGAGAGGCGCAGCATCCCCATCACCGGATACCCCTTGAACACGATCAGGCGAATATCCGGAACCCCTTCGAAGGAGTAGCCGTCAAACACCGGGTCAAACTGAATCAGTGCTTCAATCACCGCCACGTCGTTTTTACCTCCGAGACTGAACAATCCTGCCAGGATGTTGGAGACGTGGCGCTCCATCTCCGGCAGGGTGACTTCGCTGCCCGATGGCTTGAAGAAACGGCCGTCGGTGACCTTGGTGATCACCAGGATCCCCTTGCCGCCGGAGCCCTGGGCAGGTTTGATGCAGAAGCCGCCGAAACCGCGGATGCGGTTGGTCAGGTCTGCCACTTCATGCTGCTGACCTATCACAGAGATGAGATCGGGGACCGCAATGTCGCCCTTGAGGGCGATCTGCTTGGTTTTCAGCTTGTCATCCACCAGCTTGTACAGCGAGCGGGGGTTGTAACGGCCGATGTAGGAGATGTTTCTCTGGTTCATCCCCATGATCCCCTTGGACTTGAGTTTGGAGGGGTGACAGAACAGCATCAGCTATCCCCCGCCAGAGGCCGGAAGCGGCGCAGCTCAAGCAGTCGGTAACCGGTGTACTGGCCTAGCATCAGCACCAGGGCAAGAATCACCAGGTGTACCCCGAGGAAGTTGAAGACCCAGTGCTGAACCAGGGGGTTGACCATGCACAGGTAGGTGATCACCGCCACCAACAGACTGCCGCCACCTTGTACCGCCACCTCTTTCGGGCCCTCCTCCTCCCAGAGGATGGACATACGCTCGATGGTCCAAGCCAGGATGATCATCGGGAAGAAGGTGATGGTCAGGCCCTCGGTCAGTCCCAGGTTGTAGGCCAGCAGGGTAAAGGCGGTGATGATCCCCAGCACGGTGATCACCACCGCGCTGATTCTCGAGATCAGCAGCAGATTCAAGTTCGACAGGTAGCCGCGGATGTACAGGCCCACCGCGACGATCAGCAGGAAGCCCACTAGCCCGGTCAAAAGCGTGGTCTGGATGAAGGCCAGGGCGATCAGCACAGGCATAAAGGTGCCCGAGGTTTTCAGGCCGACAATCACCCGCAGGAACACCACCACCAGTACGCCAATGGGCACCAGCAGCAGGCCACGGATCAGGCTCTGCTCCTCCAGAGGGAGGGAGTAGAGGGAGAAGGAGGCCAGGCCCTTGGCGGTCATCATATCCACCGCGGTGGCCAGGGCAGGGCGGGTGTCCTTGATGATGGAGAAGGTCACCCGCGAGTCGGTGGCACCGGTAATATCCAGTACCGAGGCACTGGCGCGCTGCCACAGCAGCATGTTATCGGGTCGACCGCTTTGACCGGTAGCCGGGTCAAACAGGTGCCACTGGTCATTGTCATAGACCTCAACCACGGACACCAGATTCTGACGGCGGCGACCGTCTTCCAGCATCAGTGCATGGCTGACCCGGGCGGGGATGGCCGCAGCTCGCATCAGCTGAACCATGAGTTCGGCAGGCTGGTAATGGCCCAGCAGCAGCTCCACATTCTGACCCTGCTCCTTGTCGAAGATCATCGTCGCCACCTGCTGGGCGTAGGAGAGATTGCCGGCACTGCGATCCCAGGCCAGATCCACCAGGGTCTGGGCGGCGGTGTCCACCCCTTCTGCCCAGACCACCGGCTCAGGAGCGGCGGGCTCGTTGGCCTCTTCCAGGGGGGCGCCAGCCTTCTGTACCAGATTGGCGGTGAAGTAGAGCTCCTGAGCGCCGACGGCTTCACGCTTGGTCCACACAGCCTTGCGGGCACCATCCTGCCTGGCCAGAGTGAGGCCATAACCGGGGGAGGCAGCGCTTTCAGACAGGGTGGCAAAACCAGGATCCTCAGGCAGGGTCAGGGCGGCTTCGATGGGCTGTCCCTGAGCCTGGAAGGTCACCCGGGCTTCTACGGTCCAGTTAACGGTCTGAGTGCCGGGGACCAGGGGGATGCCGTCAACGGAGTGACGGTAAACGGCGGAGCCGATGCCAATACTCAGCAGTACCGCTATGACAAAGTAGAAGGCTTTTTTGGACGCCATGATCACTGGGTTCCTTTGGGTTCATTGGGAGTTTGCACGTGCTTGCGGCTGACATCGACCACGGCGATGTCCTTGATGAACTTGCGCCCCAATAGCAGTGGGTAATCCAGATGGCTGCGATCATTGAGGTTGAGCTCGGTCTCAGCCACGTAGCTGCCCAGCTTCAGGCGGGCCAGGATCACCGGGCGCTCCTGCATGCCATCGGCGGCACCTTTCTTGATTTGAGCGGTGCGAACCACCCTGGCTTCCACGGTCTTGGGTTCGGCTTTGTCGCCTTCACGGTTGGACACATCGAACCGCACCCACTGTTTGCCGTCCCGCTCGAACAGGGTGATGTTCTGGGCATCGATGGAGGAGGATTCGGCGCCGGTGTCCACCCGGGTTTCGAAGGCCATGCCAGTCTCCTGAACAAAGACCCGCTCCACTTCACCCAGAACCATCTTATCTCCGATGGGAGAGGCTGGATTCACTTTAGGGCACTCCACTTTGGCTGGTTGAGGTTTGGCTTGCATACCCTGAACCTGTCCCTGAAGTGTCTCGACCTGGGCCGATAAAGCGGTGATGGCCAGAGTCTGATCCTCGTAGCCCTGGCATTGCTGCTCCAGGGCGGCGGTCAGTGCCTGAGTCTGGTTGCTCAGCAGCTGTTCCACATCGGGGCCGGGTTCCTGAGTCTGGCCCTGAAGGTTGGCACAACCGGCCATCAGCGACAGAGTCGCAATGGCCACTGCAGATCGGATCGTCTTCATCTGTTTTCCTTAGCCTTGGAAAGGTCGAACTTTGGGTTATTTGGTGGCAACCAGTATGGCGCGTCTTGGCGCTGGGTGCCCCTCCACAGTCTGGGTGGGGTCCGTTGGATCGAGATAGTCCTCCAGTGACTGGTGGGTCATCCACTCGGTACGCCGCTGTTCACCTAGCTCGGTGTCGCTTTCATCCACGATGCGTACGTCACTAAAATCGCACTTTTCCAGCCACAATTTCAAGGCCTTGGAGGAGGGGATAAACCAACAGTTGTTCATCTTGCCGTAACGGCCGGGAGGGACCAGGACGGTATTCTCGTCACCCTCTACGACCAGGGTTTCCAAAATCAGTTCCCCGCCTTTATTCAATTGGTTACGCAGTTGAATCAGGTGGTCGATGGGAGAGGTGCGATGATAGAGCACGCCCATTGAAAACACGGTGTCAAAAGCGCGCAGGGGGGGCAATTGCTGAATTCCCAGGGGCAGCAGGTGAATGCTGTCCGGATCGCCGGCGATGCGTTTGACCGCGGAGAACTGAGCCAGGAACAGATCTGAGGGGTCGATGCCCACCACCAGCTCAGCGTCTTCACCCAGCATGCGCCACATGTGGTAGCCGCTGCCACAACCGACGTCGAGGACGGTGCGCCCCTTTAACGGGCTGATGTGGGGCAGCAGGCGATCCCATTTCCAGTCACTGCGCCACTCGGTGTCGATGTGGGTGCCGTGCAGGTAGTAGGGGCCTTTGCGCCAGGGGTGGAGGAACTTGAGCAGGTTGCCCATCTTGGCCCTCTGACCTTCATCCAACTGGTCGCCGCTGCCGAACATCACCTGGGTCTTGATGTCACTGACGTCCAGCTCGACGCTGGGCATCTTCGCCACCACCTTCTCCCACTTCGGGAAATCACCGTGGGCGTGCAGTTTGCGCCATTGACTCAGTTGGGTAGGGCAGGACTCCAGCCAGTGGCTGAGCTTGGAGTCTGCGATACGCTGATAAAACTGTTTGAACTCGATCATTTGATGGCCATCAGGGAGGCAAAATTAAGGTGTTGGAACCAGCTGCTGTATTCGCTGAACCCTGCGTCACTGAAGCGCTGGTAGTGCTGCAGTTTGCTGTCCGGCTTCATGACGTTCTCCAGGGCAGTGCGCTTCTGGCTGATCTCCAGCTCGCTGTAGCCATTGGCCCGTTTGAAGTCCAGGTGCATCTCATCCAGCAACTGGTGAACCCTGTCCCCTTCAAATCGTAGCTTTTCAGAGACTACGACCACACCGCCGGGCACCAGCCCCCGGTAGATCTTGGCCATCAAATCGGCCCTGTCCTGGGGCGGCAGGAATTGCATGGTGAAGTTGAGTACCACCATGGAGGCGTTATCAATGTCGATGTCGCGAATGTCGGCGCACACCAGCTCCACCGGGGTCGGGCTGACAAAGGCGTTAAGGTGCTCTGCGGCGCGCTTGATCATCGCCTCTGAGTTGTCCACGGCCACCAGGGTGCAGCCGCGGTCGTCCAACTGGCGTCGCATGGAAAGGGTGGCGGCTCCCAGGGAGCAGCCCAGATCATAGATGCGGGTACCAGGTTGGGCAACGCGGGCACAGAGGTTACCGATGCCATCTACTATAGTGGCGTAGCCGGGCACCGAGCGGGAGATCATGTCAGGAAAGACTGACGCCACCTGCTCGTTAAAACTGAAATCCGGTATATTTTGCTGAGGTTTGGCAAAAATTTTATCGTGATGTGTCATAGTGACAGGGCTCGTTGGGTATAACCCGCCGATTGTAGTGCCGAGGCCTTTCTGCGGCAAGTTCAGTGGCTTTGAGGTGACGGACTTGTCCAGTTTCTGTTCAGGTGGCGCAGAACTGAGCAACCGGCGAGGCGCTTCTCGCTGTCAGCCTTCTTATAGCGGCAACTTTTCTTTATAATCCCGGTTTTGCCGAATCAACCTTGTGACGGCCCGCCCCAGAGGCAAAGGCGCCGCACAACCAGCAACTTAGATAGGATCTGTCGATGCGCAGCCATTATAGTGGACTCGTTACTGAAGCCCTGGTGGGCCAAGAAGTTACCCTGGTCGGTTGGGTTAACCGCCGCCGTGACCTGGGTGGGGTGATCTTCCTCGACCTTCGCGATCGCGAAGGCATTGTCCAGGTGGTGTACGATCCAGATCTGCCCGAGGTATTCGAGACCGCCTCCAGCCTGCGTGGTGAGTTCTGCGTTCAGGTGAAAGGTCTGGTGCGTGCTCGCCCTGAGAGCCAGGTGAACGCCAACATGACCACAGGTGCCATCGAGGTATTGGGCAAAGAGCTGACCATCCTGAACAAGGCTGCGCCTCTGCCAATCGACTTCAACACCGACGTCAGCGAAGAGCAGCGTCTGAAGTACCGTTACCTGGACCTGCGTCGTCCCGAGATGACCGAACGCATGCTGTTCCGCTCCAAGGTGACTTCCGAAGTGCGCCGCTTTATGGATGATGCCGGTTTCCTGGATATCGAAACTCCCATCCTGACCAAGGCCACCCCTGAGGGTGCCCGTGACTACCTGGTGCCCAGCCGTACCCACAAGGGCGAGTTCTTCGCACTGCCTCAGTCTCCGCAGATCTTCAAGCAGCTGCTGATGATGTCCGGCATGGACAAGTACTATCAAATCGTCAAGTGCTTCCGTGACGAGGACCTGCGTGCCGACCGTCAGCCTGAGTTCACTCAGATCGATATCGAGACCTCCTTCATGAGTGCCGAGCAGGTGATGGCGACCACCGAGTCGATGATCCGCACCCTGTTCAAGAAGATGATGGACGTGGATCTGCCTGAGTTCCCACACATGAGCTACGCCGAGGCGATGCAGCGCTATGGTTCCGACAAGCCTGACCTGCGTAACCCGCTGGAGCTGGTAGACGTAGCGGACCTGCTCAGCGAAGTGGAGTTCAAGGTATTCAACGGCCCTGCCAATGATCCTGAAGGCCGTGTGGCCACCCTGCGCATCCCAGGTGGCGCCACCCTGTCCCGTAAGCAGATCGACGACTACACCAAGTTCGTTGGCATCTATGGCGCCAAGGGCCTGGCCTGGGTCAAGGTCAACGAAGCGGGCAAAGGCATCGAGGGCGTCCAGTCGCCGGTGGCCAAGTTCCTCTCCGACGAGATCATCAATGCCATCGTTGAGCGCAACGGTGCCGAAGCCGGCGACATCATCCTGTTTGGTGCCGACAGCTACTCTGTGGTCACTGACTCCATGGGTGCCCTGCGCTTGAAGGCCGGCGAAGACTTCGGCCTGACCACCGACGAGTGGAAGCCGCTGTGGGTGGTGGACTTCCCCATGTTCGAAAAGGTGGATGGCCGCTTCCACGCGCTACACCACCCCTTTACCGCACCTCGCGACATGACCCCAGAAGAGCTGGAAGCCAACCCTGCTACCGCACTGTCCGATGCCTATGACATGGTTCTGAACGGCGTGGAGCTGGGCGGTGGTTCCGTGCGTATCCACGACCAGGAGATGCAGGCGACCGCCTTCCGCATCCTGGGGATCAGCGATGAAGAGGCTGAGCAGAAGTTCGGCTTCCTGCTGGAAGCCCTGCGCTACGGTGCGCCACCGCACGCCGGTCTGGCCTTCGGCCTGGACCGTCTGGTGATGCTGATGACCGGTGCGGCGTCCATCCGCGACGTGATGGCCTTCCCCAAGACCACCACCGCAGCCTGTCCGCTGACGGATGCCCCCAGCCCGGCCAACCCGGATGTGCTGGAGGAGTTGGCCATCGACCTGGTGAAGCAGGAGAAGGGCGAAGACGACAACGCCTAATCACCAAGATTGTCAAAGCTGCCTGCGGGCAGCTTTATTGTTTTAAGGCCGGGATTACAGCCCGGTTTGAAGGAGAAAGAGTTATGGCAGGTCACAGTAAGTGGTCCAACATCAAACACCGCAAGGCGGCTCAGGATGCCAAACGCGGCAAGATCTTCACCAAGCTGATTCGGGAGCTGACCGTGGCATCCCGTGAAGGTGGCTCCGATCCTGGCTCCAACCCCCGCCTGCGTGCTGCCATAGACAAAGCCCTGTCCAACAACATGACCCGGGACACCGTGGACCGCGCTGTGAAGCGTGGTTCCGGTGAGCTGGACGGCCAGGTGTTGGAAACCATCATCTACGAAGGCTATGGTCCCGGCGGTACCGCGGTGATGGTGGAAACCATGACAGACAACCGCAACCGTACCGTCTCCGGTGTACGCAGCGCCTTCACCAAGGCCGGGGGTAACCTGGGTACCGATGGCTCTGTTTCCTACCTGTTCGAGAAGAAAGGGGTGATCTCCTACGCCGAGGGTACGGACGAGGAGCTGGTGATGGATGTGGCCCTGGAGTCCGGCGCCGAAGACGTGGAAACCAACGACGACGGCAGCATCGATGTTTACACCACCCCAGAAGAGTTCGGTGTGGTGAAAGACGCGCTGGATGCGGCGGGCCTGGAAGCGGTCAATGCCGAAGTGACCCAGATCCCCTCCACCAAGGCGGAGCTGGATGCCGCCACCGCGCCCAAGTTCCTGCGGCTGATTGATACCCTGGAGGATCACGACGACGTCCAGGAGGTGTATCACAACGCCGACATCGCCGATGAGATCATGGAGCAGTTGGACTGATATGACCATCATCCTGGGCATTGACCCGGGCTCCCGGCTGACCGGTTACGGGGTTATCCGCAAAGTGGGCCGACAGCACACCTACCTGGGGAGCGGTTGCATCCGCACCCCGGACGGTGAGCTGCCCGAGAGGTTGAAAGTGGTGTATGACGGCGTCAGTGAACTGATTCGTCAGTTTCAACCGGATGAGTTTGCCATCGAGCGGGTGTTTATGGCCCGCAATGCGGACTCGGCCCTGAAGCTGGGGCAGGCGCGGGGTGTGGCGGTAGTGGCCGCCGCCAATGCCGGCTTGCCGGTGTTTGAATACAGCCCCACAGAGATCAAGAAGGCGGTGGTGGGCACCGGCGGTGCCGACAAGAGTCAGGTACAGCATATGGTAAAAAGCATCCTTAAGCTGCCAGCCACGCCACAGGCCGATGCGGCGGACGCTTTGGCCATTGCCCTTTGCCACAGCCATACCCGTGAGAGTATGGTAGCCATGGCAGGCAAGGTGACTGCGCGGGTGCGCGGTCGATTACGATGAGAATGAGAACGTGATTGGACGATTACAGGGAACCCTGATAGAGAAGCAGGCACCAGAGGTGCTGATTGACTGCGGTGGGGTGGGCTATGAAGTCCAGCTGCCCATGACCAGTTTTTACCAGCTGCCCGACGTGGGCCAGCCCTGCACCCTGGTGACGCACTTCGTGGTGAGAGAAGACGCCCAGCTTCTGTATGGCTTTGCCACCCGCTCGGAGCGCGCCCTGTTCCGCGAACTGATCAAGACCAATGGCATCGGTCCCAAGATGGCCCTGGCGATCCTCTCCGGCATGTCTGCCGAGCAGTTTGTGGCCGCGGTTCAGCGGGAAGACATCACCGGCATCACCAAGGTCCCTGGTGTGGGCAAGAAGACCGCCGAACGCCTGGTGGTGGAGATGCGCGATCGCATGAAGGGTTTTGCCGCCAGCCTGGCCACCCCCAACGCGGATGCCTTCGCCCTGGACAACCAGATTGAGAACACCTTTATCACCGCGCCGGATGCGGCGGAGGACGCCATCGCTGCCCTGGAAGCCCTGGGATACAAGGCGACTGTGGCGAAGAAGGCGGTGGAGAAGGTGCGTTCCCCGGGCGCCAGCTCAGAGCAGCTGATCAAAGACGCCCTCAAGGCGATGATGTAGGAGTAACGGATGATTGAAGCGGATCGCCTGATAGCCCCTCAGGAGCAGTCCAGTGAGGAGTCGGTCATTGACCGGGCCATGCGCCCCAAGAAGCTGACCGATTACACCGGCCAGAAGGAGGCGTGCAGCCAGCTGGAGATCTTCATTGCTGCTGCCCGCAACCGGGGCGAGGCGTTGGATCATACCCTGATCTTCGGCCCTCCCGGCCTGGGGAAAACCACCCTGGCCAACATCATTGCCAATGAGATGGATGCGGACATCAAATCCACCTCGGGACCTGTGCTGGAGAAAGCCGGCGATCTGGCGGCGATGCTCACTAATCTGGAAGCCAACGATGTGCTGTTCATCGATGAGATCCATCGTCTGAGTCCGGCGGTGGAGGAGATCCTCTACTCCGCCATGGAAGACTATCAGCTGGACATCATGATCGGCGAAGGGCCGGCGGCCCGCTCCATCAAGCTGGATCTGCCGCCGTTTACCCTGATTGGCGCCACCACCCGGGCCGGGGCGCTGACCTCGCCACTGCGGGCCCGTTTTGGCATCCCGCTTAGGCTGGAGTTTTACAACACAGCGGATCTTACCAGCATCGTCAGCCGCAGTGCCCAGGTGCTCAATCTTGAGATCGATGGCGAAGGGGCGGTCGAAGTGGCGCGCCGAAGCCGCGGTACCCCACGTATTGCCAACCGATTGCTGCGCCGGGTGCGCGACTTTGCTGAGGTGAAGTACGAAGGCAGCATCGACAAGGTTGTAGCAGGGGAAGCGCTGGGCGTGCTGGATGTGGACAGCGAAGGCTTCGATTTCCTTGACCGCAAGCTGTTGCTGACCATCATCGAGAAGTTCGGTGGTGGGCCCGTGGGACTGGACAACCTGGCCGCTGCCATCGGTGAGGAGAAGGAGACCATCGAGGACGTGATTGAACCTTTCCTGATTCAGCAGGGCTATATCCAGCGCACTCACCGTGGCCGGATGGCCACCGATAAGACTTTCCTGCACTTTGGCCTGGCCAAAGAGAGCTGAATCGAAACAAAGTCGTAAATAAAACGGTCTGTTCTAGCAGACCGTTTTTTTAGGGATACGAAATGAAATGGATCAAACAGGGCGTTCAGTTCGTCTTGGTGTTGCTGGCCGCCCTCTGGCTCGGTGGCTGGGTGCGGGGGCTGATGATGAGCCCGGCAGTGGGCAGTGTGCCGGATTCCCCTTTGCCGGTAATGACCCAGGTGCACAACGACTGGTTTTTAAGCGGTGAGCTTTCATCCCCGGTCGGCGAAGGCAACCGGTTGGTCTACCTGTTTGCGCCCTGGTGCACCATCTGCAAGCTGACCTTTCCCCACCTGAAAGAGTGGCAGCGGGAGGGCAGGGCGGTGACCCCGGTGGCGCTGAGCTATCAGAGTGCCCAGGAGGTGACCGACTTCCTCGAGAGCTTCCCCGGGGCAACAGATCGGGTATTGCTGGGCAACCGGGCCCTGGCCCAGCAGTTGGATGTGCTGGCGTTTCCCACCTATCTGATCGTGGATGCCCAGGGGCAGATCCTCTCCAGCCGCGTGGGCTACCTGCCTGAATGGATGCTAGGGCTCTATCTGGACTACTACCAAATCTGAGCGTTTGGCCTGCCATATTATTGGTTAAATTAAAAAAATAGTGGTTGCTTGGTCGTCACTCTGCTGGCGGCGAGTCCTTGCCAGGGAGTGAGCATGAATAAGGAGAGCGATGTAGCGGCATCGCCCTGTTGGCCGGCGATTAGAACTCATAATTGAGCATCAAGGAGGGGCCCTCATAATCGAACTGAATATCGACGTCCGAAAAGCGCCGTTTCTCCTCCACAGACAGTTCATAGTTCTGCCAGGCCAGCCCCAGGGCCAGGTTGGGAGTCAGGTACCACGAAGCCTGCAGTCGCCAGTCCAAAAGTCGGCCGTCCACATCGTCGATGGAGACCTTGAGGTACTGGGTGTGGAAGGAGAGCAGCCAGTTCTTCGCCGGTTGCCAGCCCAGAATCAGGCCAATGTCTGGCAGGGGGGCGGTGATCTCCCCCAGAGCACGGTCGGCCACCTCCATCTCGTTGCCCCCTTCACCTACCAGGATGATGTCGCCATCGAGCACAGCGTGAACATCCATGATGTGCACTCCCAGGGTGCTGAGCAGGGCGTAGTTATCGCCCTGAATCAGGGTGCGGCCATAGACCAACTGATAGATGTCCACATCCAGTTCGGATCTCAGGTTGGCCCCTGTTTCCACCTGGTAGCGATTGCCCTCCCACTCAAACTCGAAGCTTTTCTGCAGGGAGCGGCTTTGGGCTGTGCGGTGCAGGGTCAGGTAGTTCAGAGCCAGCACGTTCTTTTCATCGAAGCGATAGGTGAGCTCCACAAAGGGGCTGAACTTGGACTCATCCAGGGCCAGATCTGACTCGAAATCGACTCGTATCGGACTATTGCCATTCACGGTTCTGGCGCCAAAACTGGAGTCTACATCAGCCCAGAACCCGCCCAGCCTTAGGCTGAACCCGCTGTCGAAGGGGCGGGCAAAGGCCGAGGGGGCGAGAAGAAGAAGCAGTGGCAGATATCTCATTTTTTTTCCAAGAATCAGTGTTTTGGTTTGAGCATAGAGCAGTGCTGTCTTATTCGCCAACTCAGCTGGTTTGGCACACACGGTTGCGTCCACCGGCTTTGGCCTGATACAGGGCGCGATCCGCCTTGGTGGTCAGGGAACTGACGCTGTCGGCGTCACTAAAGGAAGCGACGCCGAAGCTGATGCTGAGCTTTCTACTTGTCTCAAACTGATGGGCTTCTACCTGATGTCGAATCCGTTCTGCCAGCTTGGTGGCTTGATTGAGCTCGGTTTGGGGGCAGATGATCAGAAACTCCTCGCCGCCCCAGCGGCCAGCATAATCCGAGCTACGCAGACTGGATTGGATCAGTTCCGCTATGGTAATCAGCACCCGGTCGCCCACCTGATGCCCGAACCTGTCGTTGACCTCTTTGAAGTGATCGACGTCCCCCAAGAGAATGCACAACGGGGTCTGGTAGCGCCGGGCCCGGTCTATCTCGGTCTGGAAAGTGGCATCCAGCTTGAGCCTGTTGGCAATACCGGTGAGGGGATCAATGTTGGCCTGCATCTCCAGGGCTTTCTTTAGCCGCCAGAGTTCGGTGACATCGGTGGAGATGCCCACCAGTTCGTTGATTTTGCCATCCTCGTCCCGCAGTGGGTGCTTGGTTTCCAGATAAACCGTGGGTTTACCAAACTCCCGTTCGACGATCACCTCCTCCTGATTGGCCTGGCCCCCCAATACCTTCATGTCTATCTCTTTCAGTTGTTGCTGAGTTTCGATGGGGAAGTAGTGGCTGTCGCTAAAATCGGGAATCTGACTTTCATCTATCTGGAACAGTTCGAGGCAGGGCTTGTTGGCGTAGGTGTAGTGCTGGTGTCGATCTTTGGTGTAGATATGGGCGCCGGCGTGATCGAGAATCTGCATCAATCGCTGTTGCTGCAGACGGGCGCTAGTGAGCCGTTGCTGGTAACGAAACAGCTGAATCACCAGCATGGCGATGGTGAAGATGAGGAATAGGACAAGGCCCGCCATCCAAGGCTCCTGAGTGAAGACCTAGGATGATTGTCACTGAGTTATAAGGAAATGTCCAATGTGTTATGAAAATGAAGAGGCGGCTGTTGCCGCCCCTGATTAGAATACGCAGTGCTTGGTGTAGTCGGTCGCTTCATTGGCCGTCCAGTCACCCTTGGGCTTCTCTTCCATCTTCTTGCACCAGGCTTCACTGCCCACTTCAGGAGAGCAGGCGGTGATCAGTGAAAGCAGCGCCAGAGCGGCAATAATCTTTTTCATAGTCAGTCCCAAACAGGTCACAGTTATCAAGGGAACAGGTTAACCCAAAACAGCAGCTTCTCGTTAACGTAATTGCTCCAATTTACCGCGATTGAACAAAAAAGCGGCCCGAAGGCCGCTTTGCACACTACTTACAGGGAAACTCAGTTACTGCACTGATGTGGGAAGGGTTGATTGTCCACAAACTCTGCAGGGCAGCTGGCGTCACAGGGGCTGCACAGGTTGCGCTCGGGGCGCTGCACGTCGTGACAGAAGTAGCAGCCGATGCCGGAGCCCTTCTCTACGTGGTTGTGCATCCGTTCGTGGGTGCGAGGCAGGTTCTTGGTGCCGTCGTGACACTGAGCACACACCTGCTCCTTGGGCCCTTTCAGTTTGAAGCCCATAGCGTCCAGTTTGGAGTCGGTGGTCAGATCCAGATCAGTGGAGTGACACTGGGTACAATCTGCCACGTCACTGGCGGGGTTCACACCGTGGTTGATCATCTGGAAGGTGTCGGTCTCGATCCACTCATAGGGCTCGTTAGTAGCATAACCCATGTTGGCCAGGCCGTTTTCAATCGCCTTGACGGCATCGCCTGAACCCTTGAGGTACTCGAAGGTGTCCAGGGCGATCATGCGGCTGTCGGCACTGGTCATGGGCTGGTGCGCGGTCTTGTACTTGAACGGCGTCAGCTTACCGTCATTGGCGTCGCCCAGAGGACGGGAGGTGGGGTAGAGCCCGGTCTCAGGGTCCACCTTGGCCAGATCGCCCAGCAGGTAGTTGTCGCTCTTACGGTTCCAGAAACGAACCTCAGGCACCTGGTTAGCCAGTTTGTCGGTATGCGGGTGGCCTGGGCCGGATACGCCATCGGCGGGAGTTCCGTCGTGGTGGAACTGCCAGTCACGGTGCATCTCCGTGGGCATATGGTTGGCCGCGCCCAGATCCTTGGCATAGGTGGGAATGTGGCAGGACTGACAGGCTACGCGAGACACGTGGCGATCGGGCTCGTCGCGGCGGCCTGAGCTTGCGTGACCGGTACCGGAGTCCATACCGTCGTGGCAGGAGCTGTTGGCACAATTGATCTCGGCACCACGAACGATGTCGTCGGTAGGACGCAGGTCGGAGCCTTTGCCGATCACTCGATGACTTTCAAACTTGTGGCAATCCTGGCACTGCAGGTTGGCACCGGTCACGTTCATGTGTACGTCGAAGTGAGCATCGCCGTTGGCCATCAGGGCAGAGGAGAGGTCACCGCGCTTAACGCCATCACCGCCGCCGGCATAGGCGTGGCACTTCAGGCAGTTGGTGCGCTCAGGGGCGGCAATGTTCTGTACATAGCCGTCCAGATCCGCTTGGGCAGTGCCGTCTGCTGGACCCAGGGAGCCGTCAGACTTGCGCACCCGGTTGAGGGCGTAGTCTTTGTTGTGGCACATCAGGCAGTCGACGTTGGCAACGGTGTCGCCTTCGCCGGGCTTGGTGCCGCGGCCGGCGTGGCAGGAGCCGCACACAGGCCAGTCGCCTTCAATGTTGATACAGTAGCTGTTTACCGCGTTGGTCAGCTTACCCTGCAGGGTACCACCCTGGTTGGTCATATCCGGGGTTTCACCTGTCCACTGATAGTGAGTGGAACCGAACATCTCCTGATACTGGCTACCGCCTTCGCCGCCGTCGTGGCAGTTCATACAGGCGCTGGGGTAGTCAGTCCAGGCGAGACCGTCGTGGGGGCTGACGGCGCAGCCGTTGACGGGCTCAACTTCACAGACGCCGCAGGAGTTCAGTTGCCAGACACTGGCATCGTTATCGTTACAGTCTTGAGCGGCCTTTACTCCGTCACCATCCAGGTCAATGGGCTTAGCCGCATAACTTGGCAAGGCGAGCGTGACAGCAAAAATGCCCGCCAAAGATATTAGAGTTTTAGAGTTCATCATATTCTCCAGTGATTTTTTATTTTTCGAAGCGAATAATTTTCCATTTTTTGTTCAGTTTCTTGATTCTGTGCGCACAAACTCCTTTGTGCGGATTTCGCCTCGTTGTTGTGTCTGTGGCTTATTAGTTTTTCCTGTGTGTTTCTCTCCTTTTAATCAGATTATTTGAACGACCTAATTTAGTTATATCTAACATAGCGGAAAATTATGGATGTTCAGTGACGTTTGTCACAAACGCAAATGTTGAAAGAATGTTTTCTGATATCTAAAAAACCCTGAGTTACGGGGGTTTTGGGCTCTTTACTTTGTTATGTGAGAGTTGAATTTGCGATGGGGTGTGTAGGCTGGCTCTGAATGGAGGACACGTTTTTTTTAATAATTTTGGCGAATAATTTGCGGTAATATCTATTATTTCTCGCTATCTGAGCGCCCTGGCAGGCATTTTATCAAGTGCGTCAATGTAATTTTGTGGCGTCAATTAAATGTCACTTCGTAAGATCGCTGCGTGACTTTTAAATTCGAAAATAATTACTGAAGGTAAAGATAGGAGGGGGGATTTGAAGGCGTGTGGAGTGTTTTGGGAAAATTATAGGAAAAGCATCGCTGCCGCCAGGCAGTGGAAACGGCGACAGCGATGAAACTTTATTGAGAGACGAAACGCAGCAACTCGGTGCCGCTCTTATCCCGGAGGCTAAGTGTGTTGCCCTTGATCTCATACTCGGCGGTCTGGGACAGGTGTGCCAGATACTCCCTCTCCAGATCCATACCCTGGGGACAGGCCATCATGGTGGCGGCCATGGGACCCGCAGCAATCTGGCCGCTGTCGTCCAGGTATCGGCCGTGATAGCGGTTACAACCGGAGAAACCCGCCGCAACACCATCCTGATTGACCACCAGATTGGCGGCTTTATCCTGCATCCCCAAAGGCGCCGGTTGCCCCTCGATGTGGGACAGGATCCAGTGGGTGTCCTTCAACGGCAGATCCGGCGCCTGTTCATGGGCCACCATCTGCAACATCATGTTATTGCCATCCCCATCGAAGGCGTTCTCAACTGTGGTATTGATGAACATCAGCCGGCCGTGAGGGCTCTCGATACGGGCGCTGAGGGTGTAGCTGTGGCCCGGCTTCAACTGGTCTGGGCCATAAGTCAGTTCAAAGGGGTAGGGTGGCACACCATTGATGGTGTAGCTCTTTTCAGCCAGAGTCTCAGCGGCCACATCCTGCTTGGAGGTATCCTGCAGGGCCACTTTGACCACCGAACCGGGTGGCAAAGCGATACGCTCCCGATAGCTGACGCTGCCGGACACATTCTCAGATTGAGTGTGGTTGGCGCAGCCTGTGACCAGAAGGGCACTGGCGACCAAGGCCAAGCCGAAGTGTTTCATGGATGGTTACCCCGATTAAATTCAGTGACGACAATAATAGTCTCAGAGTGGCTTAACCGGGGCTGTATGGTGGCGATTACTGGCTTCGCAGGAAGGTAACAATTTGCGTCAGGGCGGGGGTGACCCTGTCCGGCTGACCGGCCCTGAGCAGGGCGCGGATGCCCTGAATCTGCAACACCAGCCAGTGGGTCAGCAGATCGATGTCGGTGTTGGGCCTGAGTTGCTGTTTTGCCTTGGCGCCCTCCAGAGCGTGCTTCAGCGCCGCAAACAGCCCGTCGAATATCTGATCTGAAAGAGCCGCTACCTTTTCGTCCAGTTGTCTGCGCTCCAGCAGGGCACTTTGCAGGAAGCAGCCAAACCCTGGCCGAACCTCCTGACACATCTGCATTAGCAGGGTTTCAATCTCTTTCAGCCCAGCGTTGTCCTCCAGCAGGGGCTGCAGCCTGGGTTTGGAGTAGGTCTCCTGATAGTGCCTTAGGCACAGGTGATAAAGCTGATGCTTGTCACCGAAGCTGTTGTAGAGGCTGAAACGATTGATCCCCAGGTGGTCCACCAGGTTGGCCACGGATGTAGCTTCGAAGCCGCGCTGCCAGAACAGACCCATAGCCCGTTCCAGCACCTCCTCTCTGTCGAAGCAACACTGTCTTGCCATACTGCCTCCAAAATTCTTGACCGTTCGTTCTGATATCGATAGATTCTAATCTAAACGATCGTTCCGGAAAAGGAGTGTCAATGAAGATTCATCAAACCGCCCCCACCCCGAATTGCCTGCGCGTGTCCCTATTTCTGGCCGAGGCCGGTCTGGAGGTGCCGCGACAGGAGGTAGACATTCGAGGCGGGGAAAACCTCTCCACCGAGTTCCGCCGACTCAGCGCCAATGGTCATGTGCCGGTTCTGGAGCTGGATGACGGTGAAACCATCTGTGAAAGCCTGGCGATCTGCCGCTACTTTGATGCTATAAAGCCAACGGGCCTGTTTGGCGCGACGCCTCTGGAGCAGGGCAGGGTGGAGATGTGGACCCGTATCATTGAGCACCAGGGCCTGGTTCCGGCGTTTCAGGCGTTTCGCAATCTCAGCGGTGTCTACGCCGACAGAGAGCGCTGTGTTGAGGCCTGGGGGGAGGAGTCCAGAAAGCGACTGGATGAGTTTTTGCCCAAGTTGGAACAGCGCCTGGGAGAGAGCACCTACCTGGCCGGTGAATGCTTCACCGTGGCCGACATTACCGCCTGGACGCTCTTCGCCTTTATGGAAAGGGTCAAGTTTTCCCTGGTGCAGTCCTATCCCAACATTGAACGCTGGCGTAACCTGCTAGCCGTCCGACCCGCATTCAGTTAACCAGGAGTTGTCATGATTGAGCTGTATACCGCCGCCACCCCAAACGGCCACAAGGTCTCCATCGCCCTGGAGGAGATGGGGCTGGAGTATCGGGTCCATCCACTGGACCTGATGGCCCTGGAGCAGAAACAGCAGGAGTTTCTGGCCATCAATCCCAATGGACGTATTCCGGCCATAGTGGATGGGAACAATGATGATTTTGCCGTGTTTGAGTCCGGTGCCATCCTGCTCTATCTGGCAGAGAAGACAGGCAAGTATCTGCCTAAGGATCCCAAGGAGCGCTCCAGAGCAATTCAGTGGCTGATGTTCCAGATGGGCGGCGTGGGTCCGATGATGGGGCAGGCCAATGTGTTCTACCGCTACTTTCCCGAGAAGATCCCGGCGGCCATCGAGCGTTATCAGAAGGAGGGGCGTCGGTTGTTTGAAGTGATGGACGCTCAACTGGCCAAGACTCGTTACCTGACCGAAGAGTACTCCATCGCCGACATGGCCACCTGGCCCTGGGTGCGCACCCATGAGTGGAGTGGTATCTCCATCGAAGGCCTGCCCAACCTGAAGCGTTGGCTCGATGAACTGGCTGAGCGTCCCGCCTGCCAGCGGGGGATTCTGGTGCCCCCACCGTCAGAGATGACTGACGAGGAGCGGGCGGAGGCGATCGCCAAGATGGTCACCCAATAGATCCCATTTGTGGACCTCTGCGTAGCAACTTATCTTGAGCTGCACCTGGAGGTCCCATGCACATACACGCCTATTGGCTCGGCGCAGCCGGGCTGATCCCCTTCGTAGCCCTTCCCATGATGATGGTGCTGGGCGCCATTTCTTCGGACACAGCGCTGATGGGCTTTTCTCAGTACAGCGCCATCATTCTCTCCTTTTTGGGAGGAATCCACTGGTATCAAAGTGTCATCGCCAAGGCGCGTCCCTGGCAAACCTATCTGGCAATGATCCCAAGTATTCTGGCCTGGGTCGCCCTGGTGGGTCTGGGCCCAGTGGGGGCCTTGCCTTGGTTGGCGGTTGGCTATCTGCTGATGCTGGTCAGCGACCGCTGGATCGAAGGCAAGCCCCAGGGGTATGCTGGACTGCGCCAGGGGCTGACCGCCGTCGCCCTGATTATGCACCTGAGCTTCTGGTTGGCCTAGCAGCGGCATCGGGCCTGAGTCTGTGCTACCCTTCGCGCTCCCTAATGAGGGTAAGTGATGAAGGAGACCGTCTGTGAAGGAACACCATGCCCTGAGCCAGACCCGCGCCTGGGTGGAGCGGGTCATCATGAAGTACAACCTGTGCCCCTTTGCCCGGCGTGAGGTGGAAGCGGATACCATCCGCTACGCCGAGATCGACTCAGAGGAACTGCCCAGCGCACTGGAAACGCTGTTCCTGGAGTGCCAATACCTGGACCAACACCCGAATGTGGCCACCACTCTGTGTGTCCTGACCCAGGGCTTCGCAGATTTTGACCAGTACCTGGAACTGGTTGAACTGGCCAATGCTCTGCTGCAGATGCAAGGTTATGAGGGTGTTTATCAGCTGGCCAGTTTCCACCCGGATTACTGTTTTGCCGGGGAGCCGGAAGGCGACCCGGCCAACTTCACCAACCGCTCTCCCTGGCCCACCATTCACTTGATTAGGGAAGAGAGCATGGCCAGGGCTTTGGCAGACTATGACAATCCGGAGGAGATCCCGGAGCGCAATGTGGCCTTTGCCCGAAAGCGTGGCGCGGAGTTTTTTCTGTCATTGCTGGCTGGCATAAAGAAACAGTAACCAAAAGGGCGCCAAGGGGCGCCCTTTTTGATCACGCTAAAGCGCTACTGCCAGTCCCAGGCTCGTCTTGGCTTCTCATTGGCCACTGAGGTGGCGCTGAAGTGGCCGTGGGCCTGGTTGGCCATCAGGGCTTGCATGCCATTGCGGCTAATGCGAATCAGGTGCTCATGATCGCCTGCTTCAAGATAGATGTGATCTTCTTTACACAGATCATCCTCGTAGACGGCCATCAGGTTGTATGGCTTGCCCACGGGAGGCACCGCGCCCAACTCACAATCGCTGAACTGACCCTTTAGTTTGGTCTCGGGGATCAGATGCAGTTCCCGCTTGAGCTGATCGCTGAGCTTTTGAATCACCACTCTGTTAGCGGCCGGGACCACCGCCAGGATGCGGCGACCTTCGTTGTCCTCCAGAACGACGGACTTGGCGGTCTGTCTGGCGGGCACGCCGGCGTTAGTCGCGGACTGGATGGAAGACTGGCTGTGTGCATGGGGAACCAGCTGATACTGCACCCCAAGGGAATCGAGATAGTCGATGACTTTGATGGCGGCACCCATAGGAACCTCCTTGGTATTGGGTCTCTTCTAAAGTGTATACCAGAGGTTGTGGGTGCGGAGATAAAGCTGTTAGTCAGCCTGCAATATGGCTATGAATCAGCTAGTTAAGAGGGTTTGCCGTGGCCTCTTCTGACGGGGCGACCTTGCAGATGTAGACATCGAAGATAACGGTCTTTCCCGCCAATGGGTGGTTGGCGTCCAGGGTCAGAGTGTCGCCGTCTATCTCGGTGAGCGTCAGCTCCATGGGGCCGTGATCGGTTTCGGCATGAATTTGCATGCCTACCTTAAGTTGCTCGGCCCCCTTGATGATGGAGGCGTCCACCTGCTTGACCATCTCGGGGTCGTGGTCACCGAAGGCCAGATCCGGTGTCAGGGTAACGGTGAGGTGATCGCCGGCTTTATGCCCAAGAAGCACCTCTTCCAGCCCCTCCGCCAGATCGCCCTTGCCATGAACATACACCAGGGGATCGTTGCGTGAGACCACATCAACCTTTTCACCGGTAACCAGTCGAAGGGTATAAGCGATGGATACAACGCTGTCATTTTCAATATTCACTTTCTGCTCCTGTGGAGGCCAGGGCTCCAGCATACTGCATCCCATCGGCTCGCGCATAGAAAAAGGGCACCCCGGGGTACCCTTTATTGTTAGCAGATCAGTGAACCAGACTTTTGACCAGATACTGGATAATTGGATCTTCGTTTCCTTGTGGGTGCAACGCCACCAGTGAGGTTGGCGCCGTGATCCAGTTTCGTTGGCAAAGCTCTTCAAGCAGGTCAAGGTTATCCACCGACGCCTTACCCGCAAGCAAGGGCTCCAGAGTGCGGTTGCTGGACAGTGTCAGAATACTCAGGAATCCCGTCAGGTACTGATAGTCTTTGGTCAGACCGCCAGAGCGGTATACCCTGACCGCCACGTCGAAGGCGCTGTCGGTGCTCAATCTGGCTTCCTCAATCAGCCTTTGCATGGTCAGGTCGAAGTTATCGTCGACCAGCATCGAATCGACGGCGAGTACCCTGCTGGCCAGCATCTTAAGCCTGTCCAGAGTCAGGGCTCCGCCGCAGTACTCGGCCATGATCGCCAGGCCCTCCTGAGTCTGGTTGCTGCCTGGGAGGCCCAGGTTCAGCACCTGTAAGGGCTGTCGGCGTCCGTTCAGGGTGGTTGCGACATGGATACCCAATTCATGAAGTTCCAGTGCCGATAACTCCCTGTCGGTATAAGTGCGGTTTCTGTTGATCAACAAGGTCGGCTTTCCTCGTCCCGACACCACCATCGCTTTGGCCGCCAGGCGGCCGCTCTGTTGAACCCGACACTTCAGCCCCCAGCTGTCGGCGCACAACTGGAGGCGATGCACTGCCTGTTCAGCATTGATCGCCGGCTGTGGTTGTTCCTCCTCGTTCAGGGGCGCTGCCTGGAGGAGAAATCGAGCCTTTTGCACCGCTTCAACATCTGGCCTGCCATAGTAGCGCAGGCTGGCATAGCGAAACTCCTCCTTGCCCACAGAGGTCAGCATATCAACCCTGCGGGACAGGTTGTCGGCAATCCCTTGATACAGGGTGCGAATCGCCGGGTCCGATATCCTCTCGAAGGGAAGTTGGTAAAGCTTCTCTTTTAGCAGGAAAGGGTCCACGGCCAGAGGTTTGTATTTAAACCTGGGGCTGAAACGGCGGCAACCACTGCGAAAACGGCGCCGTTCCTGTTCGATATTCAGCGGATTCAAGTAGGGCAGGGTTTCCAGCCCTTTTCCTATGGAGGCCAGCTGCCTGTCTAACTCCAGCACATCCTGATCAATGACCTGGCTCAGCATCTGATGCTTGCTTGCCTTTGTCCTCTTATTGTGGCGCCTGGCGAAGTAGGCCGCCGTCTGGGCAAAAGCCTCTTTCATACCCAAGCTCAGGTCCTGAACCACGAGTGGAAACATGGTGCCACTCTCTTCGTCCATGTAGACCTTTTTAACCTCAGTGGGCAGCACCAGAGTGCGATCAAACCGGGCGTTGGTGTGTGCTATCAGGTATCCGCGTCCCTGGAACACCTCATCGAGCTTTGATTCCACCTTGATATCGGACAGCTTAATCCGGTTGAGCTCACGGTTGAAGCGCTCGACGACAGTCCCCCATCGCTCCATATCGATCTGAGCAGTACCGACATTGAACAGCGGCACCTGACGCTCAATGCGTTTGTGGTTGTAGCTGTGAATATCAAATACCAGCACATTAGGGAACAATCCCTCAAGCTTGGCCAACAAGGCATCGAACAACGTATAAAAACACTGGTGTTTAAGGTGACTCCGTTCCCGCTGTTTGGCGCTTAACGGCCTTTGCCACACCTGCCTGCTCCATGCTGAGCGGTAGTAGGTGCTCAGTGCCCTGGGGCGGTTAAGGTCATACTCGAATCTCGAGTCCCGACCCACCAGTGTGATGGGTTGAGACGAAATAAACTGGTCAGTGGCCGGATCTTCCTCGTAGAACCGCTCCTTGTTGGACAGCAAACAGTTGTCCAGAAGATCCCGCCTTAACTGTCCTCCAGCGTGAATGGCCGCGGCCACTACGGGCATATAAGCATCAATCTTGACTTCCAGGCATCCCTCCACCACTGCGGTAAAGGGAGTCGCGGCCTCGATCAGCTCGATCGCTTCAGTCAGCGATAATGTTTGCATCGAGAATTGCCTGACGGTAATCGGATTTACGTTGCAGCAGCAGTTCGCGGCTGTTGATGATGTTTTCCACCCAGTCGATCACCTGTCTCTGCAGTCGGGTTCGGTTGAGTTTGTTGATCCGGGTAATGCCTCCGGGACTCAGGACATTGACTTCCAGGAGCTTGTCACCGATCACATCCAGACCAACGAAGTAGAGGCCGTCACGAACCAGCTTGGGGCCCACGGTGGCGCACAGCTGTTTCTCCTGACGTGTCAGGGTATGCTTGACCTCCTTGCCGCCGGCATGGATGTTTGAGCGTACGTCCCCCTTGGCAGGGACCCTGCGCATGGCACCGATAGGTTCGCCATTAAGCATCAGGATTCTCTTGTCGCCCTCTTCAGCGCCCTCAATGTAATCTTGCAGGATCACATAGTTGCTCTTGTCGCCGCTTCCGATGTAGTAGTCCAACAGGGAACTGACACTTTGCTGTGCGCTCTTCTCGATTACGATGACACCGTGTCCGCCATAGCCGTTCAATGGTTTCAGAATCATTTTTCCGGCGTCGTTCTCTTCCAACACCTGCATCAGATACTCCTTGTTCTTGGAGACATGGGTGTTGGGAATGAACTGACTGGCAGGACCGGACCAGCCCGCGGTGTACAGCTTGTTGTTGGCGATGCGCAGCCCCTCCAGATCATTAATGATCAGAGTGTCTTGCTTTATGGAGTCCAGGAAGTTCAGTGCCAGAGTGTCCAGGGGAGGGTTGGCTCGCATGAAGATGCAGTCGAACCCCGCCATCGGCAGCTTTACCCGACGCATCTCAGCGGTTGCGTAGAAACGCTCCGCCTTATCAGAGACCGCTCGGCTTTTGATGATGACATCGCAAAAGCCATACACGGTGGAGTCGCGCATGGTCAGGCTGTTGGGCGTGGTTATCGCCACGGTATGTCCCCGAATGGCGCACTCGTGGATAAGGCGCAGCGTGGAGTCAAAGGCAGGGTCGATACGCTGCCATGGGTACATGAGGAAACAGATGTTCATTAAGCCTGTCCAAAATTAATCGTCATCAATTGGGCTGTTCAGATCGACGCTGACTTTGCTGTCGTGCAGCGTGTAGATCTTTGGTTTGCCATTGGCCAACCTCTGGTACTTCAGCCATACACGTTCCAGAGGGGTTTCGGGATCTGCCTTGGCCTGACACACCTGCTGAAAATGGTGCTCTGTGTCAGATTGAGGCTCAAGAAGACCGGTTGCTAACCCCTGCATGGTGGTACCAAAACTGGTGAGCAGATGGCTCTCGCCAATGGTGAAGTCACCGGAGCGATTAAATCCTCTGGCATATCTGTTGTTGTCCACAAACAGTTTGCTACCGAATCGAAAATCGACATCAGACATAACAAATCCCGATAAAGATTAAATATTTCAATGTATTGATGGTATTCACTCAAGGCATGAGATCGCGCGAAAGATAGATCTGAAACCGGATAAAGAAAAACGATAAATTTCTATCGTCTCGACAAAAATTCGTTGTTAACATCGGCGCAGAAACCCGTTGGAGTCGCCATGGACGTCAAAGTCTTTAAAACCTTTCTGGAAGTGGCCAAAGAGCGCCACTTTGGCCGGGCCGCAAACAGCCTGAACATCACCCAGGCGGCGGTGAGTGCCCGCATCAAGCAACTGGAGGAGTATTTCGATGCTTCTTTGTTCGTGCGTCAGCGCAACAACATCCGCCTTACCTCGACAGGGGAGAGGTTGGTTCGTTATGCCGAGGTGATGGTCAGTACCCTGCAACAGGCCAGGGACGATCTGAAGTTGGCCAAGGGGGAGCAGGCGCAGCTGACTATGGCGGGAACGCCCAATGTCTGGGATGCCTATTTGCAACATTGTTTGGGGCTGATCACCGAGTCGATGAGTGGCTACGCATTCAGTGCCGACACCCTGAGTCAGGAACAGGTGAACCGGGCGCTGTTGCAGCGCACCCTGGATATGGGGATTCTGTTTGAGCCGGTAAAATCTGAGCTACTGCAGTGCAGCGAGGTGGCCAGGCTGGAGTTGGTGCTGGTGAGCACCTGCCAGGAATCAGCGGAGCAGGCACTTTGTGGGGAGTACATCTTTGTGGACTGGGGGGTGCAGTTTGCCCAGGCTCATGCCGAGGAGCATCCGGGGTCTGTGCCCCCGGCGATGCGCACCAGCAGTGCACGCATCGCTCTGGATATACTTCTGAAAAGGGGCGGCGCCGCCTACCTGCCACTCTCCATGGTGGAGCCTTTCCTGGAGAGTGGTCAGCTGTTCAGGCTGAGTGAGGGCAGCCTGATGGAGCGGGAGATATACCTGGCTTATCGCAAGGATACCCCCTTGCTGGAGGGGATCCTCAGAGTGCAGGCCAGGCTGTCTGCTACCTCGCCGGCAGGGGGCTATACCCTGCAGGCCGCCGCCGACAACCTTTAGTCGTGAGCTTCGTGGCAGCTCAGACAGTTCATACCCTCGGTATCCATGTGTTCAGACTCGGCCATATCCTCTGTGGTATGGCAGCTCTGACACTCGGCGTCGTTGGCGAGGGCGGGTGGAATAGCGATAAGCGCCGCCAATATCAGGGGTATCGACAGGACCACGGCCCAGGGAATGGGGCGGGGCATGTATCTGAGTTTACTCATGAGTACTCCTTGGCTTGGTGACGAAATCGGGACTGGCTTCAGCATATCTCATTGAACCCTGATGATTTCTGAACGAACCTACGGAGCACCTATCGGCTATATCTTCACCAGAACTCGTTGTAACCCCTCTCCATTCCAACTTTTTCTTTACATTTTCCCCTGGAGGATCCGGCGGTGAACACCAGTTCACCAGTGCACAAATTTTCAACGGTGCAAGCTGTTTAGGATTCTCTGCTGCCAAATGGACGCTTATGTGGGAAATACCGCTTTTGAAGACGAAAGTCGCTGCCTTGAGCCCTGTGGAGCCTTGTTGCTAGTGTAGGGGGGACAAAACAAACCGGGCCTGGAAGCGGCCCCGAACAATAATAAGGAAATCGTTTTGCAGGTAATTAACAACTTCCTCCTGTCCCTGGATGGGTTCCTGGGCTCCGCGCCCTGGTTCCCCTGGGTGCTGCTGGGTGTGGGTCTGTTCTTCACCCTCTACCTTGGATTCCCCCAAATTCGTTACTTTGGCCGCGCCTGGAGTATCGTCCGGGGCAAACATGATCACTCCAAAATGGCTGGCGACACCAGTCACTTCCAGGCGCTGTCCACTGCGCTATCTGGTACCGTAGGTACAGGTAATATCGGGGGGGTGGGCCTGGCCATCTTCCTGGGCGGCCCAGCAGCCCTGTTCTGGATGTGGATGACCGCCTTCCTGGGTATGACCACCAAGTTCGTGGAAGTGACCCTGTCCCACAAGTACCGGGAGAAGACCGACGACGGCACTATGGCCGGTGGCCCCATGTACTTTATGGACAAGGCACTGAACATGAAGTGGCTGGCGGTGATCTTCGCCCTGGCGACCATCGTCAGCTCCTTCGGTACCGGTAATATGCCCCAGGTGAACAACATCGCCGTGTCCATGGAAGCCACCTTCGGCATCGCGCCCGTGGTTACCGGTGGTGTGCTCTCCATCCTGCTGGCGCTGGTGATCCTGGGCGGCATCAGCCGCATCGCCAAGGTGACCTCCACCCTGGTGCCTTTCATGTCCGTGGTGTACGTCATTGGCGCATTGGCGGTGATCTTCTACAACCTGGATAACCTGGTGCCCTCCTTTGTGTCTGTATTCAAAGACGCTTTCACCGGCTCTGCGGCCACCGGCGGCTTCCTGGGTGCCACCTTTGCCTATGCTTTTAACCGAGGGGTAAACCGAGGCCTGTTTTCCAACGAAGCGGGCCAGGGTAGTGCGCCCATCGCCCACGCCGCGGCCCGTGCGGATGAGCCGGTGTCCGAGGGCATGGTGTCCATCCTCGAGCCCTTCATTGATACCATCATCGTCTGTACCCTGACTGGCATGGTGATCCTCTCCTCTGGCGTGTGGACAGAGAAACACCACAACAGCTTCCAGACCGCCGACATCGAGTATGTACAGGGCCACTACAGTGACGGCGTCGACAGTGATAAGACCGAGCTGTTCCACTACCTCACTGGCCAGGACTCCACCGTGAACGCCTACAACGGCGTCATTGTCATTCGTGACGGTGAAGCGGTGAACCAGGACTTTACCCTGATTGCTGCCCGCTCGGTGGCGGAAGATGTGCGCTACACAGTGAAAGGCTTCCCCTTCAGCGGCAACCTGGAGATCGCCGAAGGTAAGCCAATGGATCTGGCTGTGACCATCGAGGGCCGCTCACTGATTCACTCGGCAGAGCTAACCACCAAGGCCTTTACCCGGGGCTACTTCGGCGAGTATGGCCAGTATGTGGTCTCCATCGGCCTGCTGCTGTTCGCCTTCTCTACGGCCATCGCTTGGTCCTACTACGGCGACCGTGCGGTTACCTACCTGTTTGGCAGTCGTTGGATCCTCACCTACCGGGTGTTTTATGTGGCCGGCTTTATGATTGCGGCGGTGGCGGACACCACTATTGTCTGGAACCTGGCGGCGGTCTCCATTGTGTTGATGACCCTGCCTAACCTGTTCGGCATCTTGCTGCTCTCCAAGGAGATGAAGCAGACGGTGGCCAACTACTGGTCCACCTCGCCGGATGTAAAAGAAGAGGGCAAGGCCCAGAGCCCGGCAGAGTAAACCTTCTCCTGGGCTGAGACGCCGCCTCTCGTAGGCGGCGTTTCTGTTTGTTGGCGGCGGCAATATCGCCTTCACCGAGGAAACCCTTTACCTTGAAGGTCGCCTCTGTAATAGTGGGCGGCGCAAGACAGCCCCGGCCCGCGCCGGTCAGGGCATAGATGACAAGGAGTGGAAATGGCGTTAATTGATTGTCCCGCCTGTGGCAAGCGCATCTCAGACAAGGCGAAGACCTGCAGCCACTGCAAGGTGGTGCTGGATGGCGACAGCGACAAGATCGAATCTGCCCAGCGCATCGCATCCATCAACAAGAAAACCCAATTGATGAACCACAGCTTCCTGGCCCTGCTGGCCTTTGTCGGCGGATTTGCCCTATGGTTCTGGGGCGGAGAGCAGGCGGAGAACTGGCGTAAACCTGCGGGTATCGGCATGATGGCCGTGGGCTTTGTAGGTTACCTGGTGACCCGGGTCAGAATCGCGCTGAATAAAAGGGGATAGGCATGGAGTGGCAAACACTGGCAGCGAACATGGACGCAGAACTGGCGCAGAAGCTTCAGACCGCGGTTGAAATTGGTAAGTGGCCCGATGGCACCCTGGTGACCGATGAGCAACGTGAAGCCGCCATGCAGGCGCTGATCGTCTGGCAGTCCAATCATAACAGTGAGAACCAACATCTGACTGTGGGCAGGGATGGGGAGATCAACCACCTGTCCAAGGATGTGCTCAAGCATCAGTTTGATGATAACCAGATCACCCGTCTTAAGCCGGAGTAACCCATGAGAGCCTGGATTTTGGCCCTGGCGGCCCTGGCCCTGTCGGGCTGTGACAACAACGAGGTGGGGGATGTTTCCCTGGGGCTGTTCACCACCAAGGACATCAAGGTTGAGGTGTTGCAGGACCCCATAGTGACCGGCGTCACCTGCCATATCTCCAACATCGAAGCGGATCTGGACTTTGCCGATCCCAGTGATATGGGCATCTCCTGTCGCCAGACCGGTGAGATCACCCCGGAGATGATCGCCGCCATCGATACCGGCAAATCCGGAGAGGTGGTGTTCAAAAAATCCAAGAGTGTCCTGTTCAAGAGCCTGAAGATAAGACGCATTTTGGATCAGAAGACCCAGACCCTGCTCTACATCGCCTACAGCACTAAAGAGACCAAGGGCAGCTATAAGCACTCGCTCTCCACAGTGCCTTTGTGGGGCACCCAGGCCTACAAAGCCGGGTCAACAAAAAACTGAATGATGCAGGGGGCCGCAAGGCCCCTTTTTAATGGACGCTTGGCGGAACGTGCTTGAACCCTGTTTGTGTCCTGTGATCGGTAATAATGGGGAATATTATCCTCTTGGTTACTTTTTATATTAGTTTCGGCTTAAATTGAGATCTCCGTACTTTCGATTGCAGAATTCAGAAATTAGAGTTTCACATGAGCCTGCTAGAGCAGTTCGCAACTCATTGAAGTTGCAAAAAATAGGCAACAAATGAGCGTGCTCTTAGGATCAGATGCCAAGGATATTGGGCATAGCAACATGATTAGTTCTGTTTTCTTTGTCACCAACAATCGGACATCTCTATGAGCGCCAGGGCAACAACAAGACGCGATTTGGAAAGCGCGCTGCACAAGCGGGAATTTGAGTTTTATTACCAGCCCAAGGTTTCCATGATCACCGGAGAGATCTGCGGTGCTGAAGCCTTAATTCGCTGGATCAGGGCCGATGGTACGGTGGTACTTCCCGGCGCTTTTATTCCCCAGGCCGAGTCCAACGGCTTTATCAACCGCCTGACCCTGTGCATGGTCAAACGCCTTATAGAGGATATCGGTCAGATCAACAAACTGGGTCAGCCGCTTCCTGTTTCATTCAACGTGTCAGCCCATGACTTCCAGAACCGAAAGCTGGTCAAGTTGCTGATGGAGGGGGTCGCGCGGGGAGAGATCGTCCCGGAACAGATAGAGATAGAGCTGACCGAGACCGTGGTGCTCAATGAGTGCCCTGTGGTGATAGAGAACCTCAATAAGCTGAAGAACCTGGGTATTCGACTGGTGATGGATGATTACTGTCGCGGATTTTCCAACCTGGGAACCCTGGCTCGCTGGCCCTTTAGCACCATTAAGATAGACAAGTCGATCATCAGCCAGGTGGAAGCGTCGGAAAAGGAACTCTCCATCGTTCAATCCAGTATTCAGATGGCCCATAACATGGACCTGGAGATCGTTGCCGAAGGGGTAGAAACAGAATCCTGCTATCGTTTGCTGCAAAACACCGGCTGCAGCGTGGCGCAGGGGTATTGGATCAGCCCACCACTGCCCCTTAAGAGTTTTCTCAATTTCCTGCAGGAGGGACGGCACTGGCCGTCTCAGCTCCTGGGCATGTTACACATGGCCCAACTGGACCATATTCAGTGGCGTAAAGCGGTTATCGACAGCGTCTACAACTTGGACCTGATGAGCGACGCAAACACCTTAAGCTGGCCTGAAGCCCATCATACCCAGTGTCGCCTGGGCAAATGGCTTTATGGTCCGGGTCGTTGTTTTTCAAACACCATCTGGTTCAACAAGCTACACCAGAGCCATAAGGATCTGCATCAGACACTGGCTGAATTGATGGTGGCGGTGGACGCAGGGCAAACTGGCAAACCCCTGGTCGATTTGATGCGAAAGCTGTCGCGCCAGTCGGACCTGGTGATGCAGATGCTTCATGAACTTGAGCATTACCTGGTGGAGCAGCGTCTGGTTAGGGAAGACAGGATCGAATTTGAAGGCTTGGCGGTGGTCTCGACGGCCAGGTAGCGCTTACCACGGCTGTCAGGTTGAAACCCTTGTTAAGCTGTGAGTTACTAAGTACCCTAGCTTACTCATTCGACAGGACGTCGATATGCCTCAATATTCCCCTCTGCTTGGCCCAGTAGTGGCGTTGATTTGCTGGTCTCTGGTGATGTGGCTGTGGATGTACTTCACCCGAATCCCCGCCATCCTCAAAGCCGGCATGACACTTGACCCCAATGCCCCCAGAGGGGAGCAGATGGATCAGTTGCCTCCGCCGGTACGCTGGAAAGCTGACAACTACAACCACTTGATGGAGCAGCCCACGCTGTTCTACCCCCTTATCATCGCCCTGGTCCTAATGGGTGAGCAGGGGAGCATTACCATGATTCTTGCCTGGAGCTATGTGGTGCTGCGGGTGGCCCACAGCCTGGTGCAGGCCCTGATCAACAAGGTAGAACTCAGGTTCGCGGTCTATCTGCTGTCCAACATTCCTCTGTTTGCACTGACGGCCATTGCTGCCGTCTTGTTCATGCGTCAAATGCACTGATTTAGTTAGATAAATTGCGATCACCCCCTCTTTATCTCACTAGTGGATGCAGGTAGATTAGGGCGCAACAATTTTTGTCTCCGCATATTGGAGAAGGGATTAGAGAGGACAGATGGAACCTAACTACGATAAATACAGCCTGACAGAGCTGGTTGATGCCCTGGGGCAGCTGGATGCAAGCGCGTTTCCAGAGCGCGCCGCTCGCCTGAAGCAGTTGATCGCCGAGAAACACCAGCAGCAGGCTCAGGCGATTGCCGAGAGGGAGTCCATTTTCAGCAAGGAGGCCAGGAAGGTACCGCTAGAGTTTACCGGCACCGGGGGCGACTACTTCAAACTGTGGATCGTCAATCTGCTGCTGAGCATCGTCACCCTTGGGATCTACAGCGCTTGGGCCAAGGTGCGCAACAATCAGTACCTGCTGGGCCACACCAAGCTGGAGGGCCACAGCTTCCGCTATCTGGCCAAGCCGATGCAGATTCTTAAGGGGCGGGTGATCGCCGTTGCCGTACTCATTGGCTTTTCTGTGCTATCCCAGTTCTTTCCCATCGCCGGCCTGCTGTTCAGTTTGGGCCTGCTGGTTGCGACCCCCTGGCTGATTCTGCAGGGGATGCGCTTCTCCATGCGAATGACCGCCTACAGAAACGTGCGCTTCTCCTTCGAGGGCAGCTACTTCGGCTTATTGGCGACCTTTGTGCTTCTGCCTATTGTGGGTGCCTTTACCCTGTACCTGGCGATGCCTTGGGTGTTTAAGAAGATGGATCAATACCTCTATAGCCACACCACCTATGGTGGCAAGCGCTTCGAGGTGAACACCTCCAGCGGCAGTTACTACAAAGCCTCCTTTGCCGGGCTGGGGTTGGGCTTTGTGCTGTTTATCGCCCTTTTCTCCATACTGGGGTTAGGGGAGGGGTTGTTTGCCTACAACGCCGAGGGCGAGCCGGACTTCCAGTTGGTGCCCATGCTGCTGTTCTACGGCGCCGCGTTTTTGATCAGCTTTATGGTGCGCGCCCTGTACCAGAGCATGGTACTTAACCACTTGATCGGTGAGACCTCGATCGAGGGCGTGGTCTCCTTTAAGCCTGAAATCAAGTTAGGCAGTTACATGAGAATGATGACCACCAATGCGGTGATGCTGGCCTGCACCCTGGGGCTGGCCTACCCGGTCACCCAGGTGCGCAAACTCAAATACATGACCGACGCCATCGGGGTGATGCTGCTGCCTGGTGCGGATACCCTCACCAACACCGTCGGCGAAGGAGATTCCGCTTTCGGTGAAGAAGCGGCGGGACTGTTCGATCTCGATCTCTCCATCACCTGATAGGACTGGGCAATGAGTCTTCAGATTGAGGGGGTCTACCTGGCCCCCGGAAGCGGTCAAAGTCAGAAGGGGCGGGTTGAACTGGTTCAGGAAGAGTTGATCCTCTACCTGGACGGCGACAGTTCTCGCCACATATGCTGCGATCTTGGCGACTGTGAGCAGGGAGAGGTACTGGCGGGATTGCCGGTGGACCTTCGTTTTGCCGATGGCGCCCTGTTTACCCCGAATGATCCGGGGTTTCGCTGGCCCCAGACCTCAAGCGCCCAGCGAGTCTTGCACTGGCTGGAGGGGCACTGGAGCGCGGTATTGGCTGGCGTACTGCTGGTGCCGCTGTTTCTGTGGGTGATGGTGACCAAGGCACTGCCCGCTGCGGCAGACGCCTCGGTGAGCCTGTTGCCTGATGCGGTGCCGCGCCAACTTGGGGAACAGACTCTGTTTCTGCTGGACAAGACCCTGATGGATCCCAGTGAACTCAATGAGGCGCAAAGAGAGCGGGTTCGAGGCCAATGGCAGCATTCGCTGCAGCACCTGTCACTGAACAGCAGCGACTACCAGCTGCTGTTTCGCAGCAGCAAAATGGGCGCCAACGCCTTCGCCCTGCCCGACGGTACCGTGGTGCTGACCGATGAGATTGTCACTCTGATGGAGCCGGAGCCCCACGCCCTGACGGCGGTGCTGCTCCATGAAATCGGTCATGTGGAGCACCAGCACGGGTTGAAGCAACTGGCCCGGGCCACCGCCAACAGTATGCTGTTCGCACTGGTGCTGGGGGACATTGAGGGAGCCGGTGAGGTGATCATCGGAGCCGGCAGCAGCCTTATCGACAGCGCGTTTTCCAGGGAGATGGAGTCGGAGGCGGATCGCTTTGCCCATGCACAACTGAAGCAGCTTGGCTTGTCTCCGGTGTACTTCGCCACTGCCATGCGCTTGCTGGCTGAGTCCAGCCATCAGTCCCTGGATGAGGACAGCTCTGGCCACTGGACCCAGTACCTGAGCAGTCACCCCGAGACCCTGGAGCGTATTCATGCGGCCGAGGATGCCGTAAATCCCAAGGAGGGCGAGCAGTAAGGGCTCGCCAGACCCGTCACCAAACTCATCACCCCTAATGGAGAAAAGATGTCCCCTTCCTTTATAGCCACTGTATTGGCCACGGCGATGCTTGTTGCCTTGCCAGCCAAGGGTGACACTCACCTCAAGGTGGCCCATGAGATGCTGGAAGCGATGGGAGCTGAGCGCCTCACCAATGAAAGCCTGGAAGTGGTTCTGGATCTCCAGGTTCGTGCCAATCCGGAGATGGCGCCCTTCAAAGCAACCCTGAAAGCGTTCTACTTCAAATACGCCGGATGGGACAGCGTCAAAGAGGATTACGCCGCTCTCTATCAGGAAGCGTTCACCGAGGCGGAGCTTAGGGCGCTGACCGAGTTCTATCGCACCCAGGTCGGTCAGAAGATCCTCAGGTTGCAGCCGCAACTGATGGAGGAGGCGATGATGATTGGGGAGCGGCGACTGGATGAGAACCTCGTCGAGCTCCAGCAGAGGATTCGTGAGAGAGAACAGCAACTGCGCCAGTCTCATTGAGTAAGCTCAGGATTTCGGACGTTTTTCGTTTGATAAAGGGCGGAGCTTATTCTGGGAATGGATTAGAACAGGATAATTACGCACAGAGTGAAAAAAGATGTTTTACTTATAGTTAGCAACCGGGGCCAACGCCTGTTTTGCGGTTGCGCCTGTAGAGCAAGTTGAAGGAGGGGGTTATGAATAAACAGACCGCACGTCAGATGGTCCACAGTGCGATGTTGGCGCCCTCCAGTCACAACAGCCAGCCCTGGCGGTTTCGACTTCAGGATGACAGCATTGAGCTGCTGGCAGACCGTTCTCGTGCCCTGCCTGTGACTGATCCCGACGATCGTGAACTTCACATCAGCTGCGGTTGTGCCCTGATGAACATGAGGCTGGCAGCCGCCAAAGCCAAGGTTGGCATTGAGGTACAGCTGCTTCCTGACCCCGACAATCCCGACTTGCTCGCCAGAGTTCAGCAGTGCCCTTTGCTGGAAGAGCAGCCTGATCTGGCCCAACTGGCCGATCAGATCCCCCACCGCCATACGGTGCGAACCGATTATGAACCCGGATTTGACCAAGGTGAGCTGATTGCCGATCTGCGCCATTGGGCCAAATTGGAGGGGGTGCAACTGGCGGTGGTGTCCAGTGAGGCCCAGCGTCAGCGTATCGCCAATCTGGTGGCCCAGGGCGACAGGACCCTTTGGGCGGATACAGCCTGGCGCCGGGAGCTGGCGAGCTGGATGATGCCGCCGAACCGGGGAGAGGGGCTGGCGGTGTCGGCCCTCTGGTCGCCCCTTGTTCGAGCCATGATTCGCTGGTTCAACCTTGGCGCCATGATGGCCCGTAAAAGTAACCAACTGGTGGAGAAGGCGCCGCTGCTGCTGGTACTTTCCAGTTGTGGTGACGGCCCCAGGCAGTGGCTTGAAACCGGGCAGGCCCTGCAGAGCGTGTTGCTTGGTTGCTGTCAGCGGGGCTACCAGGGCTCTTTCCTCAACCAGCCGATACAGGTGGCCTCTTTGAGGACCCGTCTGTCCAAGATAACGGGGCTGGCGTCACCTCAGATACTGCTCAGGTTGGGGCGGCCTGTTGAGAAGGCGGAGGCCTCCCCAAGGCGGCCGCTCTCCGGCATGTTGGACCCGGTCTAACCGCACTTACAAAAACAGCCCTCGAATGAGGGCTGTCTTTTTTGTCAGGAAGGTCACCACGCCCTATCGGCTGAGTTCCCCTCTCAGGCTCTGCTCCATGGCCTGCAGCCGCTCATCAAAGCTCATGGGCTGGCTCAACAGGAAGTGCAGCTTGGCCAGGGCCGCTTCTGTGGTCATATCGTACCCACTGATGACACCCGCCTGTGACAGGGCGTTGCCGGTGGCATAGCCGCTCATGTTCACCTTGCCCTGAAGGCACTGGGTCAAGTTGACGATGATCACCTCCCGCTTGCGGGCGTCCTTGAACAGGTCCAGCAGCTCTGGACGCTGCGGGGCGTTGCCCACGCCGAAGGAGAGCAGGATAAGCGCTTTGACCGGCTGCAGCAGGATATTGCGAATCACCTCGGAGGAGATCCCCGGATAGAGGGTCACCACGCCGATGGGTTGCGGGGTGATGGGGTGCACTGTCAACGGCCCCTTGGACTCCAGCAGGGTCACGCCAGGCCCGGACTGGATGTGGATTCCCGCTTCCAGCAGCGGTGGCAGGTTGGGGCTGGCAAAGGCATCGAAGCCGTCTGCGTGCACCTTGGTGGTTCGGTTACCGCGAAACAGCTTGTTGTTGAAAAACAGACAGACTTCGCCAACGGGGTGGCTGGCCGCCAGGTACAGGGCGTTCAGTAGGTTGTGCTGACCGTCTGAGCGCAGTTCGGCAAAGGGGATCTGCGAACCGGTGACCACCACAGGCTTGGTCAGCCCCTCCAGCATGAAAGAGAGGGCGGCAGCGGTGAAGGCCATGGTGTCGGTGCCATGAAGGATGACGAAGCCGTCAAACTCGTCATAGCGCGCCTGGATGTCGTCGGCGATGTGCTGCCAGTCTTCCGGGGTCATGTTGGCGGAGTCCATCAGATCGGCGTATTCGCTGATCTCAAACTCCGGCATCTCCGCCCGTTGGAATTCGGGGTTGGCCTTGACTCGCTCGGTGAGGAACCCGGCGGTGGGGGCATAGCCCTGATCGGTTTTCTGCATACCGATGGTGCCGCCGGTGTAGGCGATGTAGATCCGTTTTTTTGTCATTATGCTCAAAGGGGTAGGCCAGGATGGCCGGATTATAGGATGTGGGGCGGGGGAGTGCAAAAGGGCCTCCCGAAGGAGGCCCTTTAATCTGTGTCTCTTAAGAGGAAAAGCGGCTTACAGCTCGCTGCACTCCAGGCACAGCATGTAGGCGTTTTGCGGGTCAGACAGCTTCAGCTGCTGCTCCAGAGGGCCCAGCAGAGTCTGCTTCACCATGCCCATCAGCTTGTTGCCTTCAGACTGGGGCAGCTCTACAGAGGCATTTTTCAGGATCTCCTGAATGATCTGCTGCTCTGGGCTGAGCTCTTTCTCGATGAGTATGGTGTCGTAGTCGCTGATACCGGCAATTTCGGCGGCACCGGCGACGGCGTCATCCAGGCTGCCCAGTTCATCCACCAGACCCAGCTCTTTGGCGGCGGCGCCACTCCAGACACGACCCTGGGCCACTTCGTCCACCTTATCAACCGGGATGTCACGGGCGGTGGCCACCAGGTTGATGAAGTCGGCGTAGCCCTTGTTGAGGTTCATCTGCATGATGCGCTTGAAGGAGTCGGGCAGGGGCTTGAACACATTCAGGCCGGCCATCTCAGTGGTGCCCACACCGTCCATGTTGACGCCGACGGTCTTGGCAGTCTCTTCAAAGGTCTGAATCATGCCGATGATGCCGATGGAACCTGTGATGGTGTTGGGCTGGGCGTAGATGCGGTCAGCGTTGGCCGAGATCCAGTAACCACCGGAGGCAGCCACAGAGCTCATGGAGGAGACCACGGTTTTACCCGCGTCCTTCAGCGCCAGAATCTCCTGACGGATCTGCTCAGAGGCGTAGACACTGCCGCCGGGGCTGTCGACGCGGATCACCACGGCTTTCACCTGGTCATCCTCACGAGCCTGACGCAGCAACTTGGACATGGAGTAGCCACCAATGGTGCCCGCAGGCTGATCCCCGGGAACGATGGGGCCCTGGGCAACAATCACCGCCACCTGATCACGACCGGGCAGGTTGATCTCAGGGGTCATCTGAGCGCCGTAGTCCTGCCAGGAGACGCCATTGAACTTGCTCTTATCGTCTTTCTTGGCGCCGAAGCGCTCAAACAGCTGATCGCGCATCTCCACCGAGGTCAGCACGCTGTCCACCAGGCCGTTTTCCAGGGCGTACTGGCTGAAGTCGCCATCCACCTGCTCCAGGCCAGCTTCCAGCTGGTCCAGGTTACGGTCCAGCAGACCCTTGGGCAGGGTGCGGTTGGCATTGACCGTGGCCTTGTACTGGCCCCAGATGTCGTCCAGCAGGGAGCGATTGGCTTCCTTGGCGGGCTCGGACATTTCGTTGAGGTAGTAGCTTTCGGCGAAGGACTTGTATTTGCCGACGCGGAACAGGTGGGTCTTCACCCCGACCTTGTCCAGCAGATCTTTGTAGAACAGGCGATACATGCCCATGCCTTCGATGGCGACGGTACCGGATGCGTTCAGCTGAATCTCATCGGCATAAGTGGCCAGCAGATAGGGACCCTGAGTGAACCAACCGGACTGGGCAATCACCGGTTTGCCGCTGTCGCGGAAACGGTTCAGGGCCTGGCCCACCAGCTCCAGCTTGGCAGTGCCACCATAGACACCTCCGGGACGCAGTACGATGCCGGCGATGCGGTCATCCTCGGCAGCAGTTTCAATAACGTCGATCAGTTCCTCGAGAACGATCTCCTGCTCCTTGTCGCCACTGCCGGCGACCATCTCGAAAGGATCCATCTCTCTGGGCTGTTCAACCAGCTTGCCTTCCAGGTTCAGCACCAGGGCAGCGCCCTGGGGCACCTGTGGGACCTGATCCTGACTGAGCCCTACCAGAATCAGGGCGAGGAAGCCGAAGAACACCAAGTTCAGTATCAGTCGTCGGGTGCCGTTGATCCCTGCCCAAATGAAGCCGAGCAATCGAATCGGCCATGCGCGTTTCTGAGACATGCGTATCTCTATCCTTAAACTATTGACCTACTTATATTACAGATGCCCTGCATCCATGTCAGACTGCAATTGTAAGGCTTTTTAATGGTTCTTCGCACATTAGCGGGAACTAGATACGAAAACGGCTGGAAAGGTTATTGTGTAGTCGCCAAACAAACACCA
>NZ_JBLXDO010000004.1:0-226296 GCF_048263965.1 Ferrimonas sp. | reverse complement strand
TACGGGTGCTGTTAATTCATGGGGCAAGAGCGGTCTTCGCTCATGTGGCCAAACGAGATGACAGGCTGGGAAGATGGCTGAGCAACCTGATAGCGCGCCGGGGCAAACGCAAGGCAATCGTGGCCCTGGCCAATAAACTGGCTCGGATTGCCTGGAGCATGACGGTCAGCGGAAACCAATTCGAGTTGAATCACGCTTTCACAGCTTCCAAATAACCACTTCCTCCACTTTAAGAGGGGAATAGAGGGTACCAAGCAACCTGAGTTTGCATAACTTGATGAAAAACGGTTATCCGGCCTGGCAAGAGCCTGACATAAGACCGACAGAGAATGTCGTTCCAGCGTGAAGGTGGCCAGGTTCGGACCACATTGTGGCGCTACCTCTCGAAGGTAATACAGACGCCGGATATACGTCCGCAAACCGATCTCATCAATGTCTTGCAACTGCAGGGGCGTCCATATATGTCTTTGATTTTGGAGAGGCACAGGAAAGCCGCTGGACCCCGGCGTGCGCCGGGGAGGCGGGAGAGGGATGTCATTGTGGCGAACGCCGCAATCCAGTGTCTGTGGTTTTAGCCGGGGCTCGCGCAAGAAAGTCCCTGGATCCCGGCGTGCGCCGGGGAGACGACTGTGCGTTAGCGCGGGGAAGTACTGCGTCGTAGCCTTCTCTTGAAGCTGCAGATTTGCAGGGAGTCTGTTCCAATGTCATAGGGTTCCCTTTAGCACGGTTATGCCGGTGAACGCCGGTACCCAGTGTCTTTGATTTTGGAGAGGCACAGGAAAGCCGCTGGACCCCGGCCTGCGCCGGGGAGACGGGAGAGGGATGTCATTGTGGCGAACGCCGCAATCCAGCGTCTGTGGTTTCAGGCGGGGCCGAGCAGGAAAGCCGCTGGACCCCGGCCTGCGCCGGGGAGACGGGGGAGGGATGTCATTGTGGCGAATGCCGCAATCCAGCGTCTGTGGTTTTAGAGGGGAGAAGACAATAAAAAAGCCACCGCTTAGGGTGGCTTTTCTGTTTCCAGGCTAGAGCTTACAGAGCGCTGAGCTGCTGCTTCTGCTCTTCCAGCTTGGCGATGTCGCGCTTGGCTTCATCCAGCTTGGCTTGCTCCTTGGCGACAACGGCCTCGGGGGCCTTGGCCAGGAAGCCCTGGTTGGAGAGCTTCTTCTCAACGCGCTCGGCATCCTGAGCTAGCTTGGCGATCTGCTTGTCGATACGGGCCATTTCGGCTTCCACGTCGATCAGGCCGGCCATGGGGATCAGCAGTTCCATCTCACCAATCAGCTGGGTGGTGCACATGGGTGCGTCGCCAGACAGCTCGGTGATGGACTCCAGGTTCGCCAGCTTGGTCAGGAAGGTGCTGTTGGTGTCGATGCGAGCCAGGTCCTGAGCGGAGGCGTTCTTCAGCAGCACGTTCAGCGGCTTGGACGGCGCCACGTTCAGCTCGCCACGGATGTTACGCACCGCGACGATGAACTGCTTCACCCACTCCAGATCGGCGTGGGCTTCTTCGTTCACCAGAGAAGCATCGAAGCTTGGGAACTCACACAGCATGATGGTATCGGCTTCGATGCCCATCAGCTTGGAGACGGTCAGCCAGATCTCTTCGGTGATGTAAGGCATCAGCGGGTGCAGCATGCGCAGCATCCCTTCCAGCACGGTCATCAGGGTATGACGGGTACCACGCTGCTGGGCGTCGCTGCCAGATTGCAGAACCGGCTTGGTCAGTTCCAGGTACCAGTCACAGAACTGGTTCCAGGTGAACTCGTAGGCGATGTTGGCGGCCATGTCGAAACGGTAGCCTTCCATCGCTTCACGGATGTTCTTCACGGTGTCGTTGTACTGAGCCAGGATCCAGCGATCCGCCAGGGACAGCTCCATGTCGCCACCGTTGAAGCCACAGTCGTGCTCTTCGGTGTTCATCAGTACGAAACGGCTGGCGTTCCACAGCTTGTTGGCGAAGTTGCGGTAACCCTCCAGGCGGTTCATGTCCCAGTTGATGTCACGACCGGTGGAGGCCATGGCTGCCAGGGTGAAACGCAGGGCGTCGGTGCCGTGTGGGGCGATGCCATCCGGGAACTGCTTGCGAGTGGATTTCTCGATCTTGGCGGCCAGCTGCGGCTGCATCATGTTGCCGGTACGCTTCTCAACCAGGGACTCCAGGTCGATGCCGTCAATCATATCCAGAGGATCCAACACGTTACCCTTGGACTTGGACATCTTGTCGCCGTTCTCGTCACGGATCAGGCCGGTAACGTACACGGTCTTGAACGGAACCTGAGGCTTGCCGTCTTCGTCCTTGATGAAGTGCATGGTCATCATGATCATCCGGGCAACCCAGAAGAAGATGATGTCGAAACCGGTTACCAGCACGTCGGAGGGGTGGAAGGTCTTCAGATCTTCCAGGTTGTCCGGCCAGCCCAGGGTGGAGAAGGTCCACAGGGCGGAGGAGAACCAGGTGTCCAGTACGTCGTCGTCCTGGCGCAGGGCCACGTCGGCGGCCAGGCCATTGGCGGCGCGCACTTCGTCCTCGGTGCGGCCTACGTACACCTTGCCAGACTCGTCATACCAAGCCGGGATGCGGTGACCCCACCACAGCTGACGGGAGATGCACCAGTCCTGGATGTCGCGCATCCAGCTGAAGTACATGTTCTCGTACTGCTGAGGTACAAATTTGATGTCGCCGTTTTCAACGGCTTCGGTGGCGGTCTTGGCCAGAGGGGCGGTGCGCACGTACCACTGGTCGGTCAGCATCGGCTCGATCACCACGCCACCACGGTCGCCGTAAGGCACCTGCAGGACGTGGTCTTTGATCTCTTCCAGCAGACCCAGCTCTTCGAATTCGGCCACTACCGCCTTACGAGCTTTGAAGCGCTCCAGGCCGTGGTATTTCTCGGGCAGCTCGGTGGTGTAGACGTCGGAGGCTTCACCGTTGAAGTCGAACACCTCGGCGGCGTCGCGGATGTCGCCGTTGAAGGTGAGGATGTTGATCATCGGCAGCTTGTTGCGCTTACCCACTTCGTAATCGTTGAAGTCGTGGGCCGGGGTGATCTTCACACAACCGGTGCCCTTCTCCATGTCGGCGTGCTCGTCGGCGACGATGGGGATGCGACGATTAACGATAGGCAGGATGATCTCTTTGCCAATCAGATTTTTGTAGCGAGGATCTTCCGGGTTTACCGCCACGCCGGTGTCGCCCAGCATGGTTTCCGGACGGGTGGTGGCCACCACGATGTAGTCTTTGCCGTCGGCGGTCTGAACGCCATCCGCCAGAGGGTAGCGGAAGTGCCACATGAAGCCCTTCTTCTCCTTGTTCTCTACCTCGAGATCGGAGATGGCGGTGTGCAGCTTGGGATCCCAGTTCACCAGGCGCTTGCCGCGGTAGATCAGGTCATCTTCGTACAGGCGGACAAACACTTCCTGAACCGCCTTGGACAGGCCTTCATCCATGGTGAAGCGCTCACGGTCCCAGTCGACGGACGCGCCCAGGCGACGCAGCTGCTGGGTAATGGTACCGCCGGACTCGGCTTTCCATTCCCACACCTTGTCGATGAAGGTTTCACGACCCAGTTCCTGACGGGTGATCCCCTGAGCGGCCAGTTTGCGCTCGACCACCATCTGGGTGGCGATACCGGCGTGGTCAGTACCGACCTGCCACAGGGTGTTTTTGCCCTGCATGCGCTGGTAACGGATCATGGTGTCCATGATGGTGTCTTGGAACGCGTGGCCCATGTGCAGGCTGCCGGTGACGTTCGGCGGCGGGATCATGATGCTGTAGGCGTCTTTGCTGGTGTCGCCGTGGGGCTTGAAGTACCCGGCATTCTCCCAACGCTGATAGTGGCGCTGTTCGATGGCGTTGGGGTTGTAAGTCTTATCCATGGGTGTTCCGAAATCAGTGAAAACTAAAGCGGCTGCGCAGCCAGGTCATGGGTGGTCAGTTCCACCCCCATCTGGCGGTAAGCGCGGTAACGCTCACGGGCCAGGGCCTTGGCATCGTCGGCAGCCGGGACAAAATCGAAAATTTGCGCAAATTCTACCGCAAATTGGGGCGCTTTGGCGGCCAGGTTGATTAAAACCGGCCGTTTTTTTGAGCTGAACTGGCCATTATGGCCAATTTCCACCGGCGCGCCACCCCGGGGACCCTCTCCCACCAGGTTGTGGGGAACGAAGCGGTCGGCGTCGAATTGCCACAGGGTCTCATCCATCTGCTCAGCCTGGGTCTGGTCCTCGCAGTGGAGGTAGACAGGTTTGCCTTGCCGGTAGCAGTTGGCTGCCAGCTGGCAGGCAAGGCTCAGGTGGGCGCTCAAGGCACCGTCGGCGTTGGCATCGATAAGATAGAAGGTGGCGTTGGCCATGCAGTTCGGCTCCTGGGCCTGTTGAACTTGGGTGGTGTCAGCTCAGCCCCAAAGGGCGAACGGAGTATTCTATCGCGTCGAGGCGGCGACAGAAACAGAAAAGGCGGGGAGAACCCCGCCTTTTTCAGTTGGTCAGGCCATAGGCCTTATTCCACGTCCAGCTCACCGGTGCGGGAGAGCAGGAACTGGGTCAGCAGAGGCACAGGGCGACCGGTGGAGCCCTTGTTGGCGCCACTTTCCCAGGCGGTGCCGGCGATGTCCAGGTGGGCCCAGCTGTACTTCTTGGTGAAGCGGGACAGGAAGGCCGCGGCGGTGATGGTCCCGGCGGGACGACCACCCAGGTTGGTCATGTCGGCGAAGGGGCTCTTCAGCTGCTCCTGATAGTCTTCCCACAGGGGCAGACGCCAGCAACGGTCACCGGACTGTTCACCGGCATGCTGCAGGTCGTGAGCCAGGGAGTTCTGGTTGGAGAGCAGGCCGGAGGCGTGCTTGCCCAGGGCGATGACGCAGGCACCGGTCAGGGTGGCGGTGTCGATCACCAGCTCGGGGTCGAAGCGCTCCACATAGGTGAGGGCGTCACACAGCACCAGGCGGCCTTCGGCGTCGGTGTTGAGCACCTCGACGGTCTGGCCGGACATGGTGGTGAGGATGTCACCGGGGCGGTAGCTCTTGCCGTCGGGCATGTTTTCACAGCCCGCCAGAACGAAGACGATGTTGGCTTTGAGGTCCAGCTCGCACACGGACTTCAGGGTACCCAGTACGCCGGCGGCGCCGCCCATGTCGTACTTCATCTCGTCCATGCCTTCGCCGGGTTTCAGGGAGATGCCGCCGGAGTCGAAGGTCAGGCCCTTGCCCACCAGCACGATGGGACGCTGGTCCTCGTCGCCGCCCTGGTAGTGGCAGACGGTCATCATCGACTCGTTTTCACTGCCACGGCCCACGGCCAGGTAGCAGTTCATCCCCAGTTCGGCCATCTGCTCTTCGCCGATCACCTCGACCCGCAGCTTTTCGTACTGCTCGGCCAGTTGGCGCGCCTGGCTGGCCAGGTAGGCGGGGTTGCAGATGTTCGGTGGCATGTTGGCCACGTCACGGCACATCTTGCTGCCGGCAGCTACGCCCAGACCATGGGCAATGGCTTTCTCACCCACGGTCAGCTCGCGACGGGTGGGTACATTGAACACCATCTTGCGCAGAGGGCGACGGGTTTCGTCTTTCTTGCTCTTGAGCGCATCGAAGGTGTACAGGGTGGATTGGGTGGTCTCGATCGCCTGGCGCACCTTCCAGTAGGTGTCGCGACCCTTAACGTGCAGTTCGGTCAGGAAGCACACCGCTTCCATGGAACCGGTTTCGTTGAGGGTGTTGATGGTCTTGGCGATGATCTGCTTGTACTGGCGCTCATCCAGCTCGCGCTCTTTGCCACAGCCTACCAGCAGTACCCGCTCGGAAAGCACATTGGGTACGTGGTGCAGTAACAGCATTTGACCGGGTTTTCCTTCAAGATCGCCGCGGCGCAGCAGGTTGCTGATGTAGCCGTCGCTGATGCGATCCAGTTGTTCTCCTACAGCGGACAGGCGGCGCGGTTCGAAGACACCTACAACGATGCAGGCGCTGCGCTGTTTTTCTGGGCTACCGCTTTTTACACTGAACTCCATGCCATCTCCCGGTTTCGTAAAGACAAAGCGTATGAATTGTTAGATAATGGCCCCTTTATCGGCTCCTGACAGCATCATTGCGGAACTCCATCTGCTAAACTGGGGTCCGCCCCGATGTTGCCCCCTTAAATAATAGGGGATAAGGGCCCGGGCTGGTTACAAAAACATCTGAAAGTAACCAGTTTACTTAAATAACGTCTCGTTTCCAGAGAAATTACAAGTTTGCTAGTTGAGCACAGACTTTGATTATCTTTCGCTACTTGTTGAAGGAAGCGTTCAGAGCACAGATTGCCGTGCTGGCCGTGCTGGTTTCCATTTTCGTAAGTCAACAGTTCGTTCGCATTCTGGCGGACGCCGCCGAAGGTCAGCTTCCCGGGAAGCTGATCACCACCCTGGTGGCGCTGAACATGCCCGAACTCTTGGCGCTTATTTTGCCGCTGTCCCTGTTCCTGGGGATCCTGCTGGCACATGGCCGTCTCTACGCCGACAGCGAGATGACGGTGCTGCACGCCGTGGGGGTGTCCGAGTGGTACGTCACCCGGGTGACCCTGGTGCTGGCGCTGATCATGGCGATCATCTCCGGCTTTATCTCCATCAAGGTGGCGCCCTGGGCCAAGGAGACGGAGTACCAGGTGCTGGAGAAGGCCGAATCTGAGGCGGGGCTGGCGGCCCTGGTGCAGGGCCGGTTCCAGCAGGCATCCAACGGTAAGGCGGTGATCTACGTGGAAGGCTTGTCCAAGGGCAAGCTGGAGAACGTGTTCGTGGCCATGCTGCCCCCCAATGATCAGCCGGACAGTGAAACCTCCATCGTGATGGCCAATGGCGGCGCCATGGTGGAGGAGCGCGACGGTTCCCAGCGACTGCAGCTCAGTGAGGGCACCCGCTACAACATGATTGCCGGCTCTCCCGAGTCCAACCAGATCGGCTTCGATACCTACCAGATGGAGATTCGCGAGCAGGAGGTGGACAAGAAGCGCCGCAAGTTGTCCGCCTACTCCATGCAGCAGCTGCTGGATGAGGGCACGCCCCACGCCTGGGCCGAGATCCATTGGCGGCTGGCGGTGCCCATCGCCATTCCTCTGCTGACCCTGATTGCGGTGCCCATGGCCCGCACCAATGTACGCCAGGGTAAGTTTGCCAAGATGATGCCGGCGATCCTGATGTACCTGGGGTACTTCGCCCTGATGATGGCCGGTCGTAAGGCGATTGAAGATCAGGTGATTCCCGCCGCCATCGGCATGTGGGGCATCCATCTGGCGGCCCTGGCAATTGGGGTGGTGCTGGTGGGCAAGGGCCGGCCAACCGGCAAGAAGATTGCCGCTAAGCTGGTGAGGGGCAAGTGATGATCAAGATCCTCGACCTCTACATCGGCCGCACTATCATCAACACCTCGGCCCTGTGCCTGCTGGTGCTGGCCGGCCTCTCCGGCCTGATCAAGTTTGTCGATCAGTTGCGCTACGTCGGCCGGGGTGACTTCGACATCTTCGACGTGGGCCTCTATGTGCTGTTCCTGGTGCCCCGGGACATCGAGATGTTCTTCCCCATCGCCGCCATGCTGGGTGCCCTGATTGGCATCGGCATGCTGGCCTCCAGCTCTGAGCTGGTGGTGATGCAGGCGGCGGGGATGTCCAAGTTCCAGATCACCCTGTCGGTGATGAAGACCGCGGTGCCGCTGATGCTGACCATCATGCTGGTGGGCGAGTATGTGGCACCGGCGTCCGAGGCGACCGCCCGGGAGATGAAGGCGCAGAAGATCTCCGGAGGTAACCTGATTGGTGGCGCCCGGGGTTCCTGGGCCAAGGATGGGGACAGCTTCGTCAACATCGGCACGGTGCAGGATACCGGTCATCTGCAGAACGTCACCATCTACCACTTCGACAAGTCCCGCAACCTGGACAAGGTCACCTTCGCCAAGCAGGCGGTGTTTGACGGCGATGCCTGGCGCATCATCGACATCACCGACACCCTGATGGAGGAGAAACAGGTGACGGTGACCGAGCGGGAACAGGACCGCTGGAAGTCCACCCTGACCCCGGACAAGCTGCAGGTGGTGACGGTTCATCCCGAGTCGCTCTCCATCAGTGGCCTGTTGGACTACCTGGATTACCTCGAGGTGAACCAGCAGGACCCCACCCGCTATCAGTTGGCGCTGTGGCGCAAGGTGGGTCAGCCGGTGACTGTGGCGGTGATGATGCTGCTGGCGCTCTCCTTCATCTTCGGTCCGCTGCGCAGCGTGACCATGGGCGCGCGTATCCTGTTGGGGGTGGTGACCGGGTTCAGTTTCTATCTGGCCAGTGAGATTTTCGGCCCCATGAGCTTGGTGGCCAATCTGCCGCCCTTCCTGGGGGCGTTTTTGCCCTCCATGCTGTTTGCCGGAGTGGCCATCTATCTGCTCCAGCGGCGATAGTCACCTTGGCGCCGACTCAAAACTGGAAGAGGGAGCCCCGGGGCTCCCTCTTTGATTTAAGTCATTTTGTGGTAGGCAATCATTACCATGACAGCACCGGTCAAGGCGATCATGGTTCCCAAAAGACCGACACTGTCGCCGGCGCTAATCTGAAACACCTGGGCCAAATAGCCACCAAAAATGGCACCTCCAACGGCCAATGCGATTGTCAGAGAGGGGCCAAATCCCCGGGTGCCTCTTAGAGTCCACAGTGCCCAGCCGCCTACCAATAAGCCGGCCACCATCCAGGTCAGGATCACCATGGGACCTCCTAAGGTGCGACGCGCCAACGGCGCGCCACCTTTAAGCGTAGCCCTTTCAGGAACCCATGCGAGCCCGATTTTGTTCCAGAGTTAATTCCACCATCTCACTGTGACTCCACTTGTCGTGCAGGGCGCGTTTGTCTGAGCTCAGCAGCATGGTCAGGGTCATCAGTCCAAAGGCGGAGGTGAGGGTGCGCACCACCCCTTGCTGCCAGCTGATGAGGCTGCCGTCGGTGTTTTGCAGCTTCAGCCGCCAGGCGCGCATGCCTATGGTTTGTCCGGATTTTTGCCAGAAGTAGCAGAAGAAGGCCATGACGCCGGTCAGCTTGAACAGCTCATTGACCAGGGTCCAGAACGCACTGTGCTGGAGGACGTCGACGGCGTGCTCCTGCCCCAGGGTATCCACCATGCCATTGGTGACCAGAATGCCGAATAGGGCGAAGAACAGGGCACCCACAGCCATGTAGATGGCAAGGGCTACCAGGGCGTCGTAGATCAGGGTGGCCAGGCGGCGTTTCAGGCTGGCTCTGGGGGCGTTGGCGTGGGGGTGCATAACTTGTCCTGCTTCGAATTCTGGCGGCAGTTTACCAGAGAAAGAGGGGGTTGCGCATTTCGTGATAAGGCTCTCGCTCCGCGCTGCAAAACTGTGATTTTCGCTGAGTAATGGTTAATTCCGTGATCTCGAACTTGCGTCGAAGCTAATGTGGTTGCGGCTCACAAAAAACGTGACATTCTTGTTACTCAGTTAATGAACGCCATTGATGCTTGTACAAAAATGGTGCAAATGAGGCGCAAGTTTTATTCGACGTTAAATTAAGTCTGAATTAAGTCGCTATTTCTTTGAGCAATGCGACTCTTGCAACTTACTGATATAGAAATAATTGATGTTTGCTTCGCCTGGGCGCCCCGTGAGAAGGGCAAATCGTCTGGTTGGATCTCTGTCAAGAACGGAGTTCACCGGCCGATATCAAGGATGTGCCCAGCATTGAATCGTCACAAATCAGTCACATAAATCGTGTTCGAGGTTTGGACGGTTTCTGTCGAATGGATCACCCCAATTGACCGTGCCTGAGGGCGAGTGCCCTCATTATTTTTGTCGGTCGTGTAACTAAATCAGTTGCTGCTGTAGGTGGAGAAGATATATGAAGCGACTCGGATTGATGGGAAAGATGTTGCTCCTGGCAACCCTGCCCCTGGTGATTACTCTGGTGGTGGTGACCGCTGGCTCTATCTACTTCAAGGAGCAGACCCTTGAGAAGCAGGTGGCGACCTTTACCGAAGATCTGCGCCACGAGAAGATGGCCCAGGTGAAAGACGCGGTAACCATCGCCATCGGCACCGTCCGTAATCAGATTAAGGCTCAGCCCCATAGAGAGCCCCTGGACGTGGTGCGCGACACCCTGACCCAGGTGAAATTTGGTGACGGTGGCTACTTCTTCCTCTACGACATGGAAGGCACCAACATGTTCCATGCCCTCAAGCCTGAGGTTGAGGGCAAGAACCTTATCCACCTGAAAGATCCCAATGGCACCCCCTTTATCGTTGAGCTGATCAACGCTGCCAAGGCGGGTGGTGGCACCTCCTCCTATTTCTATCAGAAGCCAGGCAGTGACAAACTGGTGGAGAAGGTGAGCTGGGTTGAGCCTCTGAATGAATATGGCTGGTGGCTGGGTACCGGTGTCTATGTGGATGAGATTGAAGCCGCAGTGGATGCCTTCCGGGTGGATGCGGAGGCCCGTGCCCAGGAGGAGACCCTGACCAACATCATGATCTCCCTCGGCATCATGGCGCTGGCCATTGTCACCATCATCTATGTGTCCCGTCGCACCGTGGCGCCGGTAAACGCCATGCTGATGAATCTGCAGGAGATTGCCCAGGGTGAGGGTGACCTGACCAAGCGTCTGGAAGTGAAGGGCCAGGATGAGATTGCCCAACTGGGTGAAGCCTTCAACCAGTTTACCTCCAAGCTGCAGGAGACCATCCGTGAAGTGGCCGATGCCACCGAGCAGGTGGGCATGGCGGTGGACAGCATCAACGATCAGACTGGCACCATCAGTCGTCAGCTGGCCACCCACAATGATGAGACCGAGCAGGTGGTGACTGCGGTGACCGAGATGAGCACCGCCGCGGCCCAGATTGCCGGCAATGCCAACCAGGTGGCGGATGCCACCCAGGCGGCCGCCGACGACGCCGGCACCGCACAGAACAAGCTGGGTCACTCGGTGACCTCCATCAATGCCCTGGTGGGTGAGGTGGATCTGGCGGCTCAGCATATTGACCGTCTCAACGAGCAGTCCACCAAGATCCACAGCGTCCTAGGGGTGATTGGTGACATCGCCGATCAGACTAACCTGCTGGCCCTGAACGCCGCCATCGAGGCTGCCCGGGCCGGAGACCAGGGTCGAGGCTTTGCGGTGGTGGCCGACGAGGTACGGGGCCTGGCCAGCCGTACCCAGACCAGCACCCTGGAGATCAAGGAGATGCTGGACGAACTGCACCAGTCTGTATCCAAGGCGGTAGAGACCATGAGCAACAGCCAGCAGAACTGTGAAACCACGGTGAGCTCCTCCTCTGAGATCACCACCAGCCTGAATGCGGTGTCCGGTGCAGTGAATGAGATCAATGACATGACCAGTCAGATCGCCACCGCCGCCACAGAGCAGAGCTCGGTGACCGAGGAGATCAACCGCAACATGGTGGCCATCCGTGACATCGTTGGTGAGCTGGTGCACGCCAGTGAGGAGTCTGCCCAGATCTCCGATCAACTGGGGATGTCCGGTCAGAAGCTGAGACAGCTGGTGGGCCAGTTCAAGGTCTAACCCGCTTTACCTTTAAAAAAGCCCCGCTGTCATGCGGGGCTTTTTGTTTTTATGTATCCCCTTAGAAGTTATTCAGGAAGTAGGGGATCATCAGAGCGTTGGCCAAATCGATGAAGAAGGCACACACCAGGGGCACCACGATGAAGGCCAGCTGGGAGTTGCCGTACTTGTGGGAGACCGCCGACATGTTGGCCATGGCGGTGGGGGTGGATCCCAGGGAGATACCACCGAAACCGGCGCACACCACGGCGGCGTCGTAGTTCTTACCCATGGCCGGGAACACCACCAGCAGGTTGATGGCGATGGCCACCAGGAACTGGGCGCCGAGGATGGCGAAGATGGGGCCGGCCAGGTCCACCAGGGTCCACAGCTGCATGCTCATCAGCGACATCGCCAGGAAGGTGCCCAGGGAGATGTCGGCGATCAGCGCCAGGGCCGGTTTACGGGCGGGCCATTGGCTGCCACTGATGCGGGGGAAGTTCTTGGGCATCAGATTGGTGATGGCGATACCGGCAAACAGGCAGGTGACGAACAGGGGCAGTTGCAGCCCCAGTTGCTCTATCCCCTCGTTCAGCAGGAAACCGGCGATGATGCACAGGTGGATGGCGTAGATGGCATCGAGGAAGTCGAAGGCGTCGATGCGGCTGTCGTCCTCATCCGCCAGGCCCACGTTGGGCTGTTCGTGCTCGGCGGGTTTCAGGTTGTGCTTTGAGATCAGGAATTTGGCGATGGGGCCGCCCATCAGGCTGGCCAGGATCAGGCCGAAGGTGGCACTGGCGATGCCGATCTCCATGGCGCTGGTGACGCCGAAGCGTTCGCCGATGGAGGGGGCCCAGGCGATGGCGGTACCATGGCCGCCAATCAGGGAGACGCTGCCTCCCAGCAATCCCACCGGCGCACCCAGGCCAAACAGCGCGGCGACGCTGATGCCGGTGAGGTTCTGCAGCACCATGTAGCCGATGGTGACCGCCAGCAGGATGATCAGCGGCTTGCCCCCTTTGAGCAGGTCCCCCAGGCTGGCGTTGATGCCGATGGTGGTGAAGAAGTAGACCAGCAACACGTCCCGGGCATTGAGGGTAAACTCCACCTCGATGGAGGTAAGCAGATACACCAGGGTCAGCAGCACCGAGAACAGCAGGCCGCCGGTGACCGGCTCCGGAATGCTGAACTTGCGCAAAAAGCCGATGCCGGCATTGAGTCGCCGTCCTACGAACAGGACGAAGATGCCGATGGTGATGGTGAAAAAGGGACTGATGGTAAGGACGTTACCGTCCAGGACGAGGTCCATATGGGTTCTCCGGCTCCTTGGAAGCCTTGCACAGTATGCGCAAGCTACAGAAGTGCCTCACTGGCACCACCCTCCAAGCTAGCACAGATTATGAGCAAGTTAAGCTGGATCACCCTTGAACCGGAATCAGGATTTGCCAAGGGGCGTCAGTGGGCCACCAGCGCCGGGGCGGTGGGGGTTGATGCCATGGACGAATTCTATCCAGTTGATGCCATGGGGGTTGCGCCGAATCGCAGGGGGACTATAATGCAAACCCTCTATGCCGAGGTGGCGGAATTGGTAGACGCAGCGGATTCAAAATCCGCCGGTGGTGACACCTTGAGGGTTCAAGTCCCTCTCTCGGTACCAAACACAGAGAAAGGCCCTGACGAAAGTCGGGGTCTTTTTCGTTTCTGGGCTGAAGCGCCTTCTCATTCGGCGCGATAGGGTCCCTGCCATCGCCTCACCCTTTCTGGAAACATCCCGATAACACTGATGATCTGAGTCAACGGTCCAGCGCCGAGCTAAGGATACACTGGACAGCATCTCTTAATGTCAGCCTGAAAGTGGATTCCAGTGCACAACTCTCTCCGGTTTATCGCTCTATTGCTCCTGTTGCATTGCTTCCCTGTGTTGGCCAAGGAGTCAAAAGGGATCATTCTCTTCGAGCGCTTGCACTCTCCGCAGCAGTACATAGAGCCCATTGATGCCCATGCCAGCTTGGTGATGGATCTTGAGTTGCACTGGAGAGCTTGGGGGTTGATGGGGGAGCCGGTTATCTACAGTGAGGCCCGTTGGCGTTTGCGCGGTATCGACCTCATAGCGAGAGGTTCAGGTGAGCATCGATGGTTCGATTTATGCTCGGATAAACAGAGTTACGACTGCCTGCCAGACTCAGTGACTAAGACCATTAAACCAGTGCATCTGAAGATGTTGGTGCCTATCTTGCGCCCTACCCACACACCGCTCCTGAGGCCGGAGATGATGGCCGCCAACGGGTTGATTCTCGACCCTGGAGTACTGGCGGAATCGTCACTTAGGGACCTGTCTGAGACAGAGCTCTCGTTTAATACTCCAGGCAGCCCTAACTGGAATCGGAGTGTGGTTTCCAATATGCACTCAGCCAGTCAGAAAAAGCTGAGTGCTGAGCAGCTTGCTTATCTGCCAGAGCGGGAGGCGCAGATGCTGTTTCAGCATGGGTTCGAGTTGAGTGAGAGGCAGCATGTACGCGCCTATCCGATAGCCTTTTCTGCCAGCTTTTATCATTTCGCGGAGTATCTGCTTGAACAGCAGCGCCTGGAGTCTGAAAAGAAACTGAGCAGAGCGAAGGCTGACCGAATCGATGCCGCATTAAGTACCGCAGTGCAAGTGGAAGAGGACGACATCTTTGCTGAGTTTGAGCGGGAATATATCTCCAGTGACATAGAGACCCAAATGCAGTCAGAGGAGTCAGACCTGCAGAAGGCGTTAGAGCACCTGCAACATAGGTTGGGGGAGATGGGGCGCCAGGAGAATGCGTTGTTGCTAAAACGGATCCGGGAGATTCAGAGTCGCACCTTGCCCGGAGAGACTCTGGTGCCTGTGCTTGATGAAGACGCCAACAAGACAGACAGCCTCTACGGGTACAAAAGAAGTGTTGTCCATCAGGAGTGGGTAATCCCCCCTCGGTTTGGTTTTGCCGGTGATTTTCATCAGGGGTTGGCGCTGGCCTCTGTGGGTAGCGGCAAGGAGCGTCGCTACGGGTATATTAACTCAGCTGGCGACTGGGTGATTGCGCCGAAATTCGAGGGTGCCAGACGTTTTTCAGAGGGCTTGGCTGCTGCTATTGGAGAGGGAGAGTATGGCAGCAAACGCTATGGCTACATTGATACCCGGGGTGAGTGGGTGATCGAGCCGGCCTTTGAGGATGCCAGAGACTTTGCAGAAGGCCGGGCGCGAGTCGAGTCCAATTACAAATGGGGGATGATCAACTCCGATGGAAGCTGGGTCATTCTGCCAAAGTTTGCAGAGATGGACGCGTTTTCTGAAGGTCTGGCCGTTGTTCAGAAACTGCCCGGTGACTACAGCAGCGATGAGTACATCGATGGCCGCGGCGACATCGCTTTAGACGGCAGATTTGATGAAGCCTATCCCTTTTCCGAGGGGAGGGCGCGGGTTTGGAAAAGGCGCAAAGGTTTTGGCTTTATCGATGACCGTGGTCGCTGGATAGTCAGGCCAGGGTATGCGCAAGCGGAAGATTTTTCTGAAGGATTGGCATCGGTTCAGCAAAGCCGTAATGGTCTGTTTGGCTATATCGGCCCCGATGGGCACTGGGTTATTCAGCCCAGATTTATCTCTACGGCTCCATTTTCGGAGGGTAAAGCCGCGGTTCGTATAGGTGAGGACCGCCCCCTTGGCTATATCGGCCCCGATGGCGAATGGGTGATCCGCCCACAATTTGATACTGCGGCGCCATTCTCTGGAGGCCGAGCCGTTGTGACCTTTGATACCAGATACGATAAGGGAGAGTGCAGTAATACTCACGAGTATTGGAAAGCGGCGATCATCGATGAAACGGGGCAGTTTATCGTCGGGCCGGAGAGCAAGAGTCGGTACCTGGGTGACGGGACGTGTTTTAAGAGTGGTTTTCATCTGTACCGGGATAACATCGATTAGCGATGGTATGCAGAAGAGATAACGAACTTTCAGTACAGGAATGAATAATGCAGATGGTAAGGGTATCCAATGAGATTGTTTCTGGGTAAGGGATTGCTTAAAGAGAGTTTGAGTATTGTGGCTTTACTGGGGGTGAGTAGCCTGATGTTGGCTTGCTCCTCTCTGCCACCTGAGAAGCGCAGCTTCCAAAAGGAGATCAATAAAGCGGTTGCGGGAGATGAGGGGGCTGCGCGAACCGTCAGTTATGTGTATTGCACGGGCGACTGGTATAAGTTGTTTAAAACTTATAAGAATCCGCAGAAGTGTATTGAGTGGACTCGCTACGTGCTCTCCCTCATAGGGGCATCAGAAGCCAGCAATTACATTGGCGCCCGTCCGGCTGAGCGGTATTCATGGGCCTTGGGAGACCTGGTCCGCGGCGACAGATCAAGTCACTACAGTCAGCAGAAAGTTCAGCTTATTGAACAGGTAGAATCCATAGGCACTGACGATGCCAAGCTCGGACTGTGGTATTTCTACAGTAACTATCCCAGGCACGACAAGGATAAGTCACGGCGTACTGAATTGAGCGGGTGGTTGTGCAAAAAAGGCCATATTGGTTCGTACCAATTACGACCAGCTGAGTATTGCAGTCAACATGCAAATTTTATCTATGAAGCGGGGGAAAAAGTTGAAGCCCTGAGGCTGTATGAGCAGCATGGTACCTGGGGGGCCCGCTCCCGTTACAACCTGGCCAGGTTGTACTGGCAGCCACCAAAGGGGGAGGAGGTCAAGCCTGAAAAGTCGCTGAAGCTGATGAAGTCTGCCTATGAGACCTGGTTGAATGAATGTTACGAAGAGGATGGTAAACACGCCAAACGCTGCACCGAGATGAAGGGGCGCCGTGATTCCAAGGTCTTTAAAATTCAGGCTGAGGTGGCGTTTAAGCAGGATGCGGGTTTAAACCGAACCATTCGCCTGGACAAATACAAGGTGGCCGTCACCAACTATCTGAAATCAAAGAAATATACAGAGGCTTTGGTGTACTTTGATCTGTTAGAGCGGATGGACTACCAGTTGCCTGTTTCAATGAGTTTCTTCAAGGCTGAGGCGTACTTCTATACGGATGAGGCCGATAAGGCGAAGAGCATCTATCAGCAATATCTGAATTCAGCAGGGAAAAAAGGCGCCTATTACCGAACTGCTTTGGAGCGGTTGAACGAGATCAGCGCCCTGTAGATAATCCGTACCCCAAAGGCCCTGACGAAAGTCGGGGCCTTTTTCGTTTTCGCCTGATTTTAGGCCTACCTCTTTTAGCGTCTCGCTTTGCCACCGAACACTCAGGCCGGCAAGAGAGTGCTCCTTTCAGAGTTACCCCCTTCATGGTTACCCCTTGCTGGCGTTTGGGCTTCCCGCCTTCGGTTAGGCCGATCTACCGGACTTTGCCTGATCCGATCAGTTGGAAAAAGATCATTAAATATCAGTGCTATCTGCTGATGAGTTGGAGGTTGATGTTAACGGCTGGGTAAGTTTTAATCAGCCGGTTTCGGAAAAAGCGACATTTCGGATACCTTTTCTCTAACATTAGGTTTCAGCTCACAGTTATTCAGTTTCCAGTAGGTTAGCTTTGCCTACTATGGCCGAGCTACGCCTGTTCGACCCGAATTCCCGGGGATTCAGTTAGCTCGCAGCCTGAAAAATTTCGGCAGAGAGGTCGCCGCGACTGCCTCTTGTGTCTTTAGCTGTTCAGTCGCGGGGGAGAGTCCATGATCCGCCTGGCAGAACTTAAAATCCGCCCAAAACTCATAGGTTTGCTCTTTATAACCGGGGTGATCCCCATGGTGATTGTGACCTTTATTGCCAGCCGTCTGGCCAATGAAGCGTTGATCAACCAATCCTTTGACCAGCTCAATGCGGTGCAGTCTATCCGTAAGGCCAACATCGAAAACTACTTCGATGAGCGGCTGGCGGACATTCGGGTGTTGTCTGAGTCGGAGCGCATTCAGAATTTGTTGCGGGAGCTGGACGAGGGCAGCCTGACCCGGGAGCGTCGTCAGGAGTTCGACGTGGCTCTGGAGGCCTACATTCAGGCCTATGGCTACAACAACCTCTACCTGATCGATGGCAGCGACGGCAGAGTGGATTTCGCCCTGACCCTGAGAGAGCTGGAGGGGCGAGGCCTGCAGAGCGGCGTGTTGAGAGGCAGCGGCCTCAATCAAGCCTGGACCAAGGTGACCACCAGTGGCGATTCCGTGGTAGTGGACTTCGCTCCCTTCGAGCCCAACCAGGGCAGTGAGACGGCGTTTCTGGCCCAGCCCATTTTCGATCATCAGCAGCGCATTGTGTCGGTGCTGGTGCTGCAGCTGACGCCGGAGTTTGTCACCGGCATCGTCGATGCCCGCGATGGCATGGGGGAGACCGGTGAGTCCTACCTGATGGGGGTCCATGGCGACGGCGAACGCTACGAGTTCCGCAGCAACATGCGCACCATGGGCGATGGCAGCTACGTGGTGGGCTATGCCCTGGCCCAGCCCCTGGACTACTGGCGCAAGGCGGCGGAGATGGGCACCCGCGGCGGCCATGACACCTTTATCGACAGTGCCGGCACCCCGGTACTGGTGAGCTACAACCGGCTGGCGATCCCCGGCCTGCAGTGGTACCTGATCTCCAAGGTCAACGAGGATGAGGTGACCCAGCCCATCCTGGATATCTACACCCAGGTGGTGATGACCGCAGCCCTGGTGCTGCTGTTTATCGGCGGTGCCGCCTTCCTGTTTTCCCGTACCCTGACTCAGCCCCTGATTGACGGCATGGAGTTCGCACAGAAGATTGCCCGCGGCAAGCTGGGCGCCAACCTGCCCGAAGCCCGCAGCGATGAGCTGGGGGATCTGGCCCGGGCCCTCAATGGCATGGCCAGGGATCTCAGGAATCAGCACTGGCTTACTTCGGGTAAAGAGACTCTGGACGACCAGTTGCGGGGCGACCTGCAGATGGAGGAGCTGGCGGGACGTTTCATCACTCAGTTCTGCAAGCACATGGATTGTCAGCTGGGGGCGCTGTATCTGCTGGACGATGACCGCATGCTGGGACTCAAGGCCAGCTACTCCTTTACCGACCGTCAGGGTAACTTCAACCGCATCGCCCTGGGTGAGGGAATGGTGGGGCAGTCTCTGCTGGAGGAGGAGGTGATCTGCTTCTCCAGGGTGGAGCGGGCGCCGGTGCTGAATTTTGGTGCCGGAGAACTGATTCCCGAACATTTCATGGCCATTCCCATCAGTGTGGATGGCCATAAGCTGGGGGCGGTGCTCTTGGGTGCCACCACGCCATTCTCCTCCCTGCAGCGCAAGTTCATCGATCAGGTGATGGCCAATGTGGGCATCCTGTTCAATGCCGCCAACGCCCGCCAGGTGATCGACCAGTTGCTGGCCCAGGCTCAGGAGCAGCAGCAGGCGCTTAAGGTGACCAACGAGGAGCTGGAGGAGCAGACCGATGCCCTGCGCCGCTCCGAGGGGGAACTGCAGGCCCAGCAGGAGGAGCTGCGGGTGGCCAACGAGGAGCTGGAGGAGCAGGCCAAGGTCCTCAAGCAGTCCGAGGCGGAACTCCAGGCTCAGCAGGAGGAGTTGAGGGTTACCAACGAGGAGCTGGAGGAGCGCTCCAAGGCGTTGGAGGAGCAGAAGGAGGCGATGGAGGCGAGCAATCATCAGCTGCAGCAGGCCCAGAAGGAGGCCCGCGATAAGGCCAGTGAGCTTGAGGACGCCAGTAAGTACAAGTCAGAGTTCCTGGCCAACATGTCCCATGAACTGCGGACGCCGCTGAACTCCATCCTGATCCTGTCCCAGCTGTTTGCCGGCAACAAGGAGGGCAACCTCAACGACAAGCAGATTGAGGCGGCCCGAGCGATCAACTCCTCGGGGTCGGATCTGCTGTCGCTGATCAACGAGATTCTCGACCTGTCCAAGATTGAGGCGGGCAAGGTGGAGTTGATGGTCGAAGAGGTGGGGATCGATTCCCTGTTCGCCGACCTGGAACGTCTCTATCGGCAGCTGGCCACGGACAAGGGGCTGGACTTCCAGCTGAAGGTGCAGGGGGCGGTGCCGGACACCCTGCACACCGACTCCATGAGGCTGCAACAGGTGCTGCGCAACCTGCTGACTAACGCCTTCAAGTTTACCCATGAGGGCGAGGTGAGCCTCACCCTCTCCAGCCCGGATCCCAAGTGGTGCCTGCAACGGGGCATCAACGGCGAAGGTTGCATCGCCTTTGCGGTGAAGGATGACGGCATCGGCATCTCCAAAGATAAGCAGCAGGCAATTTTCCAGGCGTTCCAGCAGGCGGATGGCAGCACCAGCCGCAAGTATGGTGGTACCGGTCTGGGCCTCTCCATCACCAAAGAGCTGACCCGTCTGCTTGGTGGTTCCATCCACCTGGAGAGCGAAGAGGGGCAGGGCAGCTGCTTTACCCTGGTGCTGCCTCAGACTGGCCCCAAACTCCCGGGCAGCGCCGAGCCGGAGCAGGGCGCACCGGTCAACGAACCCAAGCCGCAGCCGGTGAAAGAGGACGTGCCCGCGCGCCCTGTCGCGCCAGCGCCGCAAGTTCTGCAGTCGCCCCCCGGGGACGACAGCGAATACATCAGTGACGACCGCAAGGGGCTGGGCGAAGAGGAGCGCAGCCTGTTGATCATCGAAGATGACAAGGCGTTTGCCAAGGTGATGCGGGACTTCGGCCGCGAACGTGGCTTCAAGTGCATTGTCGCCTCCGACGGTGAGACCGGCCTGCACTTTGCCGATTACTACAAGCCCAGCGCCATCATCCTGGATATTGGCCTGCCGGGGATCGACGGCTGGACCGTGATGGAGCGGCTGAAGGAGAACCCGGCCCTGCGCCACATCCCGGTGCACTTCATGTCCGCCAACGACAGCACCCTGGATGCCATGCGCATGGGGGCCATCGGCTACCTGACCAAGCCGGTGAACCTGGTTGAGATGGAGAGCGCCTTCGGCAAGATTGAGGAGATCATCTCCAAGCCGGTGCGCAAGTTGCTGCTGGTGGAGGATGATGATCTGCAGCGTCACAGCATCCAGGAGCTGATCGGTGACGGTGACGTCAGCATCACCGCCGTGGGCTCAGGCCGCGAGGCCCTGGAGGAGCTGGAGCATCAGGGTTATGACTGTATGGTGCTGGACCTGGGGCTGGAGGACATGTCCGGCTTCGAGCTGCTGGACAAGATCCGCCGCAGTGAAACCGCCGCCAGGGTGCCCATCATCATCTACACCGGCCGCGACCTGACCCGTGAGGAGGAGAAGGAGCTCAATCGCTACGCCGAGAGCATCATCATCAAGGGGGTGAAATCCCCCGAGCGACTGCTGGATGAGTCTGCCCTGTTCCTGCACCGGGTGGAGGCGGACCTGCCCGAGGAGAAGCGTGGAATGCTCAAGTCGATCCACCACAAGGAGTCGGCCCTGAGCGGCAAACAGATCCTGCTGGTGGATGACGACATGCGCAACGTCTTTGCCCTCTCCAGTGTGCTGGAGGAGAAGGGGATGGAGGTGACCATCGCCCGGAACGGCTTCGAGGCCCTGGAGAAGCTGGAGGAGATGGAGCAGGTGGACGGTGTACTGATGGACATCATGATGCCGAAGATGGATGGCTATGAAGCGATGCGGCGGATTCGTCAGCGCAGCGACTGGGCCAAGCTGCCCATTATCGCCCTCACCGCCAAGGCGATGAAGGGGGATCGCAGCAAGTGCATTGAAGCCGGTGCCAGCGATTACCTGGCCAAGCCGGTGGACACGGATAAGCTGCTGTCGATGTTGAGAGTGTGGTTGTACTGATGAGTGAGATGGTAACCGTTGCCGATGAGCAACTGGAGATAGACCTGCTGCTGGAGGCGATCTTCCGCAAGTACGGCTATGACTTCCGTGACTATGCCGGGGCGCACACCAAGCGTCGGCTGGACCTGCGCCGGGCCCGGGAGGGGATGGCCAGCTTCTCCGAGATGCAGCACAAGGTGATCCGCGAGCCGGACTTCTTCAATAAGCTGCTGCTGGATCTGTCCATCAATGTCACCGAGATGTTCCGCGACCCCTGGTTCTATCAGAAGGTGCGCGAAGTGGTGGTGCCTCACCTGCAGACCTACCCCTTTATCAAGGTGTGGCATGCGGGCTGCTCCTCGGGTCAGGAGGTCTACTCCATGGGAATCCTGCTGGAGGAGGAGGGGCTCAAGGAGCGGGTGCAGATCTACGCCACCGACTTCAATGAGCGGATTCTGGAGAGGGCCCGTCAGGGGATCTACCCCATGAACCTGGTGCGGGAGTACACCGCCAACTACCAGAAGGCGGGGGGCACAGGCTCCTTCTGCGATTACTACACCGCGGATTACGACAGCGCGGTGATCAAGAGCCGGTTGCGGGATAAGGTGCTGTTCTCTTCCCACAACCTGGTGACCGACAGTGTGTTTGGCGAGATGAATCTGATCTTCTGCCGTAACGTACTGATCTATTTTAATCGGGAGCTGCAGAGCAAGGTGCTTAAGCTGTTCTATGACAGCCTCTGTCCCGGCGGTTTCCTCTGTCTGGGTTCCAAGGAGAGCATCCGCTTCTCCGAGGTGGCGGACAAGTTCGAAGTGGTGTCTGAGCGGGAGCGCATCTATCGCAAGAAGCGCCTGCCATAGGGGAGAGGATGGAGTTGGACTCTGACTACAAGGCTGTGGTTATCGGGGTGTCTGCCGGCGGTCTGGCGGCCCTGGAGAGGATATTGCTCAAGCTGAAGGGCAATTTCCCCCTGCCTGTGCTGATCGTCCAGCACGTGGGCCCGGTGTCCGACAGCTACCTGCCCATCCACTTCAGCATGCGCTGCGCCCTGCCAGTGTATGAGGCGGAGGATAAGCAGCCCATCGAAGCGGGTACCGTCTATTTTGCTCCGCCCAACTATCACCTGATGGTGGAGCTGAGCCACACCCTGGCCCTGAGCACCGAGGACAGGGTCAATTTCTCGCGGCCGGCGGTGGACGTGCTGTTTGAAACCGCCGCCGACGCCTATGGACCGGGCCTGGTGGGGGTGATCCTTACCGGCTCCAACAGCGACGGGGCCGCGGGAATGGAAAGGATAAAACAACGGGGCGGCCTGCTGGTAGTACAGAGCCCCGAGAGCGCGGAAGCGCCACAGATGCCGATGGCGGTGCTGGAGCGGGTCGAGGTTGACCATCAGCTGCCCCTGGATGAGATCGGCCACTTTTTAAATTCACTGAGTAGCGACTAGTTATGGGCACTCCCAAGATACTGATAGTGGACGACAGACCCGAGAACCTGCTGACCCTGGAAGGGCTGCTGGAGGGGTTCAATGCCGAGTTGGTTCGTGCCACCTCAGGCGAACAGGCCCTGGCCCACACCCTGGATCATGATTTTGCGCTGATCCTGCTGGATGTGCAGATGCCGGGGATGGACGGGTTCGAGGTGGCGGAGCTGATGCGGGGAAACAGCAAGACCAAACACATCCCCATCATCTTCGTCACCGCCTCCTACAAGGCGTCGGAGCATATCTTCAAGGGGTATGAATCCGGTGCGGTGGACTATCTGCTTAAGCCGCTGAACACGATGATGTTCCGCAGCAAGGTTGGGGTGTTTCTCGAGTTGTTTGCCCAGAGGGAGGCCCTCTCCGACAAGACCCAGGAGTTCGACCGCAAGCTGGTGGAGCTGGAGGAGCTGCAGCAGCAGCTGGAGGAGACCAACGAACAGTTGCTGATGCTCTCCACCACCGACGGCCTCACCGGCCTGTTGAACTGGCGCCGCTTCGATGAACTGCTTAACGAGGAGTGGAAACGGGGCAGCCGCAACCAGCGCGCCCTCTCTCTGGTGCTGATGGACATCGATCACTTCAAGGCATACAACGACACCTATGGCCACCAGCTGGGGGACGATTGCCTGAGGGAGGTGGCCTCCACCCTGGTGAAGATCCCCATGCGTGCCATGGACAAGACCTCCCGCATCGGTGGCGAGGAGTTTGCGGTGCTGTTGCCGGAAACCGACTGCAATGGCGCCATGGAGGTGGCCAACCGCATCCGGGAGTGTGTCGATGCCCTGGGTAAGCCGCATCGCAGCTCCCCCACGGCGGAGAACGTCACCATCAGCGTGGGGGTGGCCAGCATGGTGCCCACCCTGGGTGACCCGGCGAGAAAGTTGCTGGAGATGGCGGACGTGGCACTGTATGAAGCCAAGAGCGAGGGGCGCAATCGCTGCTGTTGTCACAAGTGCAGCCTGGTGATCCCAGCCTAAGCTTGCGGCAGATCAAACTTAGGGTGGTTCCTTCTCAGAGTGGGCGCGGATCGATTGTATGACGATTTTTAAATGAGTAATATTTTGCTCGTTTACTCATCGACGGAGCGTTCCATGTCCCAGTTTCTTCGCGCCGGTCTGCTGACCGCCTCTCTCCTCAGCGGTGCCGTCAGTGCCCACTTCCAGGAACTGATCCCCCAGTCCGATTCCCTGAACGCCGCCAGCGGTGGTCAGGTGCAGCTGGCGCTGACCTTTACCCACCCCATGGAACGCGGACCCGCCATGGCCATGGGTGAGCCGATGCAGTTTGGCGTGGTCGGCCCCCAGGGCAAGCAGGACCTGATGAAACGCCTCACCCCGACCCAGGTGGATGGCAAGCAGGCCTATCTGGCGGACTATCGGGTTACCCGTCCCGGCGACTACCTTTTCTATCTGGAGCCCGCGCCATACTGGGAGCCCGGTGAGGGCAAGATGATCATCCACTACACCAAGGTGGTGGTGGACGGCTTCGGTGCCCTGGAGGGCTGGGATCAGCCGGTGGGATTGCCGGTGGAGATTGAGCCCCTGAGCCGCCCCTACAGCCTGTGGACCGGTAACCTGTTCCAGGGTGTGGTACGCCACCAGGGTGAGCCGGTTCCCTACGCCGAAGTCGAGGTGGAGTGGCGCAACGACGGCAGTGTCACCGCCCCTTCCGACGGCTATGTCACCCAGGTGATCAAGGCGGACGCCAATGGCACGTTCAGCTACGCGATGCCCAGATCCGGCTGGTGGGGCTTTGCTGCCCTGCTGGAAGCCGATAAGCCGATGACCAATCCCGAGGGCCAGCAGGTGCCCGTGGAGCTCGGCGGCCTCATCTGGGTTCATGCCCGGGATATGAAGTAGGAGATAACCATGGCCCACATCCCAGACGGGGTACTCTCTCTGCCGGTACTGGCCACCTCAGGTGTGGTGGCCGCAGGCCTGACCCTGGTGGCGGTGAAGCGGATGAACTACGACCGCATCCCCCAGGCGGCGGTGCTGGCGGCGGCGTTTTTTGTCGCCTCCCTGGTGACGGTACCTGTGGGCCCCTCCAGTGTTCACCTGATCCTCAACGGCCTGATGGGGGTGTTGCTGGGTTGGGCCGCGGTGCCTGCCCTGCTGGTGGCCCTCTGTATGCAGGCGGTCTTCTTCGGGTATGGTGGTCTGTCGGTGCTCGGGGTCAACGCCCTGAATCTGGCGCTGCCGGCGCTGTTGTGCGCCTGGTTTATCGCCCCCGGACTGCGCGCGGCCCAGGGACGAGCTGTGCTCTATTGGGGGGCCGCCGCCGGTGCCCTGGGCGTGGGGCTCACCGGTGTGATGGTGATGCTGTCCCTGATGGCCAGTGGTCCCGAATACCTGCCGGCGGGCCGGGTTATCCTGGTGACCTACCTGCCCCTGCTGCTGGTCGAAGCGGCGGTGACCGCCTGGGCACTGAGCTTTATGAAACGGGTGGCACCCGAGTTGCTGACCCCGGGAGAGAACGAATGAGATCTTGGATTCTAGGCCTGGCCCTGGTGATGAGCTGTGCCGCCCAGGCACACCTGCTGAAGGTGTTTGCCTATGGTGAAGGAGGCCGGGTACACGGGAGTGTCTACTTTGCCGGCGGCGGTCCGGCCACCGGGGCCAGTGTCCAGGTGCTGGCCCTCGACGGCTCCCTGCTGGCCACCCTGACCCCGGATGAGCAGGGGGAGTTTGTCTATCATCCCGCCGAGCCCAGGGATCTGGAGCTGCTGGTGGGTACCGGCGATGGTCACCAGATCCGTTGGCCGGTGAGTGCCAGTGAACTTCAGGGCGCCCCGCCGTCGCCTCAGCCCGGCAAGGCCAGTGTCCCGGAGGCGGTGGACCAGCAACGGCTGTTGTCGATGATTGAGCAGGCGGTGGCCCGTCAGGTGGGTCCCCTGCGCCAGGAGTTGCAACAGGCCCAGGACAGGGCCAGGTTGTCTGACATCATCGGCGGCCTGGGGATGATCTTTGGCATCGCCGGAGTGGCGATGTGGTGGCGGGGACGCCGGTGAACGACGGCCTCTGGCTTAAAAGCCAGCAGCCCCGCTGGCTGGAGCGCAGTGACCCCAGGTTGAGGGTGCTGTGCGCCCTGGTGTTGCTGACGGTGACCCTGGGATTGAGTCATCCCCTGCCCCTGGCCCTCTCTCTGGGGTTTGCCCTGAGCCTGGTGCCCCTGGTGGGTCTCTCCTTCAAAGCCCTGCTCAAACGCCTGCTGGCGGTGGAGGGACTGATGATTCTGCTGCTGATCTCCCTGCCCTTTACCCTGCCCGGAGAGCCGCTGTGGCAGGGGCTGGGGCTGACCCTGACCGCCGAGGGTCTGGAGCGGGCCCTGGTGGTGCTGCTGCGTGCTAACACCATGGTAGTGGGGATGCTCACTCTGCTGGGCAGCATGGAGCCCGAACGGCTGGGGCACGCCCTGGCTCGTCTGGGGGTGCCGGACAAGCTGGTGCACCTGTTCCTGATGACGGTGCGTTACCTGTTTGTGCTGCTGGAGGAGTACCGGCGCCTGCGTCAGGCGATGCGGGCCCGAGCCTTCAAGCCTGGCAGTAACCTGCATACCTGGCGCACCCTGGGCTGGCTGATCGGTATGCTGCTGATCCGCTCCATGGAGCGCTCTACCCGGGTGCTGGCGGCGATGCGCTGTCGTGGCTTCCAGGGGCGCTTCTACCTGATCCACAAAGGGGAGTGGCAGGCGATGGACAGCCTGCACCTGGCCCTGTTTACCTCCCTGGCCCTGAGCCTGAAACTGCTGGAGACCCAGTTATGAGTCACCCACTGATTGAACTGCGCGATCTGGCCTTCGGCTACGGAGAGCGTCCCGTATTCCAAGGGGTGAATCTGACCCTGAACCCCGGTGAGCGCCTGGCCCTGGTCGGGGGCAACGGTGCCGGCAAGTCCACCCTGCTGCAGCTGATGGTGGGGCTGCGGCGCCCCCGCAGTGGGCAGGTGCTGGCCTTTGGCCAGCCCTGTCGTGACGAGGCGGACTTTCACAAGATGCGCAGCCAGGTGGGGCTGCTGTTTCAGGACTCCGATGACCAGCTGTTCTGCCCGACGGTGATCGAAGATGTGGCCTTTGGTCCCCTGAACCAGGGGATGGAGCAGAAGGAGGCCACCGCCCTCGCCAGGGAGACCCTGGCCAGCCTGGGACTGGAAGCCTTCGCCGATCGCATCACCCATCGTCTTTCCGGCGGAGAGAAGCGGTTGGTGGCCCTGGCGTCGGTGCTGGCGATGCGTCCCAAGGTGTTGCTGCTGGATGAGCCCACCAACGGCCTGGATGAGCAGGCACAGCAGCGACTGCTGGAGCGGCTTCAGGGGCTGGACCTGGCGATGATCCTGGTGTCCCACGACAAGTCGGTGATCGAGAAGCTGGCCAATCGGGCGGTGATTCTGCAGCAGGGGGAGCTGCTGGAGGCGGTGATGCACAGCCATCCCCATCAGCACACCCACAGCCATCTGCATATCCACCCCAAACGGGAGCTGGAGAGCGATCACAGCCATCCCACCCCGGCCCACAGCGACCACCACAACGCCGGCAACTGATGCCTATGGCCACCCCTGCTTTGGCGGTGGCCACCCCCTTCCCCCGCCGTCGTTTCCGTTGAACCCAGGTCGTTAGCCGCATCACCCTTTTTACTGAATAACTGGCATATGCCAATTACTCGCGCTAAGGTTATTGGCATATGCCAGATACGAGGTGGATATGCCCAGACCCAAACTCACCCGCAAGGTGCGCTGCTGCGCCCCTTACAGCTTGTACAAACCCAATGGTGTGCCCGGCAAGGAGCTGACCAAGGTGCCCCTGGGCGCCGATGAGCTTGAGGCGATGCGCCTCACCGACATGGAGGGGATGAGCCAGCAGCAGGCGGCGGAGGCGATGGGGGTATCCCGGCAGACCCTGGGCAACATAGTGACTTCGGCACGCCGTAAGGTGGTGTCTGCCCTGGTTCAGGGCCAGGCGCTGGAGATGGAGTCGAGCTTGCCCTTCCCAGCAGAACAAGAGGAGCAATAGTTATGGCCATTGCCATGCCAGTAACCGACCGGGCCCGGGTGGCCGGACACTTCGCCAAGGCCAACGCCTTTGCGGTCTACAGCGATGAGGGTCAGCTGATTCGCATCGACAACAGCCAGGATGGTGGCTGCGGTCAGAAGAAGCGCCTGGTTAAGGTGTTCAAGGAGATGCAGGTCACCAAGGTGGTGCTGCGCAACATCGGCGAGCGCTCCCTGGCTCGTCTGCTCAATGCCGGCATCGAGGTGGAGCGACTGACCCGGGGCGCCACCATCGCCCAGGTGTTGGACGGCAGCATCGCCACCAACCCGCTGACCGAAGCGGCCCAGGGGCGTCCCTGCAAGCCCAAGTCCAGCAAGTGCTGTGGCCATAAGAGCCCGCCGAAGCTGCTGGAGACCGCACCGGGTGCGCTCAGCAGGGCGGACGGTGCCCTGCCCAAGATCAAGTTGAACTGATTACCCCTTCAGTGAGTCGCCATGGATGGCGCTACTGGGTGCGCACATCCTCGCGCACCAGCTTTTCCAGGATCCCCCTGAGCAGGCGTTGCTCCTGCTCGCTGACCCCCTCGAAAAACTGAGCCTGGACCTGCTTGAGCAGGGGCGTACAGGCGAGGTTGACCCGTTCTCCCTCGTCGGTGAGGCTGAGCATGCGGGCCTTGCGGTTGGCGTCGCTCTTACCGGCGCGGATAAGGCCCCGCTTGATGCAGTTGTCCACCAGCCGTTTGGTCACCGACCTGTCCCGTTTGAGCACGTCCGCCAGTTGCTGTTGGGGGATGCAGCCCAGGTGGTTGAGTACCTTCATGGCGCCGACCATCTCCAGGGTGATATCAAACTCCTGCTGCAATCTCTGGGTGCAGATGGCCCGGTACTGTTTCTGGGCCAGGGACATGATGAAGGTCAGGCTGTTATCCAGCTCCGGAATGGCGGTGATGGTTCTGTTCATGATGCCTCTGATGGTAGAGCAGGTTTCCCAGGGTCAGCAGTAGCAGTAATACCAGGGTCAGTTGCCAGCCCCGCTGCAGGGTGTCCGCCAGGCCAAACTGGTTGGGGCCGACATAGAGCTGGATCGGCAGGGCGACCCCAAGCAGGGCGTCCCCATGAAGATCCTTATCCGGCCCCTGAGTCGAGCCAATCTGATAGGCGATGGCCAGAATCAGCAGGCCCAGGGCCAGCCCGTAGAAGGGTATCATGGTTTGATGGCCCAGCAGCAGCACCATGAAGATCATCGCCAGGGCACAGCCGCCCACCTGGGTGATAAAGCGTACTCTTAGGACCTTGAGGTAGCTGTCGTGGCTGACCTGGGCGGCCGCCAGGATCAGCGGTACCATGCAGAAGGTGGCCGACAGCATATCCACCATCATCAGAAATCCCTGACCCAGCCCCAGCAATACCACAAAGTTCAGCCTCTGCCGATAACTGATCGGCTTCTCGAGGGGCGGAGCACCTTTTGGGGTGGGGGCGGGTGGGAACAGCATGGCAAACAGCTTCATTACCACCAGGGTGATGATCATCGAGAGCAGGATCTCCTTGAAGCGGTTGACCATGTCGAAACTGCCGCCCTGGGCAAACACCACCACGATCACCCAGTTGAACACCGGCATGATCAGCGCGCCGATGCGGGCGGGTTGGGTGGCGCGTTTGCGCAACTGATCGAACAGCAGCAGGCTCAGGGCCCACACCACGTAAGGGTGGTCACTGAACAACTCCACGGTGATCAGGGCGGCAAAGCTGGCCAGCAGGGCGGGGAAAAACTGGCTGACCAGGCCTGCCCAGGAGTAGTCCCTGGCCTTGGTGACCGCCAGCACCGGAAACAGGGCCAGGTAGACCGGCGAGGTGAAGTCCAGGTAGCGCCCCAGCAGCATGCACAGGGTGACCGTGCCTGTGATGCGCAGTACCTGGTTCCAGTCGGTGGCTTGGCTCATGTCGGCCTCAGTAGATGTAGCGGAACAGGGCGATCACATCCATCCAGGCGCCCGCCACCTGCCCCCAGAGGCTGTCGTCCCGGCGCACCATGACGCTGGCCTTGGCACCGGAGATCAGGGCGGGATCCAGATCCGCCACCCGGATGCGGGTGCGCACCTTCTGCTGTTCGCGGATCCAGCGGTTGTCGTTGGTGACATCTGCCAGGCCGGCGGTATCGCTGGAGGCGTCGTACACCGCCTGATCCCGGTTGATGATCTCGCCTTGGAAGCGGTGTCCCGGCAGGGCGTCGAACACCACCCACACGGCTTGGCCCGGCTGGAGGTAACGGCCGCCCTTTTCGTTGAAGTCGGCGTAGACCCAGGGGCGCTGGCCGTCCACCAGGAAGATCACCGGGGTGCCAGCGCTGAGGTAGCTGCCCTCACTGAGTTGCAGGTTGGTGACCCGGCCCTCGGTGGGGGAGAGGATGCGGGTGCGCTGCAGATCCAGCTCCGCCTTGGACAGTTTGGCCTGAGCCAGCAGGATGGCGGCGTCCCCATCCTGCTCCGACAGCTGGGCCTGAAGCCGGTGGACTTCAGCCATGGCGGCGGCCACCGCCGCGTCGGCGATGGTGGCGGCGTTCACCGAGTCATCCAGTTGCTCCTGGGTCACCAGGCCGCGCTTGACCAGGGTCTGGTGGCGCTCAAGACGAAGCTGATCATTGTTGGCCTGCTGACGCTTCTGCGCCAGGGTCAGGCGTGCCACCTCCAGCTCCTGCTGACGGGCCAGGTGATCCTGTTGGGCTTGCTTGAGATCCGCCTGGGCCTGGGTCACCGCCAGCTGATAGCTGCGGTCGTCCAGGGTCATCAGGTGGCTGCCGGCGGACACCTTTTGGCCATTGCGCACCTCAACGGCGATCAGGTTACCGGAGACCTCCGGGGCGATGTTGGCGACGCTGCGATGCAGCTCGGCCTGGGTGGTAAAGGGCGCCTGGGTGTCGCTGCCCATTAGGAACAAGGCGAATCCCAGGGTAAGGCTGAGCACCAGGTAGAGGCTCCACTGGTATGGGGTTTGACTCATTTTTGTTTCACCTGCAACAATATTGGTTGCAGCATAGCATACCCACCGGGGCGTGAAAAAAACGTTTTCTGAGGCACCGCTGTGGGGAATTGGTTATCTTGGCGGAAGAGGTGCAATTTCAAGGAGAGTGCCATGGCGCGCAAAACGGCGTTGCTGTTGATACTGGCTCTGGCGGGCTGTGTTGGGCTGCAGGGCCAGGTTGACCATGTCCGAGCCCCGGCCGAAGCAGCGTCGAGTCCACCGCCGTCGGAACTGCCTCTGCCGGCTCTTGCTTCGGATCAGGCCAGGGTGGAGCAGGTGCTGGGGATGGAGGGCGACAAACTCTGGATCGCCCTGGCGGCGCGCCCCGCAGGCATCGAGCCTCAGGTGCTGCTTACCCCCCGGGGGATGAGGCTGCCCTCGGTGTCGGGGCGTTGCCCCCTGGAGCGCAATCTGGCCCGGGCCCTGGTGGTGTTTCTCAATGAGCGCCTGGCGGGACAGGTGATGACCCTGGAGGGGATGGCCCTCACCGAACAGGGGATGGTGGCGGATGTCACCCTGGATGGCCAGCCGCTGCTGCAGAGGCTGGAATCAGAGGGGCTGGCCCGCCCTGCAGGCAGCCTGGGATGGTGCCCCTGAACATTTTTTGCAAGCCTGGGGTTTAAATGCCATCTGATTGAGTGATGCCAACACGGGAAGCTGCTCTCAACAGGTGTTCACGGAGGCATCACGGTTTCCACACAGTTGCGTCGGGCGGCTGTGACGGAGATGGGTCATTCCAATTACCGCTATTTATGACCCAGTAATCAAAACGTCTAATTGACTAAACGGAAAGGTGGAATAAATTGTCTGGATGAATATGAGGTAGGGAATTAATTAAAAATCTCACTGGGTTAACGTCCTGAGAAATATGTTAATTAAATAAGTGGCGTGCTATTTTAATCCTTCGTGGGATCCCTGCTTGATTGACCCGAAGTGATTTCAGTCACTGTTGACTCTGCGCCAGAATGGGGCGTTGAACCCCATTGGGGCGGGATTTGCTGTTATCGGTGTAAGGCAGATTTGCAGTAATTGGCATTCAGTGTGCCAAATTGGGCGATCACCATGAGATCGGGGCTCCAGGGCAGGAGGTCGATTATGTCTGAATTTTTAAAGTTAACGTGCTAACGCTCAAACTTTTTGTTTTTGGCTTTCATTAAACGTGGCGTAGCTAACATTCGAGCGTGATTTTCAGGCGTACAGTGGGTCCAGATTTGCGTTTTAAGGAGTTCATTGATATGGAGCAGGAAGCTAAGTCCGGGCTCAATTCTAGCCATTGGGCTTCGCCGGTGCACGCCCGTTTCCGCCAACGGGACCAGGCACTGTTGCGATTGGGGGAGAGTCTGGTGAAGGAGCAGGGTATTGTCTCTTTCCGCTTCTCCGAGTTGGCACCCCGTGCTGGGTGCAGTGCAGGGACGCTGTATAAGCACTTTAACTGTAAAGAGGATCTGCTGGTCGCCATCTTCGCCAAGCATGTGGAGCTGTTGACCGAACGTCAGCCTGAGCTGATGAATGCGGACCTCAACCACGCCGAGCGCTGGCTGGCGATGCACCTCTATGGTGCCATGGCCGTGGCCCACACCAGTTGGTCTCTGGGCTTTAACGCCCTGGCCGGTGCCGAGGGGATCGTGGATAAGGTGAGTGACTACCGTCTGCAGGAGATGCAGATGTTTGTGGATCAGGCCTGTTCTACTGCCAAGCGGGTCGTGGAAGCGGCGCGTATTGAAGGGCAGCTGGTGTCCGATGATCAGGAGATCGAGGTGGCCCATGCCACCATGGTGGCGTGCCAGCGTGGTGCGACGACCATGATCAACAATCCGATGATCGCCCAGAATCTGAATTTCAATCAGATCCAAAAGCTGTATGACAGCCTGGCACTGATCACCGGGACCCTGAACTGGCGGGTGGGTCTGACCCCTGAATCCCGCGACCGGGTGATCAAGGCGGTGGAAGAGCAACTGATTGCTCTCGAGCAGGAGCACGACCTCTCTGCTGTGTTCTAGGTTATGACAGCCCCTTAGGCAGCGTGGCGGCTGCCTCGGGTCAGATTGGCCGCGAATTCGGGTCGACTGGCCAGCAGCCGCTCTCTCTGCTCTTCGCTGAGCTGCCCCTCGGGCAGCCTCAGTACCTTCCGAGTCAGTTTCCCCCTGGCCATGGCGGTGATCTTCAGCGGTGCCACCGGCCCTTCAATTGCGTACTCTTCTACTGAACCCGCACGGGCGAGGATGCCTGACTCCACCAGGGCACTGACGCCATGGTGATTCAAAGGCATGGGCACGCTTCCGCGAGCCTGCAGGATAAATTCACGTAAGATGGCCCGCTCGGTATTGTCCAGGGTCTGCACCTTCTCCTCCATCAGCAGCTTCTGCTGGGCGGCAAGTCGCTGCTGCATGATGCGGCCGAAGATCAGGCGTCCGGCCAGAGTGGCCAGATAGGCGCAGCTGGCCACCACCGCCAGACCCAACCAGGAGGCGTAGTCGGTTACCCACTGTTGCAGGTAGAGAGACTGGGCCCACTTAACCGGCAGCCACAGCAGGGCCAGGCTGGTGACCAGGAGCCACAGCGCCAGTTTGTAGAGAGGGGCGTTGGTCAGGGTATGGATCTGAGAATCCTGACTTCCCATGGTGGTGAGTCCTCGCGTCGAAAAATTGGCGGATACGGGCATTCCCCATTGTGAAGCAAAAGGGGTGCCAGCTTACAGGCTAGAGTCTGGCGCGCCGCACCTAGTAAAAAGGTCGAGAAAGATCAACGACCTCTAGTTGTTGGGGTTAACCAGGGGCTCGACCTGAATGGTGTTGCCGTCGTTGAATACCTTGCTGGGGCCATACTCCCTGGCACTGGTGAGGTGCTGGGTGCCAATCTCCACCTCCACCTGGGGATAGAGACTGTGGCTGATACTGACGGCGACCCGATTGAAGAAGCTGGCCAGCTTCTGGTCGGTTTCCGACAGCAGCAGTTGGGCTTCGGCAAGCCTGGCACTGTTCTGCTGCTGTGCCTGGGTGAACTGGGCCACCAGCCTCTTGCGCTCCTCGTCGCTCTTATCCTTGGCCATGGAGGCCTTGTTGACCGCCTGGCGCAGCTTATAGCTTTGGGCCAGCAGAGACTGCTCTTTCTGGTGATACTCCTTGGCCATGGCACGCAGGTGCTGTACCCCGAGGCCTGCCCGAATGCGGCTCTGAGTGGCGGCACGGGAGCCCAGGTTGATGCAGTTCACCGAATAGGTCACCTGAGTCAGGCCGCCGACGATGTCGCCCTTCTTGCCGTTGGGTACCCCGACGGTAAGGTTATTGCCACTGTGGGACTGGCAATGAACCAGTTGGGTCTGGACCAGGATGTCGCCGCCCGCCTTGAGGTGGGCGTACTGGGCGAAGGCCAGGTGGATCTCGCCTTCGGCCTCCAGGGAGGTGCTCAGTTTGCTGTTGTCGACAAGGCGACCGATTACCCCCTTACCCACGACGATGTCTCCGCCCGCTTTAAGCAGTTCTCCATCCACAAAACCATTGACTGTAATGTCGCCGCCGGCCTGAACCCGCATCTCCTCATCCACGTTGCCGTTGATGACGACGTTGCCGTGGTAGTTGATGTGGCCGGTACCGACATTGACGTCTTTCAGGGTCAGGACCTCGACTATCTCCAGCCCATCCTTGGTCTCTTTGGGCTGGCCGTCGGAGCTGGCCAATAACAGGTTGGGATCGTTGTCGGCGGTGGTGGTGCCCTTACCCGCCTTCAGTTTGCGGTCCTTGCCGGGTTTGGCCTTGAGCACCTCACCGATAACGTTGTAGCCGTCGACACCGGGCTCGGCGTCGTGTTTGCGCATCACCTCGTCGCCAGCCTGGACGGTGACAATCTCGCCAAGGTCGCGCATGTCCACCTTGCCGTTGTCGAGGATCTTAGGGGCCATCAGCCTTTCTCGATTGAGTTTGACCAGGCGTTCCAACTGGGCATCCCGGCCATTCTGGGCGGGTTTACCCTTGGCGATGGTGGCACTGATGCTCTCCCCGGGAGAGGCGGACTCCGCCTGCTGCAACAGGGTGTTGATGGCGTTTTTCAGCAGACCGTTCTGGATGGCAAGTGTCTGGAGCTCCTGTACCAGCTCCTTAAAGCCGATACGGCGACCACCCTGGGGTGAGGTCAGGGTGGCCGTTACCTCCATCTTGTCGGTGGAGAGGTTGAGCTTGCACTCTCCATCCAGCTTCATCGCCAGTGGGATTCGCTGTACCTGAGCCTTGTTGGCGCCCTTGGCCTGATGCTTCAACAACTGCAGAGCCTTGCGGACGTCGTTGTCGAGGAAGGCGCACTGGCGATAGGGAGAGTCGTCCACCAGAGACTTAAGCTGGCCCAGTTCCACTAGGGCATGCTTTTCTGGGGTGAGATCCACACAGAGGGTCTGGTGTTCTTCGTCGAAAAAGAGGAGGTCCGGTCCTATCATTGCGCCATTACTTTTGCTAATTAGGCGAGTTCAGCGAGTATACCGGATTGTTGACAATGGGGAATAGCAAAAAGCCCCGACCATGGGTCAGGGCTCAAAAATTTGGTGCAGAAGGAGAGACTTGAACTCTCACGTCCTAACGGACACTAGCACCTGAAGCTAGCGCGTCTACCAATTCCGCCACTTCTGCAAATATCGAATAATCGATTCAGGTCTTATTTTTTGTCGGCTTACCATCTCAAAAGAGAATGGTGCAGAAAGAGAGACTTGAACTCTCACGTCCTAACGGACACTAGCACCTGAAGCTAGCGCGTCTACCAATTCCGCCACTTCTGCATTTAGCCGTGGTATCGATGAGTGGTGCAGAAGGAGAGACTTGAACTCTCACGTCCTTGCGGACACTAGCACCTGAAGCTAGCGCGTCTACCAATTCCGCCACTTCTGCTCTGCATTTCCTCATCGGTACGGGGGCGCATTATAGAGAGATTCCGCGCCCCGTCAACACCATTATCCAATTAGTTTTTCGTTCGAGCAAATTTTAATCTGAAACGCCAGGGCGTGGTGATCCTTGCTGTTTGGAGTTTGGCCGGGGATGACGGCAACCAATCAAGGAGTTCGAGTGCGGGTCTAGTGGGTCTAAATCAAGATCGAGCGACGCCGAGTGGTTGTCGTCATCCCCGGCCCCGAAGGGCGCCGCCTGTTACGTGTTACTCACTCATTGAGGGGAGCGCCAATATCCTGATGCAGGCAGCGTTGCAGGTTGGCGCAAAGCCACACAGCAAGGGTTATCACGTCCTATGGTCAGAGTAGATTTTGAACTTTTTATCCTGTGCGGCGATGTTGACCCTGCCGAAGGCCTTTTCCAGGGCGTCGCCGTAGGGCAGGTGGTGATTGGCCACAAACAGCAGTTGCCCACCGGGCTTCAGGTGTTTGCGGGCACCGGCAATGAAGGCCTCGGCGGTGGCAAAGGTCTGTTTGCCCGCGTGATGGAAGGGCGGGTTGGAGATGATCAGATCAAACTCCCCCTCCACATCACTGAATCCGTCGGAGGGGTAGACTCTTGCCTCCAGGCCGTTGGCGGCCAGGGTGGCCTGGCTGCAGGTCAGGGCGAAGGCGTTGATGTCCACCATCTCCACCTGAGTCTGGGGGGCCCTGGCCTTGATGGCGGTGCCGATGATGCCGGCGCCACAACCAAAATCCAGAATCCGGCCCTTCAGCTCCGGCAGGTGTTCGAGCAGCAGGGCGGTGCCTGCATCCAGTTCGCCCTGGCTGAATACTCCGGGCAGGGCGCACACCTCGACGGCGGGATCCCCGGCCCGGTAGGCCGCAGTGGCGGTCAATTCAGGCTGGGCCGCGGACCGACTGATGCCCATCAGCATCTGGCAGTGGGCACCGGTGGCGTACTTGCTGACAGGATCGAAATGGGCCTTCATCAGCTTGGGGGCGCTCTTGATCCCCCCCTTGTTGTCGCCAACCAGGAAACAGGGGGTGCCTTCAGGCAAGCGGGCCGCCAGCCACTGCAACAGGTGAGTGGCCAGGGCCTTGGCGCCGGGCAGCACCATGATGGCGGCGTCCACCTCAGGCAGGTCTGTGGTCAGGTCGCAGCCGAAATGGAGATCGCCGACCTGGAGCTCCTTCAGGTGGCGGTGGACCAGGTAGTCGTGGGTCAGGGCGGTCACCGTCATTCCCTGCCGCTGCAACTGAGGAATCAGGCCATCTGCCATGGGATTCAAAATCAGCAGGCGCGGTCCGAGTTCGTCGGCGTACTTCTCTATCAGGCGGCTTGGGTTGGTCAGGGTCATGGTGCTCAGGGCCGAGTAAAAAGGGGCGCCAGTATAGCACTGTGATGGGGCCTTGCCTGTAGTTGCGGAAGTTCAACAAATTTTTCAGTCCGTTCCGGATGTGGCTGATCCCTGTTCTACACTAAGTTTCATAGGATGTTCTTCGGAGCAGGTGCAGTAATGGATTCGCGGCTGATTGCCCTGCTCACCGGGGGGCGGCCCGCTGTCCTTCAGGAGAGACGATGAGCCGTTCTAAGGCCCTTCCCTTTATCAGTCTGCGCTGGAAGTTTCTGCTGGTGCTGGCTGTCATTATGACCCTGCTGACTCTGTTGCTGGGGCAGTTGGCCCTGCGTCATTTCGGTCAGCAGCGGCAGCTGGTATTGGCGCAGCAGGCGGAGTTTCTCCAAAGGGATTATCACCAGACCCGGGAGATGCTGATTGGGCAGCTGGTGTCTGTGGGGCGCGAGCTGGAACAGAGGCTGGCTCAGCACTCGGATCCCCTCCCAGGACTCAGGGCACAGTGGCGTGAACTGCGTGGCCTGTGGCACCTGTCCGGTATGCACCTTCACAATATTCAGGGTGAGAATCTGCTGTCTCTGGGGGGCTATCCTCTGCCCGGGGACAAATGGCTGGATGCCCTGGAATCCAGAGATCAGCGGCTGAGTCGAGCCCGCTGTCGGCCCGGCTGCATCCTCGAGGTGGCCATGCCCGTTCCCATTCAGGGGAAGCTGCACATTCTGGTGCTCTCCACTCCCCTGGAGCGAATCCCCGAAATCCTGGCTGACCATCACGATATCGAATTGGCGATCCTGGGGCCGCCTCAGGAGAGCAGCCTCAATCCATGGGGTCGCCCCATTCTCAGCCTGACCCACAGGGAGAGTAACTATCCGGTGCTCAGCGGTGCCGCCTCCCTGGTGACGCTTGAGCAGCTGTCCGACAGCCCCCGCTTGGTGGAGCTGGGGGGGCGCCACTGGAGCCTGTCCCGATGGCCCATTGACGGCGGCCACCAGCTGCTGCTGTTCAGCGATGTCAGTGACCTGGAGCTGGGACTGCAATCCTACCTGAGGGATATGGCGGGCCTGATGCTGCTCTGTGTGCTGGCGGCGGCACTGCTTGGCGGCTGGCTGTTCTGGCGTCCACTGAAGCGGGTCCAGGCGCTGCAGAAACTGCTGCCTCTGTTGCCCAATCGTGATTACAAGAGGTTCAGGGAGCGGCTGGCCACCGGAGGTGCGGGCTTCAGCGATGAGGTGGACCGCCTGGAGCAGGCGGTGGGCGAGACCGCCACCCAGCTGGAGAAGCTGCATGAGGAGGTGGACAGGTACACCCATGAGCTGGAGCGGTTGGCGATGATGGATACCCTCACCGGTCTGCCAAACCGAACCATGATGCACCATGAGCTGAGCAAGTCACTCAGCAGCCTGGGCCGGACCGATGAGAAGATCGCCCTGCTGTTCCTGGATCTGGATGAGTTCAAGCGCATCAACGATACCCTGGGTCACGATGTGGGGGATGAGCTGCTGAAGACCGTGGCCAACCGCCTGAAGAAGAGTGTGCGTTCCATGGATACGGTCTGTCGCCTGGGCGGTGATGAATTCACGGTGATTATCCGTGGCCTGGGAGAGGGGGCCAACATCCACAGGATCATCCACCAGATCTTCGTTTCCCTGCAGCAGCCGGTGCAACTGGGGCGCCACACCCTGATCGTCACCACCAGCATCGGCGTGGTGTTCTGTGACAACCCCATGGAGCGGCCGGAGGAGCTGCTGAAGCGGGCGGACCTGGCCATGTATCAGGCCAAGCAGGCGGGGCGCTCCAACTACCGGGTGTTCGACGATCAGATGCTGGAGCTGGCCAGCCGCAAGCTGATGCTGGAGGCGGACCTGAGGCTGGCCCTGGAGGAGGGGCAGATTGCCATCAGTTTGCAGCCCATCCTCTCCATCCGTGAGCAGAGGGTGGTGGGGTTTGAGTCTCTGGTGCGCTGGTATCACCCCAGCCGCGGTCTGCTGATGCCGTCGGAGTTTATGAAGGATCTGGAGGGGAGCAGCGAGATTCTGGCCCTGAGCGACTGGGTGCTCAAGCGCAGCATGAACCTGTTGCTGAAGCTGACCAAGCTCTCCGGCAATAGGGACTTCTACATCGCGGTGAACCTCTCGCCCCATCAATACCTGCACGCCAGCCTGGGGCACCGCATCGAGACCCTGCTGCAGGAGCTGCAGGTGGCGCCAAACCGTCTGCTTCTGGAGCTCACCGAGGAGAGCCTGATCAAGAACCTGGAGCAGGCGATGACCACCATGGAACGGCTCAAGGGGATGGGGGTGCGCATCGGCATCGACGATTTTGGTACCGGCTACTCCTCACTGAGCTACCTGAAGCAGCTGCCCTTTGATGTGTTGAAGATCGATGGCAGTTTCGTGCGGGATCTGGACAGTTCGGATGTGGACCGCAATATCGTCAGCTCGGTGATCGATCTGGCCCACAACCTGCGCCGCTCGGTGATCGCCGAAGGGGTGGAGAGCCATGACCAGTTGCAGTACCTGCTCAAGGCGGGCTGTGATCATGCCCAGGGCTACCTGTTCTCGCCGGCCCTGGATGAGCAACAGGTGGTGGAGCTGATTCGCCAGTTGGGCAACACCCTGGAGTGGCAGCGCATCGAGTCCCTGCAGGCGGTGTTCCACCCCCTGAGCGGCAGTCGTAATTGAGTCTGACAGGCCAAAGTCGACCAAAAGAAAAGCCCCGGTTTACCGGGGCTTTTACATGTTATAGCCGCTTAGCGCTGGGCCAGGCGAGCCTCGATGGCATCGAACAGCTGGCCGGTGATGTCCACCTCGAACGCCGCTTCGATTTCGCGGATGCAGGTTGGGCTGGTGACGTTGATCTCGGTGACCTTGTCGCCAATCACATCCAGGCCGACGAAGATCAGGCCGCGACGCTTGAGCTCGGGGCCGATGGCCCGGGCGATGGCCCAGTCGCTGTCGGAGAGGGGGCGGGCTTCGCCACGGCCGCCGGCGGCCAGGTTACCCCGGGTCTCACCGCCCTGGGGAATGCGGGCCAGGCAGTAGGGCATAGGTTCGCCGTCGATGATCAGGATACGCTTATCGCCATCCTTAATCTGGGGCAGGTAGTTCTGCACCATGGTGTAGCTGCTGCCGTGGGCGGTGAGGGTCTCGATGATCACCCCCATGTTGTCCCCCTCCGGCTTGATGCGGAAGATGGACGCCCCCCCCATGCCATCCAGAGGCTTGATGATGATGTCCTGGTGTTTGGCGTGGAAGCGGCGGATGCGCTCGGCGCTGCGGGTCACCAGGGTGTCGGCGGTGAACTCGCTGAACCAGGCGGTAAACAGCTTCTCGTTGCAGTCCCGCAGGCTGGAGGGTTTGTTGACGATCAGGGTGCCCTGCTCTTCAGCCCGCTCCAGCATGTAGGTGGCGTAGATGTATTCGGTGTCGAACGGGGGATCCTTGCGCATCAGGATTACGTCCAGATCAGCCAGGGGCCGCTCTGCCGCTTCCCCAAGGGAGAAGTGGTTGCCCTGCTCATTGCGTACGGTCAGCGGGCGCATGCTGGCCAGGGCTTCCCCCTGATCCAGATACAGGTCCGCCATCTCCATGTAGTGCAGTTCGTAGCCCCGCTCCTGGGCCGCCATCAGCATGGCAAAGCTGCTGTCCTTCTTCAGGTTAATCTCCGCGATGGGGTCCATCACTATGCCGAGTTTGATCACGCTGTGCTCCTTTCTAGCCCAGGTCGCCGAAGCGGGTCTGCAGGGCGGTAATGGCGGTCAGGGCGGCGGTTTCCGTCCGCAGTACCCTGGGGCCGAGTAGAATGTCGGTAAACTGGTGCTGGCGGGCGGATTCAATCTCTTCCGCGCTCAGTCCCCCTTCGGGGCCGATCAGCAGCCTGGCTCGCTCCATGGGGGAGGGCAGGGTCTGGATGCTGTAATCCGCCCTGGGGTGCAGGTTGAGTTTGGTGGCCGAGGTTTCCTCTGCCAGCCACTCCTGCAGCTTCATCACCGGCCGTACCACCGGGATGGTGTTGCGGCCACACTGTTCGCAGGCGCTGATGACAATCTTCTGCCACTGAGCCAGCTTCTTGTCCAGGCGGTCCCCCTGGAGTTTTACGCCGCAGCGTTCTGACCACAACGGGGTGATGGTGTTCACCCCAAGCTCCACCGATTTCTGGATGGTGAACTCCATCTTCTCGCCGCGGGAGATCACCTGTCCCAGGTGCAGATTCAGCGGGGACTCACGGTCATCGGCCAGTTGCTCCAGCACCTTGATCTCCACCTGCTTCTTGCTGGCGGCGGTGATTTCGGCGGGGTAGGTGTGGCCATCGCCGTTAAACAGCTCCAGGGCCTGGCCGGACTGCATCCGCAGCACCCGACCGACGTGGTTGGCCCCGTCCTCATCCAGTGCCACCAGATTGCCTGGGACCAGGGGGCCGGGTTGATAGATTCTAGGGATTCTCATTGGCTTCCAATTGTTGGCATTGCTGAACCAGGTGGGGGTTAGGCCACCCCTGCTGCTGACTGACCAGGCGGTGGCGTTCGCACTCCAGGGCGGTGACCGGATAGAGCCTGTCCCAGCTTTGCATCAGCTTGAGTTGAGATCCCGATAGCTTAACCCGATATTGCTCCTGCATATAGAGGTAGGTGCGGGCGATGGCACCGCGGGCACGCTCCGGAGGCTGGGCTTTGCGTCCCTTGAAGTCCACCACCATCTGGCAATGACCGTACTGGAAGGGGGTCTGTCCCATGTCGGTAAAGCGGTAGTTGGCCCGGTCACCGTTGACCTCCCCCAAGGCGGGCACCAGATTGTGCATATCCGCCTCCATCGCCTTGAATCTTTTGTCTTTTCGACAATTTTTGCGACCGCCCTCTTGCCAGCACTGCAACTGGTGACCAAAGGCCCAGGCGGGCATCACGTGCTCCCATTCGATGCGGCCGGCGCGGGTTTTCTGTTTTCGAACCTGGTAGCCGCAGCTTTGCAGATCCGGTAACAGTTTTTTTCCCTCCTTGTGGTAATCGCAGCCGCAGTAGAAGGTGGTGGCACCGGGAAGGTGGTCGTAGACCGAGACCAGCTGCCGCTTGGCGGCGTTGAAACTGGTGGGGGCTGCCGCGACAGACGCGGTGGCCAAAAGCAAAAACAGTAATGATTTCATTTTATTGAGTCGTAGAACCTGTGCCGGCATAGGGTACTGCCGACCGGAGCTAACTCAAACTGATTTCATTGACTGGTGGGGGTGTCCGGGATCAGGGGCTGATTGCACAGGCGACACAGGTAGCGTGCCTGACCACGGCGCACCTTGTTGTGACGGCGTACCGTCAGGGCATGCTCCTGACAGCCGCAGCGATAGGGATAGGTGGCCGGGGCGACGGAGCTGATGTCGAAGCTGTGGCGGGCCCTGGGTGGGCAGTCAAACACCCGGCTCATCAGGGCCTGCCATTCGGGGCCATGGGGGCGGACCCTGCCGTGCAGTTGCCAGGCGAGCAGGTGGGCCACCTCGTGGGGCACCACCTCTGCCAGGAAAGCGTCCGGGTTCTCCGCCAGCAGCACCGGATTGAAGCGCAGACGGTTCTCCTGAAGGTGGGCGGCACCGGCGCTCTGTCCTCGCAGCTTCAGGCTGATCTGGGGCCTGGGGAAGGTCTGGCCCAGACGCTGTTCGGCGGTGAGGTAGCAGGCCTCTACCCTTTCTGCCAGGGCCTGTTGCAGCCCGGTCACACCTGCTCCTCCAGCTCGGTGCCACAGTGGTTGCAGAAGCGGGCGTCCTGGTCGTGGCCGGAGCGGTCGCAGTTTTCACAGCGGCGCAGGTCCCGGTGCAGGGTCATCTCCTGATGGATGGTGGCGGTGAAGATGCCGGTGGGCACCGCCAGCACCGAGTAGCCGAGGATCATGGTGACCGAGGCCACCAGTTGCCCCAGGGTGGTTTGGGGACTGATGTCTCCGTAGCCCACAGTGGTGATGGTGACAATCGCCCAGTAGATCCCCTTGGGGATGCTGGTGAAGCCGTGGACCGGCCCCTCCAGGATATACATCACCGAGCCCATGACGCAGGCCAGCAGCAGCACGAAGGTGAAGAACACGGTGATCTTGCGCAGGGAGCCCTTGATGGATCGCCACAGCAGGTTGGCCTCTGCCAGGTAGCGGATCGCCTTGACGATGCGAAATACCCGCATCACCCGCAGCAGCCTGAGCACCAGCAGGTACTGGGTGCCCGGCAACAACAGCTGCAGATAGGTGGGCAGGATCGCCAACAGGTCGATGACGCCGTAGAAGCTGCGGGCGTAGTGGCTGGGCTTGGGGGAGGCCCACAGCCGCACCAGGTATTCGGCGGAAAACAGCAGGGTGAAACCCCACTCGGCGTGCCAGAACAGCCGACCGTACTGGCTGTGAAGGGCATCGATGGAGTCGAGCATCACCACCAGCACGCTGAGGAGAATCATCCCCAGCAGGAAGAGGTCGAAGGCCTTGCCCGCTGCGGTGTCGGTGCCGAAGATGACGTCGAACACCCGCTCTTTGAGACTTGGGTTACTCATGGTGTTGCTGCTCTATCAGAGGCTGCCAATCGCCTGGGTCAGCATGGCGCGGATCTGGGCGACGATGGCCGCTTCGGTGTCCGCTTCGTACTGGGCGATTCTCGGGGTATGGATATGGCCGGTGGGCACTTTGGCCTCCAGCAGGTTGCCCAGGCGGATGCTGCGGTAGCTGATCTCATTGGAGAGGTAGCCGCCGCCGGAACCGGAGACCGACGTCTGCCCTGACAGCTCATCCAGGCCAGTGGCCTCAAATTCGCCTTTCTCCAGGGTGGCCACCTGATGATTATCGTTGATTTTCCAAGGACCTTTGGCCCGCTGCATGGCGGATACCGGCAGAGAGAACTCCACAAATTCCGGCCCTGCCAGGGGGGAGTCCATCAGCCTGGGGGCCAGGGGCGCCTCCTTGGTGGCTCCGGTGAAGATGTTGCGGTTGCCCGGCGCCTTGGCACTGCGGTTGAGGCCGGGGAAGCGCTCCAGATCGAAGTCGCTGCGGCCCATGGAGACGGTGACCACCATGTCCACCTTGTTGCCCTCGAGGTAGGGGGTAAGCAGAGATTCGATCAGCCCCTGGTCGAAGTCTTCGAAGCGCACCGGGATCATCGCCGCCTCCACCTGGGCGGAGCGGCCATTGAGGTGCAATACCTGGCCATCCAGGGCCAGGGCCGCCAGGCCTGAGGGGTTGGACTGGTTCAGGTGACGGTCGAGGAAGAAGGGGTCGAAACCGGTGACCAGGATCTTCAGGTCCGTGCCCTTGTTGAAGCGGATGTCGCTCATGCCGCGGGAGGCGCGCTCGAAGGCGTCGATGCTGACCTGCTGCTGCCAGTCTGCCGGTTGATAGCCCGCCGCCTGCTGCTTCATCTCCCGGCGCACCAGCAGGCGGTTCCAGTAGAGGGGACGGTCATCCAGATCGCCGGATTGCACCCGGGCCACGGCGTGGCGCCACAGCCGGCTGCCTGACAGGGTCATCGCCTGGGTGTGCTGCTGTTCATCGGCGGCGCTGCGGTGGTGGTCGATGGCGCCGTCGCTGATGGGGGCCAGGGGGGTAAGCAACTCGGGCAGGTCGGTTTCGACCTGGGCCACTCTCAGCTCCTCCGGGTCCAGCACAGCGGCATTCAGGGACAGACTGAACAGGGTCAGCAGGGCAAGGTGTCGCATCGGGATCTCCCTATCTCTGGTTATTGGCAGTCAGGGTATCACAGATGATCTTCGGTACCCGGATACAAAAAGAGGTGCCCTTGGGCACCTCTTCGGTCTTGGCGGAATCGCCTGGCTTACAGGCCGGCGTCGGCGCGCAGGGCCTCTGCCTTGTCGGTCTGCTCCCAGGGGAACTCGACGCGGCCGAAGTGACCGTAGGCGGCGGTAGGCGCGTAGATGGCACGCTCCAGCTTCAGCATTTCGATCAGGCCGTAGGGGCGCAGGTCGAAGTGGCGGCGTACCAGCTCGATCAGCTTCTCTTCTGGCAGCTTGCCGGTGCCGAAGGTTTCGATGCTGATGGAGGTCGGCTCGGCCACACCGATGGCGTAGGAAACCTGGATCTCGCAGCGCTCGGCCAGGCCGGCAGCCACGATGTTCTTGGCAACGTAGCGGGCAGCGTAGGCCGCGGAACGGTCAACCTTGGAGGGATCCTTACCGGAGAAAGCGCCACCACCGTGACGGGCCATGCCGCCGTAGGTGTCAACGATGATCTTACGACCGGTCAGGCCACAGTCACCCATTGGGCCACCGATAACGAAACGGCCGGTTGGGTTGATGAAGAACTTGGTGTCCTTGTTGATCCACTCGGTCGGCAGCACAGGCTTGATGATGGTTTCCATCACCGCTTCGCGCAGGTCTTCGGTGGAGACGCTGTCACAGTGCTGGGTGGACAGAACCACGGCGTCGATGCCGGATACCTTGCCGTTTTCGTAGGCGAAGGTCACCTGGGACTTGGCGTCGGGGCGCAGCCAGGGCAGGGTGCCGTTCTTGCGCACTTCAGCCTGACGCTTCACCAGACGGTGGGAGTAGGTGATGGGGGCAGGCATCAGCACATCGGTTTCGTTGCTGGCGTAGCCGAACATCAGGCCCTGGTCACCGGCGCCCTGCTCACGGGGATCGGTCTTGTCCACACCCTGGTTGATGTCGGGAGACTGTTTGCCGATGGCGGACAGTACCGCACAGGAGTTGGCGTCGAAGCCCATATCGGAGTGGATGTAGCCGATGTCACGCACGGTCTGACGGGTGATCTCTTCGATATCGACCCAGGCGGAGGTGGTGATCTCACCGCCTACCATCACCATACCGGTCTTTACATAGGTTTCGCAGGCTACGCGAGCCTTGGGGTCCTGGGCCAGGATGGCGTCCAGAACGGCGTCGGAAATCTGGTCGGCGATCTTATCGGGATGACCTTCAGATACGGACTCAGAGGTAAACAGATGACGTGCCATGGCAATCAACTCTCACATTAGAAACTGGGGAAAGATGCGGAATTTCAACCGATAAGCACACATCGCTCGGAATCGACTGGTTGGACGCATCTACATCTAGACGGCTATTTTATGTATTTGCCACCCAAAATCCAGTGATGTTGAGGGTATTTTTTTACCCAGGCCGTGAAATGAGCGTTACAGCAGGGTTCAGCCAGCAACGATATGGTGTCAGCAGGTTGATTTGTGGTGAGTCTCTCTGAAGTTCAAATTTTCTTCATCGTTTTTTCTGGCGCAAATTTAACAAAGGGGGTATAAAGCGCTCGGATGGGGCATTCTCCCCAAACAGATTTCAACAAACTGAGGTTTTATGGTTCTCGTGGCATAAGCCGCCCGATGTGACAGTTCACGTTGGAGCGGCAACCGGTAGGATTTAGCACAACTATGATGATATCCCCCCCTTTCGGACCCATCTGGTCCGGGTCGCGACCCTCGATCTCCGTTTTATCTACACTCTTTCTACATGAGTCTGCCCGCCAGTTGGGACAGACGCGAAATGGTTCGGAGACCGCGCAATGAGCGACAAACATTACAAAGAAACCCTCTATCCTGGTTATGGCCAGGAGTTTGGCATGGACAAGGTGCTGTTTCGCGCCCCCACCGAACATCAGGAACTGATCATCTTTGAGAATGAGCGCTTTGGCCGGGTGATGGCCCTGGATGGCATTATCCAGACCACCGAAGCCGATGAGTTCATCTACCACGAGATGCTGACCCATGTGCCGCTGCTGGCCCATGGCAGTGCCAAGAAGGTGCTGATCATCGGTGGCGGTGACGGCGGCATGCTGCGCGAGGTGATCAAGCACCAGAGCGTGGAGCGTGTGGTCCAGGTGGAGATCGATAACACCGTTATCGAGATGTGCAAGGAGCACCTGCCCAACCACAGTCAGGGTGCCTTCGACGACGCCCGGGTGGAGATTGTCATCAATGACGGTAAGGAGTTCGTGCTGAACTGCCAGGAGACCTTCGATGTGATCATCTCCGACTGCACCGATCCCATCGGTCCCGGCGAGGCCCTGTTCGAGTCTGACTTCTACAAGGGCTGCAAACAGTGCCTGACCGAAGGCGGCATCTTCGTGGCCCAAAATGGCGTGCCTTTCATGCAGCAGGGCGAAGCGGAGACCACCTACCAGCGTCTGGCGCCCTACTTTGGCGATCGCCATTTCTACGTGGCAGCGGTGCCCACCTACATCGGCGGTGTGATGAGCTTCGCCTGGGCCAGTGACAATGCCGAGGCGCGCCAAGTGAGCCTGGAGACCATCAGTGCCCGCTTTGCCGCCGCCGGCATCAGCACCAAGTACTACAATCCCGGCATCCACCTGGGCAGCTTCGCTCTGCCTCAATACCTGGTGGATCGCCTGGCCAAGGTGAGCTGACGGAGGAGAGGCCATTGAGCTGGAGTAGTCGCGACGCCCATCAACTCTACAACGTGCCCTACTGGGGCCGGGGTTACTACGGCGTAAACGGCGAGGGTCAGGTTGAGGTACGCCCCAACCCGGCCAACCCGCAAATCAGTCTGTCACTGTCCAAACTGACCGAGCAGTTGATCCAGGACAGGGGCGCCCAACTGCCTATGCTGGTGCGTTTTCCCCAGATCCTGCACTCCCAGGTGCAGGGGCTGTGCAGCGCCTTTACCACCGCCATCAGTGAGTATGGCTACCAGGGGCAGTACCTGGCGGTCTACCCCATCAAGGTGAATCAGCAGCGCACCGTGGTGCAGGAGCTGTTGGCCGGTGGCGGCCAGTCCCTGGGACTGGAAGCGGGCTCCAAGCCCGAGCTGCTGGCGGTATTGGCCATGGCCCAGGACAGCGCCCAGGTGATCGTCTGCAACGGTTACAAGGACCGGGAGTATGTGCGCCTGGCCCTGCGTGGTCAGCAGCTGGGTTATCAGGTGTTCCTGGTGATCGAGAAGATGTCTGAGATGCAGCTGGTGCTGGAGGAGGCCGAGGCCCTGGGGGTTTCCCCGCTGTTGGGGGTGCGCGCCCGCCTGGCGTCCCAGGGTAAGGGCAAGTGGCAGGCATCCGGCGGCGAGAAGTCCAAGTTCGGCCTGTCTGCCGCCCAGATCCTCAAGCTGGTGGAGACCCTGAGGGAGTCGGGCCGGCTGGAGTGTCTGCAACTGCTGCACTTCCATCTGGGCAGCCAGATCGCCAACATCCGCGACATTCAGAAGGGGCTGACCGAGTGTGGCCGCTTCTATATGGAGCTGCGTAAGCTGGGTGCCCCCATCACCACGGTGGATGTGGGTGGCGGCTTGGGCGTGGACTACGAGGGTACCCGCAGCCAGAGCAACTGTTCGGTGAACTACTCCCTGCAGGAGTACGCCAATAACGTGGTGTACGCCATCGGCGATGTCTGTCGCCAGTACCATCTGCCCCATCCCAGGCTGATCTCCGAGTCGGGCCGGGCGATGACCGCCCACCACGCGGTGCTGATTGGCGACGTGATCGGGGTGGAGGCCTACGAGCCGGAAACCCTGCCCCCTCCGGGCAACGGTGCGCCCCTGGTGCTGAAGAACATGTGGCAGACCCTGCAGGAGGTGCGCGAGCACACCGACGCCCGCGCCCTGGGAGAGACCTATCACGACACGGTGAACGACCTGGCCGATGTGCACGCCAAGTACAACTATGGCCTGCTGGATCTGTCCCAGCGCGCCTGGGCGGAGCAGGTGCATCTGCAGGTGTGTTACGAGGTGTCCAAGGAGCTGTCGCCGAAGAACCGCTCTCACCGGCCCATCATCGATGAGCTCAATGAGAAGCTGGCGGACAAGTTCTTTGTCAATTTCTCCCTGTTCCAGTCCCTGCCCGATGCCTGGGGCATCGATCAGGTGTTCCCGGTGTTGCCCCTGTCCGGACTGGAGAGCAAGCCGGACCGACGGGCGGTGATCCTGGACATCACCTGCGATTCCGATGGCACCATCGACCAGTACGTGGATGGCCAGGGGATCGAGACCACCCTGCCGATGCCTGCCTGGAGTGCTGAGCACCCCTATCATGTGGCGTTCTTCATGGTGGGCGCCTACCAGGAGATCCTGGGGGACATGCACAACCTGTTTGCCGACACCGATGTGGTGGACATCAAGCTGCAGGATGACGGTGAGATCGAGGTGGTGGAGTACCTGCCCGGTACCCGGGTCAACGAGGTGCTGGAGTACGTCAACCTGGATCCTGAGTGGATGCTGGAGCGTTACCGCTCCCGTCTGGAGTCCTGCAACCTGGCGGACGGCCAGCGGGACGAAGCCCTCATCGACCTGGAACAGGGGCTGGTGGGCTACACCTACCTGGAACCCTGATAGGGAAATACTCGCTTTTTCAGTAGTTACCTATCTATGAAACGGCCGAAAGGCCGTTTTTTTATGGGAATAGTTTGCTAAGGGGGTCACAAATGGCGAAAATATGCCACCTGATTTAGGGCGCGTTTATCTTTGGTGTTGAGAGTTTGGCCGAGGATGACGGCAACCAAGCAAGAAGTTCGATTGAAGGCATAGTGGTTCTACGTCAAAGTCGAACGACGCAGAGTGGTTGTTGTCAGGCCGGCCCCTAAGGGCGCAGCGATCAGCCAGGATGTGCCCAATATCGAGCGAATTCAAAACACCCAGATGCCACAGCGGCTGGGTGTTGGCGCAAAAATACTCAGCAGAGATATGTGCGCCCTTAGGAGCATACCCCTACATATACAAGTTGGAGCCAAGATGTCATCTCGTAAAGAGCTAGCTAATGCTATCCGTGCCCTGTCCATGGATGCAGTTCAGAAAGCCAACTCCGGCCACCCCGGTGCCCCCATGGGCATGGCGGACATTGCCGAAGTCCTGTGGCGCGATTTTCTGAAGCACAACCCAGGCAACCCTGAGTGGGCAGACCGCGACCGTTTCATCCTGTCCAACGGCCATGGCTCCATGCTGCTGTATTCGCTGCTGCACCTCAGCGGCTATGACCTCGGCATCGACGACCTGAAGAACTTCCGTCAGCTGCACTCCCGCACTCCTGGTCACCCGGAGTACGGCTATGCGCCCGGTGTCGAGACCACCACAGGTCCTCTGGGTCAGGGCATCACCAACGGCGTGGGCATGGCCTTGGCCGAGAAGGTGTTGGCGGCCCAGTTCAACCGTGAGGGTCATGAGATCGTTGACCACCACACCTATGTGTTCATGGGCGACGGCTGTCTGATGGAGGGTATCTCCCACGAAGCCTGCTCCCTGGCCGGTACCCTGAAGCTGGGCAAGCTGGTGGCGTTCTGGGATGACAACGGCATCTCCATCGACGGTCACGTTGAAGGCTGGTTCACCGACGACACTCCTGCCCGTTTCGAGTCCTACGGCTGGCACGTGATCCGTGACATCGACGGTCACAACCCGGAGCAGATCAAGGCCGCCATCGAAGCCGCCAAGGCGGAGAGCGACAAGCCTACCCTGATCTGCACCCGCACCATCATCGGCTTCGGCTCCCCCAACAAGTCCGGTTCCCACGACTGCCACGGCGCCCCCCTGGGTGATGCCGAGATCGCCGCAGCCCGTGAATTCCTGAACTGGCCCCACGCGCCTTTCGAGATCCCTGCGGATGTGAAGCAGGCGTGGGACGGCAATGAAGCCGGTGCCGCCAAGGAAGCCGATTGGAACGGTCGCTTTGACGCCTATGCCGCCGCCTACCCTGAGCTGGCTGCCGAGCTGAAGCGTCGTATGGCTGGCGACCTGCCTGCCGACTGGGAAGAGAAGGCTGCGGCCTACATCGCCGATCTGCAGGCGAACTCCACCAAGGTAGCGACCCGTAAAGCGTCTCAGAACTGCCTGAACGCCTTCGGTCCCATGCTGCCCGAGTTCCTGGGTGGCTCCGCCGACCTGGCACCGTCCAACCTGACCATCTGGGACGGCTCCAAGTCCGTGACCCCGGATGATGCGTCCGGTAACTACATCCACTATGGTGTACGTGAGTTCGGCATGAGCGCCATCATGAACGGTGCAACCCTGCACGGTGGCTTCAAGCCTTACGGCGCCACCTTCCTGATGTTCATGGAGTACGCCCGTAACGCTGTTCGTATGGCGGCGCTGATGAAGCAGCCCTCCATCTTCGTGTATACCCACGACTCCATCGGCCTGGGTGAAGATGGTCCGACTCACCAGCCTGTTGAGCAGATCGCCTCCCTGCGCATGACCCCCAACATGAGCACCTGGCGCCCCTGTGACTCCGTGGAGTCCGCGGTAGCCTGGAAGCACGCCGTTGAGCGTAACGACGGTCCTACCTCGCTGATCTTCTCCCGCCAGGGTCTGGCGCCCATGGCCCGTGATGCTCAGCAACTGGCTGACGTGGCCAAGGGTGGCTATGTGCTGAAAGACAGCGCCGGCACCCCAGAGCTGATTCTGATCGCCACCGGTTCCGAAGTGGAGCTGGCGATGGAAGCGGCCGCAGTGCTGGAAGCTCAGGGCAAGGCGGTGCGCGTGGTCTCCATGCCCTGTACCGATGCCTTCGACGCCCAGAGCGCTGAGTACAAGGAATCCGTACTGCCTGCTGCCATCAGCAAGCGTGTGGCCATCGAAGCCGGCATCGCCGACTACTGGTACAAGTACGTGGGTTTGAACGGCAAGGTGATCGGCATGACCACTTTCGGTGAGTCTGCCCCTGCCGGTGAGCTGTTCAAGATGTTCGGCTTCACCGTTGAGAACATTGTCGAGGCCGCCAACGCCCTGTAAGCCTAGCTCCTAGGGGCTGTTGATCTTTAGTGGTGAGAATTTAGCCGAGGATGACGGCGACCAATCAAGAAGTTCGATTGCTGGCATAGTGGTTCTACGTCAAATATCGAACGACGCAGAGTGGTTGTCGTCAGTCCGGCCCCGAAGGGCGCCAATTTAACTCGATACTGATCAGCGCCAAGTAATTGTCAAAGCGAGTTGATACCGAGTCAATCTAGGGTTGGCGCAAAAATATTCACTAAAGGTCAACAGCACCTAAATAATCCCCCGCCTCGTCGGGGGATTTTTTTTTGACCTTTTGCCAGAGGGTTGCACATTGACCTTAATAAATGCCTGGCATAATTCTCTGAAATTGCGCCAGCTTGTCTACACTTGTCAGTCCGATTGAATGCCTGCCAGGTGAGTTCCATGTGCTGGAGAGGATTAGGTTGGTTGCTGGGCTGTTGCCTGAGTGTCGGTGTGGTGGCCTCCCCGGCGGTGGTGTTCTCCGGTGATCGCAGTTATGGGGAGATTGCCCAGTGGCAGCCCGATGGCAGCTTCAGGGTGGTGGTGTGGTTTGCCAGCATCAATCCTGACCCAAACGCCCGCACCATGGTGCTCACCTCAGCAGACTCCAGTGAATTTCTCTCCTTCACCCACACCAGCGTCCAGGGGCGCTGGGGGGGGCGCTATCCGGGCATCTATGGCCAGTTCGCCTTCAACGATACCGGCTATGCGGAGTTTATCGTTGCCCCGGGAGTGCTCACCGCCTCCGACGGTGTGGTGACCCGCAGTGTGTCCGATGGCGCCATCGACCCCACTGCCGTGGGCTATGGCTGGATCTATCGTCGTGGCTACAAGGATTACTCCATCGGGGCCCTGCAGGGGCTGGCACTGATGGATCTGCAGACGCCGAGCAACTCCAGGGCCTATGGTGTGCTGTTCGGCGAGGGGGTGGTCAGCCTCGAAGGTGAGCCGGCGACGCTTTATGGCGTAGGCGATGGGGATTGGATCATCGCCTCAGTCACGCCCCAGAACCCGGATCCCGAGCTGTTCGATCCTGAAGCCTGGCAGGCCCTGTTTGGTGATGGCACAGTGCCGGCACCCGAGCCCGAGCCCGAGCCCGAGCCCGAGCCGGAACCTGAGCCGGAACCCGAACCCGAGCCCGCCCCCGGCATCCTGGCAACCCAGGCGGTTTACTTCGATGGTATCGCCTCCTTCGGTACCCTGACGCCCTGGCAGGCCACCGGCCCCTTCCAGGTGTTTGCCTGGCTGGAATCCCTGGCCGATGATCCCAGGGAGCGCACCATACTGCTCAGCGACTCGGGGAGCAGTGAGTTTCTCGCCTTTAACCACGATACCGTTCAGGGGCGCTGGGGCAGCCAGTACCCCGGGATCTACGGCAAGTTCCGCTTTCAGGACTCGGGCTACCTGTGGATGAGGGTGGCACCCGGCAGCCTGAGTGCCTCGGATGGGGATCAGACCCATGAGGTCAGCAGCAGCAACATAGATCCTACCGCGGTGTCCTATGATCGGCTGTTCCGCCGCGGCTACAGTGACTACTCCCAGGGAGCGTTGCAGCTGCTGGTGCTGATGGATGAGCAGACCCCGGCCAACTCCAGGGTGTACAGCTTCGAACCCGACAGTGGCATCTGGCTCTGGCAGTCCGGTGCCCAGGGCCAGCTCTCCGGGGTCGGAGAGGAGGACTGGCTTGCCGCCAGCCGGGTGCCCACCAACCCGGACCCCGAACAGTTCGATGATGCTCAGTGGATGACGGACTTTGGCGAGGGAAGCACAGTACCGCCTCCGGAGCCCGAGCCGGAACCTGAGCCTGAGCCTGAGCCCGAGCCCGAGCCGCCCATAGTGGTGGTGCCAGACACCGATCTGCTTACCGGGGCCAATGGTCGCGCCGTGCTGTTTGATGGCTTCGATGACTATGGCCTGCTGCAGGAGTGGTCCCCGGAGGGCTGGCACCGCATCCTGGCCTGGTTGGAGCCGGTGACCGGTGAGGCCCAGGTGGAGACTGTGCTGATCAGCGATGCCGACAGCGGCGATCACATTGGCTATGGCCCCGACCGGGTGTTTGGCCAGGTGGCGGGTCAGTCATTCTCAGTGACCGGCCTGGCCCCCTATCAGTATCGTTACCTGCTGGTGGAACTTCAGGAGGGGCTGATACGGGTGTCAGACTCCCAGGTGCAGCGCGAGGTGGCGATGAGTGCGCTGGACCCCAAACTGCTTCACTGGCAGCGCCTCTATCAACTGGATGACGCACATTATCCCGGGGCATTGCGGGCGCTGATGCTGTTTGACGGCCACAACAAGGACAACTCCCGCAGCTACGGCTTTGATGGGGAGCTGGGAATTTTGGAGCGGGGGGCTCTGTCCCAGAGTCTGACCCTGGTTGGCCCGGCTCAGTCCGGCTGGTTGGAAGCGGCTGTGCCTCAGCCTTTGCCCAAGTCTCATATCGGCTCCAAGGTGGCCTGGGACAGCTGGTTTGAAACCCAGTACCCGGTCACCCGCCCGCTGATGACAACCACCGAGGGCAACGACAATAACCGCCTGGCCTGGGAGGGGCATTACTGGCTGCGTGCCTATGTGGATATGGCGGCGGCCTTCGATGATGACAGTTACCTGGCGTATGCGGTGGAGCTGGCGGATCACATGCTGGCCTACACCGATGATCAGCGGGTCGCCCGCGGCGAGCTGAACCTGAGCACCGAGCCCTATGAGGTGGCCCCCAAGTACTACCTCAACACCCCGGGAGAACCTGTACCGGGCTGGCGACGGGCCTATCGTGGCTGGCGGGCCGAGGTGCTCAGTGATGGCATGATCCTCAGTGGCATCATGCGTCTGGTGGATCACATCAAGACCCACAATAAGCAGAGTTTTATGGCGGCGGCGGATCGCTACCTGGCTCGGGCTCTGACCATCATCCGTAGCCATGACAGCTCCTACAGCAACACCAAGAACAGCGCCATCCCCGGCAGCTACCACTATGTGAACTACAAGAACGACAGTTATGGGGACAATGGCCTGTTCACCAAGCCGTTACCCTACAACCACAGCCTCTCCATGGGGACGGCGATGTTGCTGGCCCACAGGTACGGAAGCGGCACCGGGGATCTGGCCATCAAGTCGGGGGAGTTGCTGATGTTCCTGCTGGACAGCTTCAGGCTGGAATCAGACCGTTACTGCCGCTGGAGCTACGCGTTTGACCCCAAGGGCGAGGAGAGAGAGGTGGTGGAGGACCTCAACCATGGTCACCTGGATGTGGGCTTTTTGCTGTTGGCCCATGAGATGGGGCTGGCGGATCTCAGCACAGAGTTCCAGTGCCTGGCTAACACTCTGACCGAGGTGATCTACCGCCCGCCCGGGCTGATGAGTTACGGGGTGGACGGCAGTGGTATCAGCGATCGTTTCGAGCAGGCGGCCCTCGGCTATGACTGGCTGGAGCTCCACCCCTGGGATCCCAGGATCAGCAGTCTGCTGGCCCATCAGCTGTTCCTGTACGCCAAGCCGGACTGGCATCGAGCCTTCGCCATCTGGGCCAGGGTACTGCGGCAGGAGCAGTCTGCGCAGTAATCGCCTTCCAGGTCACTGAGGCCGGGTGCCCAGCTTGAGGTTGTGCTCGTCGGCGAAGAACAGGGCCTGGCGGCGGCGTTTGCCGATCACCAGGGCGGCTTCGTCGGCAAACATGAAGCACTTCCAGTTGCGGCGGAACACCGCCCAGTGGGTTTCCACCACGTGGTCGCTGCCGTAGCAGACCCAGACCACGGTGTTGTCGTCCCAGGCCAGGAAAGGTTCCACCTCCTCGGGCAGAGCGGGATCCTCGCTGTCGAAGGCGGCTTCCCAGGGCAGGGTTTCCTGCCAGGTTTGCTGGTTACGGGCCCAGTCCCCCTTTCTTAGATCGGTGCAGTGGTTGGCGTTCTTGCTGATCTGTGCCTGCCAGAGTTCATCGGCCGCCCTGGGGGTCAGGGGGCGGATGTGAGACAGGTCCTGCTCGCTCACGTCCATATCCTGCCGCTTAAACACCCAGAGGTAGGGGTAGTGCTCAAAGTCGCTGTACTTCATTGAAAGGGTCCGGTTCCTTAGGTCCGCACACTCTACCAGATGGTCTACCCTTATTCAGCTGTCCCGAAATGTAGACGAGTCTTTAAATTCTGCTTTTTTGTAATTTAATTTCATAAAAGTTGGGTCTATGTCACAAAATCCGTTCGGTTATCGATGTAACTTTAGGCATCACTTGTAAGGGAGCAACGTAATCATGGCAACTAGCAAAGAAATTGGTGCGCTGAAAAAACTGGTTCGCGCAAGCAATTTTCTCTCAGTAGCTCAAATTTACCTGAAGCAAAACGTACTGCTGCAACGCGATCTGCAGCACGATGACATCAAGCCCCGTCTGCTGGGCCACTGGGGTACCTGCCCCGGCATCGCGTTCGTTTATGCCCACATCAACCGTCTTATCTGCAAGCACAACCGTCCGTTCCTCTACCTGGTAGGTCCAGGCCACGGTTTCCCCGCGGTACAGGCCAACCTGTTTATCGAAGGTTCTCTGTCTCACTTCTATCCCGAGACCATTCCGTACAAAGAAGCGGGCATGAAGCAGATCTGCGAGAAGTTCTCCGCAGCTTACGGTTATCCTTCTCACGCCAACCCTGAAGCCCCCGGCCAGATCCTGGAAGGTGGTGAGCTGGGTTACTCTCTGGCGGTAGGCTACGGCGCTGCCCTGGATAACCCTGACCTGATCAACGTGGTTCTGGTGGGTGACGGTGAGTCCGAGACCGGTCCTCTGGCCGCGTCCTGGTACGCCAACCGCCTGCTGGATCCTAAGAACTCCGGCGCGGTGCTGCCGATTCTGCACATCAACGGCTACAAGATCTCCGGTCCTACCCGTCTGGGTCGTATGGACGACGAAGAGATTCGCATGGAGTTCACCGGCCTGGGCTACGAAGTGCTGTTCGTTGACGATGAGAAAGAGGAGGACGTGTACGTTCAGATGGCTGATGCCATGGACCGCGCCTACGAAATCATCAACGACATCCAGACCCGCGCCCGCAACGGCGAAGATGTATGCAAGCCCAAGTGGCCTGTCATCGCCATGCGCACCGCCAAGGGCTGGACCGGCACCAAAGAAGCCGATGGTAAGAAGCTGGAGGGTAACTGCGATTCCCACCAGGTTATCATCAACAACTGCGCCAAGGACCCTGAGCATCTGCGGATGCTGAATGAGTGGATGGCCAGCTACGGCTTTGATGAGCTGTACAAGATCGAAGATGACGGCTCTATCAAGTTCGATGCCGACATTGAGACTCTGATCCCCCGTGAAGATCTGCGCATCGGTCGCCAGATCCTGTCCTACGGTGGTGAGGTGGTTCGTCCGCTGAACAAGCCTGACCTGAAGGGACTGTCCTACGGTTCCGAGACCCCACGCGGTCAGCGTGGCGTGTCCATGAACAAGATGGGTGAGTGGATGCGTGATGCATTCCGCCTCAACGCCGAGCAGAAGAACCTGCGTATCTTCTCTCCTGATGAGACCTACTCCAACCAGCTGCAGGCGGTATTCGAAGAGACCAGCCGTGCCTGGCAGTGGCCCATCAAAGAGTGGGACAACGACATGTCCCGCGACGGCCGCGTTATGGAGCTGCTGTCCGAGAACCTGCTGTTCGGTATGCTGCACGGTTACACCGTGACCGGCCGTCACGGCATGTTCCCAACCTACGAAGCGTTCGCCCAGGTGGTTTCCTCCATGTGCGACCAGTACTGTAAGTACGTTTACGCTTCTCAGGGCGTGCCTTTCCGCAAGCCTGTGCCTTCCTGCAACGTGGTACTGTCCTCCCTGCTGGAGCGCCAGGATCACAACGGCTACTCCCACCAGAACCCGTCTCTGCTGGGCGCCATGCTGGAGAAGCACCCCACCATCATCTCTGCCTACCTGCCCGCCGACGGCAACAGCACCCTGTGCTACACCGAGAAGGCGTTTGACGACCGCGACAAGCTGAACGTCATCGTGGCCGGTAAGAAGGAGCTGCCTCAGTGGCTGACCCTGGAAGAGGCCAAGAAGCAGTGTGCTGAAGGCATCATGACCTGGGACTTCGCCTCCGATGAGAACCCGGACGTGGTATTGGCTTCCTGTGGTGACTACGTGACCCAGGAGTGTATGGCTGCCCTGGTTCTGATCCGTGAGCTGCTGCCTACCCTGAAGATCCGCTTCGTGAACATCTCCGAGCTGACCTCCGACGGCATCGGTAGCCTGAAGTACGGCCAGAACCCCACTCTGCTGGATGAGTTCCTGACCAAGGACAAGGGCGTGGTGATCAACTACCACGGTTACCCCAACACCATCCACAAGCTGCTGTTCAACTACCCGGGCATCCAGCGTTGCCGCGTGAAGGGTTACGTTGAAGAGGGTTCCACCACTACCCCATTCGATATGGGTGTACGTAACGGTACCTCCCGTTACCACCTGGTAATCGACATGGCGTACAAGGCCTTCCAGCAGGGCGTGATCACCGATGCTCAGCACGTTGAGATCACCACCGACATGCTGCAGCGCCTGGTAGACCACAGGAACTACATCAAGGAGTTCGGTGTGGATCCCAAGGAGATCACCGATTGGGTTTGGTCTCGCTAAGACGCAGTGACTGACAATAAGAGGGCCTGATGGCCCTCTTTTTTTCAGGTGACTTTGTCTCAAATTCGGTGCCGAGTTACTGAGCGTGGATGCTTTGCCTGAGAATTGTTCAAATCTGCACCAGCCTGATGTAGCTGGCTTTCATTTGATGGTTTCAGGTTGTCTTTTAATTACTGATTTGGGAGCAAAGCCACCTGTCGGCACCATTGACCTTGGGGATAAGCCTTTGGGACGTGGCCTGTTCTGGGATAAAATGGCCGCCGCTGTAAAACCGATTAAGTGAATAGATGACAATACGGGTCGCCATCAACGGATTTGGCCGCATCGGCCGTTCTACTCTGCGAGCGCTCTATGAGAGCGGATTGCGGGAACAGATACAGGTCGTGGCCATCAATGAGCTGGCCTCACCAGAGGCGATCGCCCACCTGACCCAGTTCGATACCACCCACGGCCGCTTTGCCCAGTGCGTCAGCCTGGAGCAGGGGGCATTGAAAGTGGGGACAGACAACATCGAGCTGCTCCACTGCGCCGATCCGGCCCAACTGCCCTGGAAGCGGCTGGGTGTGGATATCGTATTGGAGTGTACCGGTAAGCTGAGCAGCCGTGACGACGCCGGCCTGCATCTGCAGGCGGGGGCGGGCAAGGTGTTGTTTTCCCATCCGGCGGCCCCGGATGTGGACGCCACCGTGGTGTTTGGCATTAACGAGGTGAAACTGAAACCGGAACACCGCATAGTGTCCAACGCCTCCTGCACCACCAACTGCTCGGTGCCGGTCATCACCCTGCTGGATGAAGCCTTTGGCATAGAGCGTGGAGCCCTGACGACCATCCACTCCGCCATGCATGACCAGCAGGTGATCGACGCCTATCACGACGATCTGCGTCGAACCCGAGCCGCCAGCCAGTCCATCATTCCGGTGGACACCAGACTGGCCCGGGGAATTGAGAGAATACTGCCCCATCTGGCAGACAAATTTGAGGCCATTGCGGTGCGGGTGCCGACCATCAACGTCACCGCCATGGACCTGTCGCTGACCCTGAGGCAGCGAGTCGACATTGACAGCGTAAACCGGATCCTGGCCAAGGCGGCTCAGGGCAGGCTGCGCGGCATCCTGGACTATACTGAAGCGCCACTGGTCTCCAGTGATTTTAACCACGATCCCCACTCCTGCATCGTGGATGGGACCCAGACGCGGGTGGCGGATGGCCACCTGGTGAAGCTGCTGATCTGGTGTGATAACGAGTGGGGCTTCGCCAATCGGATGCTGGATACCTGCCTGGCAATGTCGGCACAAGAACAGATTTGATTTAATCACTTTAAGAGGAATAACCATGAGCGTTATCAAGATGAAGGATCTGGCTCTGGCCGGTAAGCGAGTGCTGATTCGCCAGGACCTGAACGTGCCGGTCAAAGAGGGTAAAGTTACCTCCGATGCCCGTATCCGTGCGTCTCTGCCCACCATCAAGCTGGCCCTGGAGCAGGGCGCCAAGGTGATGGTGATGTCCCACCTGGGTCGTCCCACCGAGGGTGAGCCTGCTGCCGAGTTCTCTCTGCAGCCCGTGGTGGAGCACCTGGCAAATGAACTGGAATGCCCCGTGCGTCTGGCCACCGACTACCTGGACGGTGTCGAGGTTGCCGAGGGTGAGCTGGTGATCCTGGAGAACGTTCGCTTCAACAAAGGCGAAAAGAAGGATGACGAGACTCTGTCCAAGGCCTACGCCGCCCTGTGCGACGTGTTCGTGATGGACGCCTTCGGTACCGCCCACCGCGCCCAGGCCTCCACCCATGGTGTGGCCAAGTACGCCCCTGTGGCCTGTGCAGGTCCCCTGCTGGCCGGTGAGCTGGAAGCCCTGGGCAAGGCCCTGGACAACCCGGCCCGCCCCCTGGTGGCTATCGTCGGCGGCTCCAAGGTCTCCACCAAGCTGACCGTTCTGGAGTCTCTGTCCAAGGTGGTGGATCAGCTGGTTGTGGGTGGCGGCATCGCCAACACCTTCATCGCGGCTGCCGGCCACAAGGTGGGCAAGTCCCTGTATGAAGCTGACCTGATCGACCAGGCCAACACCCTGACCGCTCAGGCACAGAGCCGTGGTGGCGATATCCCTGTTCCCACTGACGTGGTGGTGGGCAAGGAGTTCTCCGAGAGCGCCGAAGCCACTCTGAAGCCTGTGGCCGACGTGGCCGACGACGACATGATCTTCGACATCGGTCCCGACAGTGCCGCCGCCCTGGCCGAGGTACTGAAGTCTGCCGGCACCATCGTCTGGAACGGTCCTGTGGGCGTGTTTGAGTTTGACCAGTTTGGCAAGGGCACCGAGACCATTGCTCGCGCCATCGCCGAGTCCGATGCCTTCTCCATCGCCGGTGGCGGTGACACCCTGGCGGCCGTGGACAAGTATGAGATCGCCGATAAGGTCTCCTACATCTCCACCGGTGGTGGTGCCTTCCTGGAGTTCCTGGAAGGCAAGAAGCTGCCTGCGGTGGCCATGCTGGAGCAGCGCGCCCAGGGCTAACCGGCCCAGACCTCAATAAGAATGAATTCAGGCGCGCGGGAAAGCGCGCCTAATAAGCCTTACATATACAACAGGAGCTTTTCCCATGGCACTGATCTCTTTGCGCCAAATGCTGGACCACGCCGCGGAGCACAACTATGGTGTGCCCGCCTTCAACGTTAACAACCTGGAGCAGATGCGTGCCATCATGCAGGCCGCCGAAGCCACCGATTCTCCGGTGATCGTTCAGGCCTCCGCCGGTGCCCGTAAGTACGCCCGTCCCCAGTTCCTGCGCTACCTGATGAACGCCGCCCTGGAGCAGTACCCGGATGTGCCTGTGTGTATCCACCAGGACCACGGTACCTCTCCCGATGTCTGTCAGCGCTCCATCCAGATGGGCTTCAGCTCCGTGATGATGGACGGCTCCCTGCGCGAGGACGGTAAGACCCCTGCGGACTACGGTTACAACGTTCAGGTGACTCAGCGTACCGTTGCCTTCGCTCACGCCTGTGGTGTGTCCGTTGAGGGTGAGATCGGGTGCCTGGGCAGCCTGGAGACCGGCATGGCCGGTGAAGAGGATGGTGTGGGTGCCGAAGGCGTTCTGAGCCACGACCAACTGCTGACCGATCCTGAAGAGGCGGCCCGCTTTGTTGCCGCCACCAAGGTGGATGCCCTGGCCATCGCCATTGGTACCAGCCACGGTGCCTACAAGTTCTCCAAGAAGCCGACCGGCGACGTTTTGCGCATCGACCGCATCAAGGAGATCCATGCCCGTATCCCTGATACCCACCTGGTGATGCACGGTTCCTCCTCCGTACCTCAGGAGTGGCTGGCGGTGATCAACGAGTTTGGCGGCAACATCCCAGAGACCTATGGTGTGCCTGTTGAGGAGATCGTTGAGGGGATCAAGCACGGTGTTCGCAAGGTGAACATCGACACCGACCTGCGTCTGGCCTCTACCGGTGCCGTTCGCCGCTTCCTGGCGGAGAACCCGTCCGAGTTTGACCCTCGTAAGTTCCTGAAGGCCTCCATGGACGCCATGGCTCAGATCTGTACCGATCGCTACGAAGCCTTCGGCTGTGCCGGCATGGGTTCCAAGATGAAGCCCCTGTCCCTGCAGGCGATGTACAAGCGCTACCAGACCGGTGAGCTGGACCCTAAGGTTCACATCTAAGGCGCATTCATTCCGAACTGCTGAAACGCCCGCATTTGCGGGCGTTTTTTTTACGCTTGTGTTAACTTTGTCACACCTCCGGGCCCAGTGTTGGGGCGGAGCGTTTTAGGGATGCAGTAGAAAGGATTGGATGATGAAAAAAACACTATTGGCCGTTGCCCTGATGGCACTTTCTCCCTGGGCAGTGGCTGAAGATGCCACCGCCCCGGTCGGCAACGCAGAGCTGGGTTTTTCCAACACCACGGGCAACAGTGAAGTGACCACGGTGAAGGGCAAGGTGGAGTACAAACACTGGCTGAGTGACTTCGAGAACCGCTACCTGCTGGAAGCCCTCTATGTGGAGGATGATCAGCAGGTCTCCAAAGAGCGTTACTATGGTGAGGCCCAGAGCAACTACCGCTTCAGCGAACACTCCTACCTGTTTGGTTTTGCCTCCAACGACATCGACAAGTTCTCCGGCTACCGCTACGTGGCCACCGCCGCCGCCGGTTACGGTCGCCGCCTCTATCAGGGCAACAAGATCTATCTGGACGGTGAGATTGGCCCGGGTTACAGCTACAAGCGGGTAGACCCGGCTCAGGCGCCGGATGCGGGCAATGAATCTTCCATCATCGCCCGGGCCAACCTGGATTTCTGGTGGGCCTTCTCGGAGAGTGCGGAGTTTCGTCAGAAGCTGGCGTCGGACATCAGCCTGTCAGGCAACGCCACCATCACCAAGGCGGAATCTTCGGTCACCGCCAGCCTGGTGGGTTCCCTGGCGATGAAGTTTGCCTTCGCCGTCAAGCACACCACCAAACCGGTGGACGATAAGGATTCTCTGGATACAGAGACCTCTATGACCCTTCTGTATAAGTTCTGATGGCGTCATAGGCCGGTCCTTCGGCGGCCCATTCCAGGTCGCCGGTTCCGGCCCCCTCACCCTGGCGCATCAGTGCCAGGGCATCTCCCAGCTCCATCTCTCCATCGAGCCAGCAGGCGTTGAACTGCAGGCTGATGGGTGTGCCCCTGAAGCGGGCAGCCATCTCATCGGCGATCGCCTCCACCTGCTGGGGCCGGCTGTCCGATACCAGCAGCAACGTGTGTTCCCCCACCTGGGCGATGCAGCTGTGCATGGGCACCAGGGTCGCCAGTTGCTGGCGGATCAGACTCTGGTTGATCTGCCGGGTTTCGTGGGGCGGGGTGATCTCCTGATTCAGGCTGATGCGGATCAGTGCCGCCGGTGCCACCGCCCTGCGATAGAACAGCTGCAGCTCGCGAATGCCGGCAACCGCCACCGAGGGTTCGGCGGGGCTCATCAGGGTCAGGACCAGCTGGCCCCGGTCGTCGCTGGTATTGATCTTGGCCAGCAGAGGCAGGATCCCCTGGTTGGCGGTGGCCAGCCACACCCGCTCCTCCCAGGCTTCATTGCGTCCCAGGGTGGCGGTGATCCCCTTGGGGGTGATCCCCTCAGGCAGGCTCACCAGATCGGTGAGGTTCAGCTTACGGCAGGAATCGGCGTCCAGCCCCAGCATCGACTGCAGAGAGGGGTTGCTCAACACCAGGTGATAGTCACTGTCCATCAGTGCCAAGCCCACAGGGGTGCGTGACAGGGAGCGGTAGGCCTCCTCCTCATCGGTGATGGCATGCAGGTTGGCCACCACCAGAGGGTAATGTCCTTCGCCCTGGGTGTGGCACAGCTCTACGCTGAGCAGCTGCTGCATCTCCCGGGCGGGCAGCTGGCCGCGCCAGTGCCCCTTCTCCAGGGCAATCTCCCAGCCGTGACGGGCCAGGGAGGAGTCAAACAGCTTGGAGAACCACAGAGCCCCCTGACGCCCCCCTTTGAGGCCCAGCATGTTGAGGGCGCTAGGGTTGCCGGAGAGCAGCTTGCCCGAGGTGGTGAACAGCAGGGTGCTGCCGGCGTGCTGGTAGATCTGCTCGGTGATGTCCATGGCCAGCTGGAAGTGGCCCTGCTGACGCAGCAGGCCATGCTTCTGGATAGTGAGCCAGCACAGGAAGAGCACCAGAACCAGGCCGGTGGCGCCCAGCAGACGGCGGTGGTCCCTGGCCAGCAGCTCCAGATCATGATCATCGAAAGAGGAGACCAGATAGAAGGGTTCGAAGTGTCCCGCGGTCACCTTGAGGTAGAGGTAGTGGCGGTCATCCAGGGTCAGCTGACCAAACTGGCGACCGCGAATTTCGGGCCAGAGGGCGTTATAGTTCGCCCGCTCCTCGCTGGTGAGACGGATGTTTCCCCCGGTGTGGGACACCTTGATGGGATCGCCCTGGATGTCGAACATCACCAGGGGGATCTCGCCCATGCGGTCGGTGCGATAGAAGGCGCTCAGCACCGGGGTGAGATCGGAATAGATGGCGGCGTACTCCACCCCATGAGGGTTGCGGGGGATGGGGATCCGCTGCCAGTGCTCAATGCGGTGAAGTTTGGGGTCCACCATCAGCGGCGAGTAGCGTCCCAGCTCCTCTCCCATGGCGGGCTGATTGTCCGCCTGTCCGCCATAGCTGTTGAGGCCCTTGAGATCCGTACCCACCACCAGACGGTTCTGTTCGTCGTAGAGCTCGATGGCTTCGATCGCCTCGAACTTGTTGGAGAGCCCCTGCAGGTAGTTTTTTAGCAGGGGTTTATCCAATTGAGGGTCGTCCAGCAGGAAGCGCAACACCCCCAGTTGGGCGATGGCCTGGCCTCGGGCCTGAAGGGAGAGCAGCCGATCTGACACCCGGTCGCTGAACAGCTGCACCTCGGAGAATCTGTGATTCCCCAGCTGCTCCCGCTGGGATTCCAGGTTGACGCCGAAGGCCCACCCCAGGATCACCGCGGTCAGGCAGATGATGACGGCGATCTGGCCCCAGAGGGTGTCCACTCGTCGTCCCATGCTGCTCAGTTCCGGCAGGGAATCCAGTAAAGAGGAGAGTTTCGGTGTCATGTCAAATAAGGGTTGAGTCGAATTTGCCTCACTGTATCACTCATGTAATCGGTGAGCCACGGCCCCGGTCATCGTTGACGAGTTTCTGGTCGAGGATTTGAGACGGCAATTAGGGATTTCGATTAGACACGGCGGGATATCGCGCAGAAACAGAATGGCGGCCAGTGGCCGCCATTCTGTGGGTTTACCCCACCACATCCAGGGCCCGGTGCCTGAAGTGGACGCCCGCTTCGTCACAGATCGCCTGGCAGGCGGTAATGTTCACCCCTTCCAGGCCGTCGATGGCGGAGGCACTGACCCTGGCAATGTGCTGTGGGGCCTCCTTCAGGAAGGCGCGCATGGCCTCATAGCTGCCCTTGAGCCTGGGACGGCAGTGTTTGTGGTAGGTGGCCTCATCCTGGGCATTGAGGGAGATGGAGAGGGCATCGATGCACTCCCCCAGCTCCGGCAGGATATTGCGGCGGTGAAACAAGTTGCCCAGACCATCGGTGTTGATGCGGGTCTTGCCGCCGTGGGCTTTCACATGGCGGGCAATGGCCAGCAGGGCATCCAGGTTGAGGGTGGGCTCCCCATAGCCGCAGAAGACGATCTCATCGAAGTCGGTGACCTCGCCAAGCAGGGGGATGATCTCCTCCGCCCTGGGCTGTTTATCCAGCTTCAGCTGGTACTGGTGTACCTCGGTGCTGCCGTTGTGCTTGGGGCAGAAGGCACACTGCAGGGTACACCGACCGGTCAGGTTGATGTAGCGGCTGTTGCGGATGTCGTAGACCAGCTGGCTCATCTTGGATCCTACTTCTTTGGCTTCTTCGGCTTCTTAGGCTTTTTCACCTTGGAGGCCGGCTTCTTCGCTTTTTTCGGGGTACTGGGTTCCTTGGTCTGGGGCTTCATATCCTGGAACACCCGGCGACGAATGGGGTCGCCCACATAGCGCTCAATCTTGCCCAGATAGGGGTGATCGTGGGCTTCGACGATGGAGATGGCGCAGCCCTTGGCACCGGCGCGGGCGGTACGTCCGATGCGGTGGACATAGGTGTCTGCATGGCGGGGCAGGTCGTAGTTGATCACATGGGTGATCCCCTGAATGTCCAGGCCACGGGCGGCCACGTCGGTGGCGATCAGCACCTTGATCTCGCCATCGCGGAAGCGGGCGATGGCGGCGTCGCGCTTGGCCTGGGGCATCTCACCCTTGAGGCAGTTGGTGCGAATGCCGGCTCTGTCCATCTGGGCGATCAGCTTCTCCACCCGCTCACGGGTGCGAACGAACACCACCGCCTTGGTGCATTCTTCATCGGCCAGCAGGCGCTTGAGCAGGGCCAGTTTGTGGGTGGCGTCGTCGGCACGGTAGTAGTATTGGGCGATCTTCTTGCGCTCTCTGCGGGAGGGCGAGGTGCTGACCCGGGCGGGCTCATCCAGCAGATCCCGGGCAAACCCTTCGACGGCGTTGCCCTCCAGGGTGGCGGAGAACAGCAGGGTCTGCTTACGCCAGCGAGCCTCAGCGGCGATGCGATCCACCGTGGGGCCAAAGCCCATGTCCAGCATCCGGTCCGCTTCATCGATCACCAGGATCTCCACGTCGCGACAGGCCACCTTCTCCTTCTCGATGTAATCCATCAGTCGTCCCGGGGTCGCCACCAGCAGATCCAGGTTTTTACCCAGCATCTCGTCATCCTGGTTGTAATCCACGCCGCCGGTCAGGGTGCCTGTGGTGATTCCCAGGCCAGCCAGCAGCTTGTCCGCATAGTCGCGTACCTGGGATGCCAGCTCCCGGGTGGGGGTCAGCACCAGTACCCGGGCATGGCCTGGGTCCTTGCGGGGGAAGTCCAGCAGGTGCTGCAGGGCAGGCAGCAGGTAGGCGGCGGTCTTGCCGGTGCCCGTGGGGGCGTTGGCCAGGATATCTTTCTGCTCCATGGCCAGGGGGATCACCTCCTCCTGTACCGAGGTGGGGGTGGTGTAGCCTGCCTTGGTGATGGCGCGCATCAGCCGGGAATCCAGCTCCAGGTTTTCAAAACTCATGTGGGGTCTATCCCTTCAGATAAAAGTCGGCGGTCAGGGCGCGGAACTCCTTGGAGTAGCCGCCGTCAGGGCCATGAATCACCAGTTGTTGTATGGGGCAGTCGGCCGTTTCCCGGGCCAGTTCCGCCAGAATCAGTTTGTCCCCCTTGACCGGGGTGCTGCTGACCCGGGTTAACCGGGTCAGGGTCAGGCCGCTCTCCATGGCGGCCTGGTTTAGTCTCTGCAGACTGAAGGCGGGCAGCACCAGGCTGATATGCCCCCAGGGGGCCAGCAGCTGTGCCATCGCCTCCAGCAGCCTGTTCAGGCTGAGGCCACTTCGGGCCTGGGCACGTTTGGGGCAGGGCGCCGCCAGGCTGTCTTCGAAATAGGGCGGGTTGCTGATCAGGTGCCGATAGCGGCCCTGGTGGGCGTCGGCCCACTGACGCAAATCACCCTGGAACACCTGGATCTGCTGATGCCACGGGCTGGCGGCCACATTGTCCCGAGCCTGTGAGGCCGCATCCGGATCCAGTTCCAGGGCGTCTATCCGGCCTGAGCCTCTTTGGGCGCAGCACAGTGCCAGGAGTCCGGAGCCGCAACCCAGATCCAGGGTGCGCCCCTCGGGGACAACCCGCGCCCAACTGCCCAGCAGCACCGAGTCGGTGCTGACCTTCATGCCGCAGCGGTCGTCGTCGATGTGAAACTGCTTAAAGGTAAAACCCATGGACACATTCCAAATGTACAAGGCGGGGATTTTACCAGATTCGATATCAAAAGCCTGTGTCTCTAATAAAACCGAAATGTTAATGAAATGGTCTGACTTGGTTTCATTTTGTGGTGAGGGCATTGTGTATTGTACGCGATTGCGGTATTAACTGTCGCTGCGATTTGATGGTCCATTGGATCGCCCTTAACGAAAAAGGACGAGAAACTAACCACGGACATTCGCTTTTACCAAACGATTGGTTAGAAAACCCTCAGAATAAGAGGGAAAAACAGCAAATTGAGTGTAACCCAAAGTTTACATGGGTGGCCTTGGCAACAGGGTTTTAAATGAAGAAGAGGCAAGTTTGGAAAAGCGTTTAACCTTGATGGACACCTTGAGTGTCGGCTTTATGACCTTCGCGTTCTTTTTGGGCGCCGGTAACATGATCTTTCCCCCCATGGCGGGCTTCCTGGCCGGAGACAACTACTTCCCGGCCATGATTGGCTTCCTGTGCACCGCCGTGGGTCTGCCGCTGCTGGGCCTGGTGGCCGTAGCCAAGGCCGGTGGCAGCATTCCGGTGATCACCAAGAAACTGCCCGCCTGGGTGGGTGTGGTGATCGCCTGTGCCATCTTCATCATCATCGGCCCCGCATTCGCGGCACCCCGAGCCGGTCTGGTGGCTTACGAGATGGGGGCTGTGCCCTTTCTGACCGAGCCCGGTGCTACCACCCAGGCGCTCTACTCGGTGATCTTCTTCGGTATCGCCATGTTGCTGGCGCTGTTCCCCGGTAACCTGGTGGACAGCGTGGGCAAGGTGCTGACGCCTGCCCTGATTCTGCTGTTTGCTGTGCTGGCGGTTGCCGCCTTTGCCTTCCCCCAGGATCCCATTGGTCAGGCCCAGGGAGCGTACACCAGTGGCGCCTTCACCAAGGGTTTCCTCGAGGGGTATGGCACTATGGACGCCCTGGCCTCTCTGGTGTTTGGCATGCTGATCGTGGATCTGCTGCGTAAGAAGGGGATCACCGACAGTGGCCGTCAGGCCCGTTACCTGGGGATTGCCGCCATGATCGCCGCTGCCGGCCTGGCCTTTGTCTATGTGCCCCTGTTCTATCTGGGTGCCACCAGCTCTGTGCTGGGTGCCGGTGCTGACACAGGCGGAGCCATCCTGACCACCTTTGTGTACCAGGTGTTTGGCAATGCCGGTGTGGTGATGCTGGGTGCGGTGGTGACCCTGGCCTGTCTGACCACAGTGATTGGCCTGATCTCTGCCTGCTCCGATTACTTCGCCGAGCTGATGCCCAAGGTGGGTTACCGTGGTTTCGTGGTGGCCAACGCGGTGTTCTGTGCCGTGGTGGCGAACGTGGGCCTGAGCCAGCTGATTCAGGTGAGCATTCCTGTGCTGATGGCGGTGTACCCCGTGGCCATGGCGCTGATTGCCTTCTGCTTCATTCGTAGCCTGATGCAGAACGAGCGCGCAGGTCTGCTGCTGATGGTGTCCGTATCCGGTCTGTTTGGTGTGTTTGACGGCATGAAGGCCGCAGGCCTGAGCACCGACTTCATCTCCGCCGTTCCTCTGTACGATCAGGGTATGGCCTGGCTGCTGCCCACTGTGCTGGCCAGCGTCATCGGTTGCCTGTTGCGCCGTCCTCAGCCGCAGCTGGCACACTGAACGCCAGAATAAAGATTCAGGGCGCCCAAGAGGCGCCCTGTTTTTTTATGCGGCGGTGCCGGCTTTCTGGGCCAGCTGCACCGCACTCATCAGTTCGGTGCTGCACAGGCGGCTGATCTCCACCCCATCAAATATCGGTCCCAGAGCCGCAACCAGCCGCTCCCACTGGTCCTCATTCATCGTGTCGATCAAGGCGGCAAACTGATCCGAGACCGGGTGAGCGGGAAGGTAGTGGCGGTAGATGGCGACGACAGATTTGAGCATGCTCAGGTAGGGAGAGAGCTCGGTGGTGGTGGAGAGGGCATCGCTGTCGATCCAGCCGACCGCCACCTTGCCGATGCGCTGAGGCTGAGTCAGCGACATCCTCAGCAGCAGCTCGATGTCGAAGGCAAAGCGTTTCTCCAGCATCTGACGGGTCAGCTCATCGATGCAGCTGGACCTGAGCATCTTAAATCCGCACTGGGTATCTACGATGCTGTCCAGTTGAGGGAGCATCCTTTTCCAAAGATAGATGAACAGCTTGCCTCGGTGATTTCGCACGCCTTGCTTGACCACGACCGAGGTGGGCTCCCGTCTTGAGCCACAGGCGATCAGATTGTCATGGCGATGGAGGTTTTCCACCAGCAACCCCAACTGGCCAAGGTGGGTGGAGAGATCGGCGTCGGTGTAGGCGACGAAGTGGTCCCCCTTGTGAGGGTATTGGGCCGCATGCCACAGGCCATAGGCGATGGAGCCGCCCTTCTGACTGTCGCCGGTGCTGCTGAGGCTGGCGGCAGGCCCGCGCCTCTCCCTGATCGCCTCCTCCAGAAACACCACTTCGATGGGAGGGAATCCTGGCAGGGCATCGAGTTGATCGAGGGCACGGCCTCCGCTGTTCTCCGGGCAGCCATCGTCCACCAGTATCAGGCGCCAGCGAAGGTTGGGGTTGTCCTGGCATAACCACTGCAGTTGCTCGAACTTTCTCTGGATGAAGGCTTCACCATGGGGGTGCTCCTGGGGGCTGAGCATCCTGTTGTGTTCCTTGTACATGGCAAACACCACACTGATCACTGTGTCGGGTCTGCACTCTCTCAGGTAGAGCTTGGATATGGCCAGCTTGACCGCCATCTTGGCGGCCAGTGCCTGGTGCAGGATCAGCTCCTGTTCCAGCTGCTTGAGCTGATACAGGTCCAGCCCCTGTTCCAGCAGATGGTTTGCCATGGAGGTCAGTCTGGACTGATGTTGACGGTTGGCCGGGTTCAAAAGATGAGAAAGCTCCCCTTGTTCGGCAATCAGTTCCGTTAAGGTTTGATTCATAACCCCTCCCTGGGCAGAAAACCTGTCAGTTCAATAACGCTAGGACAGAAAACTGGATTTAACCAATGGGGCGGATAAAAACTTCAACCCAGTTTCTGGTTCGCGCTCTGGCCGGAGTTTTTGACTGTGTCAGCGGGGAGCCCGGTTAATCCTTGTCCTGGGCTGATCGCAGACAAAGGGTGATTGCCGGGACGGCGGCAAACTGAGAGGAATGAGACCGATAAGCAGATTGTGCCGGTTCAATCTCGGTCAGACTTACCCAGAGAGCCTGTGTGACTCCCTGTTCTTTCAGGCAAAGATAAGTGCAGTTCAGATTGCTGGACCCCTTGTTGTCTACTAGCGTTACTAGAGCACAGTGGAGAGTGCCAACAGGGAATTGGGTCCTAATGAAGTTACTGGTTGTGGAAGATGCCACGGATGTGCGCCTGGTCTTGGTCGCAACACTGAAGCGTTTTGGTTATCAGGTCAGGCAGGCTGCCGATGGTGCTGAGGGGTTGGCGATCCTCAAGCAGGAAACCGACATTCAACTGGTCGTGTCCGATTGGGCGATGCCGGTGATGGATGGCTTTGAGCTGTGTCAACAGCTCAAGCAGTGGCAGGCGGTCGATCGTTTCATCTACTTCATCATGTTCTCCTCCAACGACGACGAAGAGCGAATCATCTCCGGGCTGGAGGTGGGGGCGGATGACTTTATCGCCAAGCAGGCCCCCAGGGCCGAACTCAATGCACGGATTCGAGCGGGGGAGCGGATCATCGAGCTGCACAATCAGCTTCAGCGCAAACAGGAGAAGCTGGAGAAGGCCTACGCCAGCATTGAAAACGACGTGATGCAGGCGGCCGAGATGCACGCCAGGTTGCTGCCCACCATCAAGGGCCTACCCGGGGTCAAGTTTGCCTGGCATGCGGTCAGCTCGGCGTTTCTGGGGGGCGATATGTTCGATTACCTCGAGCTGGATGAGTGCCATATCGCTTTCTATCTGCTGGACGTGTCGGGTCATGGCCTGCCCGCCGCCCTGCTCTCATTCACCCTCAAGCATGTGTTGACCCCGTCCCACCAGGGGCGAAGCCTGATGAAACCGCCCCTTGACTCGGCCCCCTTCTACTACGTGGCGGATCCTGCCGAGGTGGTGGCCAAGCTGAATGACAGGTTCCAGTCTGATGATGAGCAGTATTTCACCATGGTCAGCGGCGTACTGAATACGGAGAGCGGCCGGTTGTCACTGTGTCAGGCGGGGCACCCTGGGCCCCTGCATCAGAGGGGCGGGGAGATCGTTGAGCACCACAGGAACGGCTTTCCTGTTGGCATGTTGCCCGAGCTCGACTACGAATCCTATCAGGTTCAGTTGGCGCCGGGAGACAGGCTCTTCCTATACTCCGATGGCGCCAGTGAGTGTTTCAATGCCGTCCGGCAGGAGTTCGGGGTGGCGCGCCTGATCAGCACACTGGAGCAGGGTAAGCGGCTGGATCTGGAGAGCCAGCTTCAGCGGTTGACACAGCGTCTGGCGTATTGGAACCAAGGCCCGGACTTTGACGATGATGTATCTGTGCTGGCCATAGAGTGGCTTGGCAATAAGGGAAAGTAAGCTATGGATATGCGTACTGAGACAAGAGATGGACATCTGATTGTTACCTTGAAACAGAGTCGGCTGGACGCCAGAGTGGCGCCGGGGTTTCGCCGGGCGCTGGAGGCGGCCATTGCCCAGGGGCATGACAGTATCGTCCTGGATCTGTCGGAAGTGACCTTTATGGATTCCAGTGGCCTGGGGGCGGTGGTGGCGATTCTGAAAGCCATGAAAGGGGGGGAGCTGCGCATCGTCGGGCTGCAGCGAGCGGTTCAGGAGCTGTTCCGTCTGACCAGGATGGACAGCATCTTCCGTTGCCATGACGACGTCGGCTCTGCCCTGTCTGCATAGGAGAGAACCAGTGCGAGGAATGATTCTGGGCGCGGGAAAAGGAACCCGGGTGCGTCCCATTACCGAAAAGATACCCAAGCCGATGATTCCGATACTCCGTCGGCCGGTGATGGAATCGATCGTCTATCACTTCAAGCGCCACGGTATCGATGAGATCGTGGTGAATACCTGTCACCTGGCGCCGGTCATCGAGGATTACTTCCGTGATGGCAACCAGTACGGGGTGGACCTGTGCTACTCCTATGAGGGGATCAAGGAGGGAGATACCCTGGTGGGTAAGGCCCTGGGCAGTGCCGGTGGCATGCGTCAGGTGCAGCAGACTTCCGGCTTTTTTAACAATACCTTCGTGGTGGTTTGCGGTGATGCCTGGATCGATCTGGACCTGACCGAGGCGGTGGCCTGGCACAAGAGCAAGGGCGGGCTGGCGACCATCATCACCAAGCGGATGCCGGAGGAAAGTCTCAACCGGTATGGTGTGGTGGAAACCGATGAGCAGGGCAGGGTGCTGGCGTTCCAGGAGAAGCCCCCCCTGGGCACTGCAGTCAGTGACATGGTGAATACCGGCATCTACATCTTCGAGCCGGAGATCTTCAACTACATCCCCCCCACCGGAGAGTACGACATCGGATCGCAGCTGTTTCCGGAGCTGGTGCGTCAGGGCATCCCCTTCTACGCCATCGCCATGGAGTTTCAGTGGGTGGATGTGGGCCGCTTAAGTGATATTTGGGAGGTAACCTGCAGCATCCTCAATGGTGAGGTGAGCGGCTACCCCATTCCTGGCCGGGAGATGGCGCCGGGGATCTTTGTGGGGATCAACTGCGTGATTGACCTCGAGATGCTGGACATCGAGGGGCCGGTGGTGATTGGCAACGGCTGTCGAATTGAGACCGGTGCCAAGCTCCGGGGGCCACTGGTGATTGGTCACAACTGTGTGATCGAGAGGGGGGCGGTGGTCAGTAACTCCTGCCTGGACGATTACACCCACGTCAGCGGCATCGCGGCGGTGACAGACAGAATGATCTACAGGCACCACTGCATCGACCATCAGGGACAGCACTGTACCCTGGGGGAGATAGGTGCTGAGGGGCTGGTGCGGGACAGCCGTGCCCCTTCAGAGCCGGTTACGCGAGACCGGCATCAGATGCTGGGGTTCAAGAGGGGGAACTGATGAGTGAGCGACATGGCGAAATGCATCACTCTTAGTGGAGAGGCTGGCTACGCGGAAGTGAGTATGATGGCTAAGGCGGTGGCGGCGATGTATCAGTTGTCGTCCCTGCCGGCGAAAGACGCCTGTCTGGTGGAGCTGGCGGTGGTGGAGGTCGGCAATAACATCGTGGAACACGCCTATGGGGATAGGCCGGGAGGCTTACTGGAGCTGAGATACCTTCAGTCGGAGTGCTCCATTGAGATAACTCTGGTGGATGAGGGGGCACCGATGCCGAAGGAGATGCAGGCCAGGGTGGCCTGTGCCGAACTGCTGAAGCTGGACCCGGGTGACCCCTCCACCTGGACCACCAGTGGCCGCGGTCTGGGCATAGTCAACGAAGTGATGGATGATCAGTGTTATCGCCGTGAAGGCGATAGAAACTACTTCAGGATGATCAAGCTGGCACCGGCATAGGCCAGTGGGGTCCTATCCAGTTTAGCCCCTCGACCTATTGCGATAAGCCGGTCACGAATCGCACCGCTCAGTGATTTGCTACCGCCGTGTGTCCCTGCGCCCCCCCACACTGGATCACCTTCGGTGTCCCGCAATGGCTTAGGGACGGGCTGCCTCCCTAAAGGACAATGGGGGCGTCCGTTTGGGCACGCTGCGTAACGCCAAGGCAGCGGCGAGGGGCAATCTCATCGTGGAGCCGGGGTCTTCCCGTCCACGGTCAGCAATAGACTGATCAGCCCAATGGCGGCGGCGTTATAGTCGATGGCAAACCGGTTCACCGAGTAGTCGCGCTCATCATCCACATAGCTCTTCATTCCCAGGCCCTTGGGGGCGATGCCCGCCTGGCTGTCGCCGTTGGGGCCCCCCACCATCATCCCGGCAGGGATAATGCCGGCACTGCGAGCCCAGATATGGTGGAGGTGCTTGACCGGTTTGTGGCCGATTCCTGTGATGTAGCTCTGTCCCAGGGGGTTGAGTCCGACCAGGTAGTGCCACTGGTTCCAGGCCAGGTCGAGAAAACCGCGGTTGGGCTCCAGGGCATGGCATTGGGCCAGCATGATCCCCTGTTCTGCCACCATCTTGTTTGATCCCCTGACGAATCTGAGGTTGGCCACCCGGTAGGGGTTGTCTCTGGCCTGCTCCGCCAACTGTCTGCAGCGGGCCAGCAACCGGATGGAGAGCTGCTGGGAGAGCAGGGAGTCGACATCGGCCTCCAGCAGGTGCAGGGCGCCCATCAGGGACGGATCCTTCCACTCAAACAGCATCAGGCTGCCAGGCAGCTTGGCACGGATATGGGGAAGCAGCATCTTTTCGCCGGTGGTCAGATAGAGCTCCACCGCGGCCCAGAACCTGTCATCCCGGTCGTGGTTGAGGGAGGGCTGCTGATCCCAGCGGTTGAAGATGTAGGGGTTTGATCCGCCATCGTCCGAGGTGCGCCAGTCGATGTGCTGGCGGGGGATGGACCGCAGCCATTGCCAACCCTTTTCGGCGCTCTCCAGGTAACGCTTGGCACGTTGGGGATCCCGGTCGGAGAGTTGGCGGGCCGCCATGGCCAGAACGGCGACCGCCTTGGCGCTGTCCGGGGTGGAGATGCCGTACAGGTATCGCGGTTGACGATCCAGATGCGGGGGCACCATCTCGGGCCAGCGGGCGCCAGCCACCTTGCGATAGAAGGCGCCATCTGGACGCTGCATCTTCGGCAGCCAGTCCAGGCCGATCAGGGCTTCCTCCAGTATCGCTTCGGCCAGCTCGGGCCGAGACGGGGCCAGTTGCTTTGCTGCTTCCAGCAACCGGGCGGCGGTAATGGTGGTCGTGGCCAGGTACTTGCCGTAGTCGCCGGCATCGTACCAGCCACCCCGAACCTCCACATACTGCCCCTCCCGATGGAAGGTGTCTCCCCGGGCGAGAATGGCGTCATTGCCGTGACCGGCGGGGCGGCGGTAGCCCGTGGCGCCGTCGAGCAAGGCGCGGCCTGCGTGTTGATACAGGTAGGCGCGGACCAGGAGCTCCAGAGTCTGCTCTTGACCGGCGGGGCCTATGGGAAACAGCTCCCCTTCGCTGCCTTCGAGCCTATACCAGCCGGGAGAGATGGGGCGCTCGGGCTTGAGCCAGCCATCGGCCCCGGCCACCAGGGTGGCGGCCGGGCGCTCCTGCTGGTCGAGCAGAACCACCGAGCTGTCCGGGGCGCCTTTGGCCACCAGGTGGTCACCACTGAGGTAGCCGCTCTGATTGAAGAGTATCTGGGCGTTCAGTGGCAGGCTCACCAGCAGCAGCATCCAGCGGGTCATGGGGATACCTCGAACTCGACGTCGTTTCGTGTCAGCCACTGATCCTGCCCAACATGGGTCAGGGCCTCTGCGCGGCAAGGCCTCGGGGGGATCGACCGATTAGGAAATGGGGCCAGGGGCATAACACTGTCTCCGGGAATATCCAGTAGTTCTCGTTGATGTTCCAACAATTTTTCAGTGTGGTAAAGGGAAAGCGTCAGGTTGGCCTGACCGAGGGGCGCCAGGTGGTCATTCATCAAAGCATGGGCAGGACACCGACTTTCCAAGGTCGGCATTGCCCCTGTCTTGGCTGTACCCATTCAAGGCTAGTCCAGGGGGGGATGCGTGGCAACGTACGGTAATGCAAAAGAAAAGGGAGCCAGATTGGCTCCCTTTGCTCAGGCTTTCTGCTCCTTGGCGTCAGGGCGCCACCACCAGATGAGGAAGCGTTTGAAGTCATCCAGAATCAGGTAGAGGCTGGGCACCAGCAACAGGGTCACCAGGGTGGAGAACAGGATGCCGAAGGCCAGGGAGGTGGCCATGGGGATCACGATCTTGGCCTGCAGACTCTTCTCGAAGAACACGATGGGCACCAGGCCCAGGAAGGTGGTCAGGGAGGTGAGTACGATGGCGCGGAATCGGCGAGTGCCCGCTTCGACCACGGCATCTTTCAGGCGGATACCCTGGCGCCGGGCCTGGTTGACGAAGTCCACCAGGATCAGCGAGTCGTTCACCACCACCCCGGCCAGGGCGATGATGCCACACAGGCTGAGGACGTTCAGGCTCAGGCCCAGCATGTAGTGGCCAATGGCGGCACCGATCATGCCGAAGGGGATCACCGACATGATGATCAGCGGCTGGCTGTAGGACTTCAGTGGGATCGCCATCAGGGCGTAGATGACAAACAGGGCCAGGCCGGCCCCCTGCAGCAGGCTCATCAGGGCGTCGCTCTCTTCGGCGCTGGCGCCGTCCAGCTCACTCTTCACCCCGGGGTAGTGGGAGAGCAGTTCCGGCAGATACTCCTCGTTCACCTCTTTGGCAACCTTGCCAGGCTCCACCTTGTCCTTGTTGGCCCGGGCCGTCACAGTGATCGCCCGTTTGCCGTCGGTGCGGATGATGGCGCTGTAGCTTTCCGCCAACTCCACCCTGGCCACGGCGGAGAAGGGCACCTCAACTCCGGAAGGGGTGCGGATGCGCATGTTCTCCAGGTGGCCCAGGTTGCGGCGCTCGCTCTCCGGGTAGCGCACCATCACCTTCACCTCCTCCTTGTCCCTCAGCATCCGCTGGGCTTCGTAGCCATAGAAGCCGTAGCGTACCTGGCGGGCCAGGTCGGAGAGGGTCAGCCCCAGGGCTTCCGCTTCCGGCTTGATCGCCAGACGCAGCTCCTGGGAGCCTGAGGAGTAGTTGTCGTTGATGTCCTGCAGGCCGTCATAGGTGGCCAGCTTCGCTTTCAGTTCGCTGGCGGCCTGGGAGAGCATCACCATATCCTTGCCCTCCAGGCGGAAGGCGATGTCGGCACCGGCGCCGCCTGTGGTGCCCTGGATCTCGATGCCTTTGACCCCGGGCATCTGGCCGATGGCGTCCAGCCAGAGTTCACTGATCTGGTTGGTGTCCAGCAGACGGTCCTCCCCCTTGGTCAGTTCGATGACGAAGGAGCCCGAGGTGCGTGAATTGAGGTCTGCCAGCACATGCTTGACCATGGGTTGGCCAAACTCCTGCTGCCACTGGCCATCCAGGTTCTCCAGCTGCTCCTCCATGTGCTGCAGCACCTTAAGGGTGTTTTGCTCCGAGCTGCCCTGTTCCATGGTCAGTTGCACCTGCATAAAGTCCGAGGGGATGTCCGGGAAGAACACGAAGCGGATGTGGCCTGTGCCCATCATGGCCCCCACCAGAATCAGGGCACTGACAAAGCCGGTCACCACGGTGTAGCGGCGGGCGATGCAGGTCTCGAGGATGGGCTTGTAGCGCTCCTGGATAAACTGGCGCACCTTGAGGTTGAAGGCGTGCTGCTTGCTGCCCAGCCAGCCGGTCTTGCCTCGTTTCTGCAGCCTGGCGTGGACCAGGTGTGCCGGCAGGATCCACTTGGATTCCACCAGGGAGAAGGCCAGACAGAGGATCACCACGAATCCGATGGTTTTCCAGATGATGCCAAAGGGCCCAGGCACCAACAGCATGGGCACAAAGGCGGCGATGGTGGTCAGTACCCCGAAGGTGGCGGGCATCGCCACCCGCTGGGCGCCGGCGATGACGTTGTCCGTGGTGTGACCGTGCTGCTCAATTTCGCTGTAGGCGGACTCGCCGATGACGATGGCGTCGTCCACCACGATTCCCAGTACCAGGATAAAGGCGAACAGGCTGAGCAGGTTGATGCTCATTCCCAGGGGCGGCATCAGGAACAGGGCGCCGAGGAAACACACCGGCAGGCCCATCATCACCCAGAACGCCACCTTGAACTCCAGGAACAGGGCCAGGATCAGGAACACCAGCAGGGCCCCCTGGGCCATGTTGGTGAGCATCATGTTCAGGCGTCCCTGCAGGTAGAAGGTGACGTCACCCCAGTGCTCCACTTCGATGGCGGCGGGCAGGGTCTCTTTCAGTTTGGCCACCTTGTCACGCACCTGTTCCGAGATCTCCAGGGCACTCTGTTCACCGACGCTTTTCACTCCGACGAAGACCGCAGTCTTGCCATTGAATCTGGTGTACCTCAGCCCTTCGGTAAATTCGTCGCGGATGCGGGCCACGTCGGACAGCATCACCCGGGTGCCGTCGGCACGGGTCAGCACCAGGGTGTTGGCAAAGTCCTGCTCTGTGTAGGACTGTCCCTTGGTGCGCAGCAGGATGTCGCCGTCCTGGGCGCGGATGGAGCCGCCGGGCAGGTCGATGGAGTTGCGCTGCACCGCCGAGGCCACCTCCTCGAAGGTGAGGCCATACTCCCTCAGCTTGTCTTCGGACAGCTCAATGCTGATTTCATAGGAGGGGGCGCCGGTGAGGTCGGCGCGGCTGACCGCAGGCAGGTTGGTGATCTCGTCGCGGATCTCCTTGCCCAGCTCCTTTAGTTCAGACAGGGGGGCATCGCCGTAGATGGACAGCCAGATCACGTCCTGCTCAGGGCGGATGCGGTATACCTCGGGCTTCTCGATGCTGTCGGGGAAGGTGGAGATGGTGTCGATGCGCAGCTTTACCTCGTCGAGCACCTCGGCGGGATCGGCTTCATCCTCCACCTCGATGGTGACCGTGCCGCTAGAGTCTGAGGCGACCGAGGTAACCTTCTTGATCCCCTGGACATCCTTGATCGCTTCCTCGATCTTGATGGTGATCCCCTCCTCAATCTCCTGGGGGGCACCGCCGGGGTAGCCTACGGAGACCCGGAGCAGATTCAGCTCAAATCGGGGAAACACCTCTTTGTTGATGGTGAAGGTGGCAAAAAAGCCCCCTATCAGCAGGCCGAACATCAACAGGTTTGCCGCCACACTGTTGCGGGCAAACCAGGCGATCAGCCCTTTTCTGGTTTGCATATCACTCATTGGCGCTGACCTCAGCACTCAGGGTGTTGCCATTAGTGGCCTGGGGCTCCTCGCCCAGGATGCGCACCTCGCTGCCATTCTGGAAAGAGTTCAGGGCGGTCAGGGAGATGCGATCCCCTTTGCTGATGTCGCCGCGGATGTAGACGGAGTTGAGGTCGGTGTGCACCACTTCCACCGGTCGACGCTCCAGCAGGTTGCCTTCGCCAATCACCATGACGGTGTCATTGCGGACACTGTGGCGGGGCAGGCGGATGATGTTTTTCAGGGTGCGTCCTTGGATCTCGGCGTTGACGAAGCTACCAAACTTAAGCACACCAGAACCAAGCTGTCCGTCGTGGTTGTAGGGGTCGTCGATCTGAGCCACCAGGTAGATCATCCGGCTTTGGGCATCAATTACCTGTTCGGAGCGCACCAGGTGGGCGGTCCAGCTCAGGGTGCCTGTGGGGCTCTCCTGGGTGAGGGCCACTTCGCTGTCCGGGTTGTCCGGGTTGGCAATGAAGCGCAGTTGCTCGGCACTCAAAGGCAGGCGGATCTCGGCAATGTCGGTGCCCAGCACCTCACCCAGCTTGGTGCCCAGACCGACATACTGGCCCAGGTCCACATCGCGTTTTTTCACCAGTCCATCCAGGGGAGCACGAATGACGGTGCGCTCCAGGTTACGCTGGGCACGGGCCAGGGAGGCCTCGGCGGAGCGAAGCTTGGCCTGCTCCTGGGCCAGCTGGGGCTTTCGCAGACCCAACTCTGGTGGCAGGCCGCTGGTGACCCCCTTCCACTCCTGCTCTGCCACCTTGCCCCGGGCAATCTCCTCCTGGAGCTGAGCCTTGGCCTGGGCCAGGTTGGCCTGGGCCTGCATCAGGTCGGCCTGGTAGTCGGCGGGCTCGATCCGGGCCAGAATGTCACCCTTCTTCACCTCGCCACCGGCAATAAAACCCTGTGCCAGTTCGACAATGCGGCCGCTGACCTCGGCCACCAGCTGGGTCTGATGCTTGGGCTGAACCACGCCGTAGGAGTTAAGGGACAGGGTGATGTTGTCGCTGCGAATCTCCTGTACCTCCACCAGGGGCAGGGCCTGGGTCTCTTCCTTCTTCTCGGGTTGGGGCTTGGTCTTAATAATTAGGGTTACGCCGCCCGCCAGCAGACAGAGTATGATGGCGATGGGCATCAGGCGCCTTAACCAAAGCATAATTGCGTTCCTTCGAGAATGGTTTTGTCTTTATAGCCCCACAGGTTAACAAAATGTTGAGTGGCCCGTGAGGGTTATTTGTAAGTGATTTTTTGTAGAGTGTAAGAGGCTATGACTGAGAGTAACAACAAGCTTCGTCATAAGGATCAGTTGCTTATCGAAAGGTTTCTCGACCGGCTCTGGGCCGAGCGGGGCCTGTCCGAGCATACCCTGGCGGCCTATCGCAGCGACCTGCTGCGCTTCTGCGAATTCCTGGTTCCCAGAGAGGAAGCCCTGCTTCAGGTGAGCGGCGAAACCCTTCGTCAGTACCTGGAGAAGCGCCAGCAGGCAGGGATGGCCAAGACCAGTACCGCCCGTACTCTCAGTGCCCTGCGTCGCTTCTATGGTGATCTGGTGCGCCGTGGCGAACTGGAGAGCGACCCCCTGGCCCGGATTAAACCGCCCAAACTCAGCAGGAACATACCGGATACCCTGAGTGAGGCTCAGGTCAGTGCCCTGTTGGATGAGCCGGACCGCGATGACCCTCTGGAACTGAGGGATGCGGCGATGCTGGAGCTGCTCTATGCCACCGGCCTGCGGGTCTCAGAACTGGTGGGCCTGCAACTGGAGCAATTGGGACTCAGGCAAGGGGTGGTGCGGGTGACCGGCAAGGGCAGCAAGGAGCGGTTGGTGCCCGTGGGCGAGACCGCCCTGGATCTGCTGACCCTCTATCTGAAGCAGAGCCGCCCTCACTTGCTGGCCGGTCGTGACTCCGATGTGCTGTTTCCCAGCAGCCGCGGCATCATGATGCAGCGTCAGACCTTCTGGCACAGAATCAAGCTCTATGCGGTAAGAGCCGGCATCAGCAGCAGCATCTCGGCCCACACCCTGCGCCACGCCTTTGCCACCCACCTGCTCAATCATGGCGCGGACCTGAGGGTGGTGCAGCTGTTGCTGGGGCACTCGGATCTCTCCACCACCCAGATCTATACTCATGTGGCCCAGGCCAGGCTGCAGCAGCTCCATGAAACTCATCACCCCAGGAGCTGATCTCCCAAGTTGTGCTTTGACTGGATGCCCGTCAAAAGGCCGGGCAGAGTTCGGTTTCTCCTATAAACTCAGAGCTGGTTACAAAAAAACCGGATTCGCCGCGGGTTACGGGGAAATGTAGCTTGGCTAAACAGGTTGCATACTGTAATTTCTGCTGTCACAGCCCGGTCTATACCACTGAGGCGAAATGGAGTCATTGAAATGAAAAAACAGATTTTGTCCCTGATGGGGGCACTGACCCTGGTTGCGGGTAGCGCAGTTGCAGGGGAAGCGGAAGTGAAAGCCGCCATGGAACAGAACCTGGGTATCAAGGCCGAGGCGATCTCTCCCGCACCCATCAAGGGGCTGTATGAAGTGGTCACAGGTCAGGGACTGTTCTACGTAACAGAAGATGGCAGCAAGCTGATTCACGGCCAGGTGTACGACCTGAAGAACCAGATGGCCAACCTGACTGAGCAGCGCATGTCCGGTATCCGCAAGGAGTTGCTGGCCAAGGTGGCGGATACCGCCATCGAGTTTAAGGCCCCCAACGAGAAGCACGTGGTGACCGTGTTTACCGACACCAGCTGTGGTTACTGCCGCAAGCTGCACAATGAGATGCAGGATTACCTGGATGCCGGCATCACCATCCGCTACCTGGCGTTCCCCCGTGGCGGTGCCAACAGCGGTGCCTGGAAGGAGATGGAGAAGCTGTGGTGTGCCAAGGATCCCAAGGCGGCCATGGGCGATGCCAAGGCGGGTCAGAAGCTGCCTGAGGCGACCTGTCCTGCTGCGGCGGCCATCGCCAAGCACTACCAGCTGGGTAACACCTTCGGCGTCAACGGCACCCCCGCCATGGTGCTGGATGATGGCACCATGGTGCCGGGTTACCTGCCTGCCAACCGCTTGCAGATGCAGCTCAGTAGCCGTTAAGCTACCCCCAATCCCAGAAGCGGGCCCAGGCCCGCTTTTTTATTGCCCCAGATTGAGCCCCTATGACCAGAATCGTTCGCCGCGACACCGTGGATGATGCCCATCTGCCAGATACCCTGCCGCCCCTGCTCCGTCAGCTCTATGCCCGCCGTGGCGTCCGCTGTGCCTCTGAGCTGGAACGGGAGCTCAAGGGCCTGCTCAATCCGGCCAGGCTCAAGGGCTGCGCCGAGGCGGCCGCCCTGTTGGCGGATGCCCTGGCCAGGCAGCAGCCGATGCTGGTGGTGGGGGATTTTGATGCGGACGGAGCCACGTCCAGCGCCCTGACCCTGCTGGCGATGCGCGCCCTGGGCGCCCAGCGCATCGATTACCTGGTGCCCAATCGCTTCGATTACGGCTATGGCCTCAGCCCAGAGCTGGTCACCCTGGCCCAGGAGATGGGGGCCGAGGTGCTTATCACCGTGGACAATGGCATCTCCGCCCACGCCGGTGTCCGTGCCGCCAAAGAGGCCGGGATGACGGTAATTGTCACCGATCACCACCTGCCCGGTGACACCCTTCCCGATGCGGACGCCATCGTCAATCCGGTGCAGCCCGGGTGCGAATTTCCCTCCAAGGCGATGGCCGGGGTCGGCGTGGCCTTCTACCTGATGCTGACCCTGCGCGGAGAGTTGCGTCGCCGAAACTGGTTTGCCGAGCAGGGGATCGCCGAACCCAACATGGCCAACTATCTGGACATTGTGGCCCTGGGCACGGTGGCGGACGTGGTTCCCCTGGATGCCAATAACCGGTTGTTGGTGCAGCAGGGGATCAACCGTATCCGAGCCGGCCGCTGCCGTCCCGGCATCACCACCCTGCTGGAGGTGGCGGGACGCAGTGCCACCCGCCTGGTGGCGTCGGACCTGGGGTTCACCGTGGGGCCCAGGCTCAATGCCGCCGGTCGCCTGGATGATATGTCTCTGGGGATCGAGTGTCTGCTGACCGAAGACCTGGTCGGGGCCCGCCAGCTGGCCAGCCGACTGGACAGCCTGAATGCGGAACGTCGGGAGATTGAGGCGGAGATGCAGCAGGAGGCGGTGCAGGCCCTGGAATCCCTGCAGTTGAGCGACAAGGACCTGCCCTGGGGACTGGCGCTCTATCAGGGAGACTGGCACCAGGGGGTGATCGGCATCCTGGCCTCCCGCATCAAGGAGCGTTACCACAGACCGGTGATCGCCTTCGCCGATGCCGGTGGCGGGGAGCTCAAGGGCTCGGCCCGCTCCATTCCCGGGCTGCATATGCGCGATCTGCTGGATCGTATCGACACCCTCAGTCCGGGGATGATCATCAAGTTTGGCGGTCACGCCATGGCGGCCGGCCTCAGCCTGGATGGTGCGCGCTTCGAGGAGTTTGCCACCGCCTATGATCAGGCGGTGCGGGCCGAGCTGGAGGAGCATCAGTTGACCGGTGAACTGCTCAGTGACGGTGAGCTGGCGGCGCAGCAGTTGAGCCTGCAGACCGCCTCACAGTTGCGGGACGCTGGCCCCTGGGGACAGGCGTTTCCTGAGCCGATGTTTGATGGGCGTTTCCGCCTGCTGGATCAGCGTCTGGTGGGGCAGAAGCATCTGAAGATGGTGGTGGAGACCGAATGCGGTGCCCTGCAGCTGGATGCCATCGCCTTCAACGTGGATCTCAAGCAGTGGCCCAATGGCGGTGTGCAGTGGGTGGAGCTGGCCTACCGGCTGGATGTGAATCACTGGCGGGGCAACGACAATGTGCAACTGATGGTGGAGTGGTTGTCACCCAACTAAGATTTTCCGGCAGAAAAAAAAAGGCGCAGAGTGCGCCTTTTTTTCTGCCTGGTTATCCGGTTCTGGCCTGGCCCTTGACGGCCATGGTGCCCAAAATCAACATCAGTACCAGCATCAGCGGCCACACCAGCACCAGGGAGAGTTGCTGCCCCAGCAGGGCGAAGCCCACCAGGGCCAGGCCGGCACTGGTCAGTGCCAGGGGCAGCTGGGTGCTGACGTGATCCACCGGAGCACAGCCACTGGCGGTGGCACTCAAAACCGTGGTGTCTGAGATCGGCGAGCAGTGATCCCCAAACACCGAGCCGGCCATCACCGCGCTGAGGGCGGGCAGCAGCAATTGAGGCTGCAGCTGCCAGGCGATCTCGGCGCCTATGGGGATCATCAGGGCAAAGGTGCCCCAGCTGGAACCGGTGGCGAAGGCGGTAACCGCACACAATAGAAAAATCCCCGGCAGCAGCAGTCCTTGGGCCAGATGGGCCGAGGCCCAGGTGGCCATCACCCGGCCGGTCTCCAGATCGCCGATGGCCCGGCCCACCATCCAGGTCATCATCAGAATGCCCAGGGCGGTGGTCACCGAGCGCAGTCCCATCCAACTTGCCACCAGCATCGCTTTCACTTTGATCCCCTGGTGCCACTGCAGTCCCAGGGAGAGCAGCACCGCACCGAGCGAGGCGTTGCGCATGGCGGCGCCGATGTCGGCGTTGGCCAGCCACTGCATCAGGGTGTCGCCCCCCTCCAGGCCGGAGAGGATCGCCAGCAGCAGGCTGCCGCCAATCAGCACCAGCACAGGCAGGCCCAGCAACCAGGGGCTGCCCGCCTGCTGCTCCTGGGTCTGGAAGTGTTCGGGCTTGGCGGCGGCGGGTTGAAAGCCCAGGTTGCTCCAGGCCACCAGGGCGGCCAGGGCCAGGGTGATTACCGCGTAGAAGTTGGTGCAGGCTACCTGCAGGAAGGCGGTCAGAGGGGCTTCATTGAGGAAGGTTAGTCCCGCCAGCAGAGTCATCACGTAGGGGCCCCAGCTGGAGAAGGGCAGGATGGCGCACAGGGGGGAGGCGGTGCTGTCCACCAGGTAAGCGAGCTGGGCATTGGAGATGCGGTAGCGTTCGCACAGGGGGCGGCTGACGTTGCCGTTGGCCAGGCAACTGAAGATGCCGTCGATAAACACCATCCAGCCGACGGCCACCACCGCCAGCCTGGCCTGGCGGCGGCTGCGGATCCTGGGAAACAGCCAGTGAGCAAAGGCATTGACCGCGCCGCTGCGGGCCAGTTGCTGGGTGAGGATGCCCAGCAGGGCGATGGTGAGGATCACATCAAGGTGCCACCCCTGCCATTGGCCCTGGACATAGAGCTGACCGGTGAAGTTGTTTACCAGGTAGAGCACCGGACCGCTGACCGTGCCCCAGTGCAGTATCAGGGCCGCCAGCAGCAGGCCACTGCCCAGGGCCAACAGGGTTCGGCGGACCACCAGAGCCATGCCAATGGTGAGCACCACCGGAGCCAAACTGAGAAGCTCTTTGGTTATCATATTGTTGTGCTTGTAGAGGTCAGGCCTCCATGATGCAACATAGGGAACTTGGGTGCCAGTGAAGCGCCCGGAAACCGGGCAAATTCATCGACAATTTTTTGCACAAAAACCCCGCAGAACCCGGTGCGATCCGCCCTGCTTTAGGTTAAAATTGCCGGTTTGCATAGTGTCATCAATCTGTAGGACGGAAATGTTCGAAATCAATCCGGTTCAAAACAAGATTAAGGAGCTGTCTGAGCGGACAGATCTCCTTAGGGGGTACCTTTGACTATGACGCCAAGAAAGAGCGTCTGGAAGAGGTTAACGCGGAGCTAGAGCAGCCCGACGTCTGGAACGAGCCTGAGCGCGCCCAGGCTCTGGGCCGTGAGCGTGGTGCCCTGGAGGAGGTGGTGAAAACCATCGACACTCTGGATCAGGGTCTGGAAGACGTGGCCGAACTGCTGGAACTGGCGGTCGAAGAGGAGGATGAGGACAGCTTCAACGAGACTCAGGTCGAGCTCGATGAGCTGGAAGCCCGTCTGGCCAAGCTGGAGTTCCGTCGTATGTTCTCTGGTCCCCAGGACGGCAACGACGCCTACCTGGATCTGCAGGCCGGTTCCGGTGGAACCGAAGCCCAGGACTGGTGCAACATGCTGCTGCGCATGTACCTGCGCTGGGGCGAAGCCAAGGGCTTCAAGACCGAGATTATCGAACTGTCCGAAGGGGACGTGGCTGGCCTCAAGAGTGCCACCGTCAAGTTTACCGGCGAGTACGCCTACGGCTGGCTGCGCACCGAGACCGGCGTACACCGCCTGGTGCGCAAGTCCCCCTTCGATTCCGGTGGCCGTCGTCATACCTCCTTCTCCTCGGCGTTCGCCTACCCCGAGGTGGACGACAACATCGACATCGACATCAATCCGGCGGATCTGCGTATCGACGTATACCGCGCCTCCGGTGCCGGTGGTCAGCACGTGAACACCACCGAATCTGCGGTTCGTATTACTCACCTGCCCACCAATACCGTGGTGCAGTGTCAGAATGAACGCTCCCAGCACAAGAACAAAGACCAGGCAATGAAGCAGCTGAAAGCTAAGCTGTTTGAACTGGAAGTGCAGAAGCAGAATGCCGAGAAGCAGGCGGCGGAAGACGCCAAGTCTGACATCGGCTGGGGCAGTCAGATCCGCTCTTACGTGCTGGATGACTCCCGAATCAAAGATTTGCGTACCGGGGTGGAGAACCGCAACACCCAACAGGTACTGGATGGCGACCTGGATCGCTTCATCGAAGCCAGCCTGAAATCTGGCCTGTAAGACTGAGTAGAGAAAATGACTGAACAGGTACAAGACGAAAACAAGTTGATTGCCGAACGCCGCGCCAAGCTGGACGGCATCCGCAAAGAGTGCAACGCCAACGGTCACCCCAACGACTGGAAACGCGAGCACCAGGCTGCAGATCTTCAGGCTAAATACGCGGACAAATCCAAAGAGGAGCTGGAAGAGCTGGCCGAAGTGGTGTCCATCGCCGGTCGTGTGATGGCCAAGCGTGGTCCCTTCCTGGTGATTCAGGATGTATCCGGCCGCATTCAGGGCTACGCCTCCAAGGGGGTGCAGAAAGAGCTGAAGGCGATCGGTGGTCTGGATATCGGTGACATCGTTGGCATCAAGGGCCAGCTGCACCTCTCTGGCAAGGGCGACCTGTACGTGGACATGGGTGAGTACAAGCTGCTGACCAAGGCGCTGCGTCCCCTGCCTGAGAAGTTCCACGGCCTGACCGACCAGGAGCAGCGCTACCGTCAGCGCTATGTGGATCTCATCGTTAATGAAGAGTCCCGTAACACCTTCAAGGTGCGCTCCAAGGTGATCTCCGCCATCCGTCAGTTTATGACTGAGCGTGAGTTCATGGAGGTGGAAACCCCCATGATGCAGGTGATCCCAGGTGGTGCTTCCGCACGTCCCTTCATCACCCATCACAACGCCCTGGATCAGGAGATGTTCCTGCGTATCGCCCCTGAGCTGTATCTGAAGCGTCTGGTGGTAGGTGGTTTCGAGCGGGTGTTCGAGATCAACCGTAACTTCCGCAACGAAGGTCTGTCCCCACGCCACAACCCAGAGTTCACCATGATGGAGTTCTATATGGCGTATGCGGACTTCAATGATCTGATGGACTTGACCGAGGCGATGCTGAAGGAGGTGACTCAGAAAGTTCTGGGCACCAGCGTGGTCAGCTACGGCGAAGAGACCTTCGACTTCGGTGCGCCCTTCGCTCGCATGAGCATGGTGGACGCCATCCTCAAGTACAACCCTGAAGTGACTCGCGAGCAGCTGGCCGACTTTACCACCGCCTGTGAAGTGGCCAAGGATCTGAAGATAGAAGTGGACAAGGGCTGGGGCCTGGGTCGGGTGATCACCGAGATCTTCGAAGAGACCGCCGAGCACCGCCTGATTCAGCCGACCTTCATCACCGAGTACCCTGCCGAGGTGTCTCCTCTGGCCCGTCGTAACGACGAGAACCCGGAGATCACCGACCGCTTCGAGTTCTTCGTGGGTGGCCGTGAGATCGCCAATGGCTTCTCCGAGCTCAATGACGCCGAAGACCAGAAGCAGCGCTTCCTGGATCAGGTGAAGGCCAAGGACGCCGGTGACGACGAAGCGATGTTCTACGATGGTGACTATGTGACCGCCCTGGAGCATGGTCTGCCCCCCACAGCGGGTCAGGGCATCGGCATCGATCGTCTGGTGATGCTGTTTACCGACAGCCACACTATCCGTGACGTGATTCTGTTCCCGGCACTGCGTCCCCAGGGCAGCTAAGCCTCGATGAATCACCGAATGCCCGCCTTATGGCGGGCATTTTTTTGGGCTGTCGCTTGCTATGTTGTCAGTTTGTTGTTGCTGCTTGGTCTGCCGAAGAAAATCAACACCAGTGGATTACACTGCCCCCCTAACAAAAAGCCAGTGAATTACAGCGCCCTGACACAGAGGCTGATCCGATGAGCCCGAGGAATTGAAAAAGTGTGATCCGGATCGCCTGGTGGATTGTGCTGGCTTCAACCGGGCATCCAGTGGATGAAACCAGTGATCGTCGACGCAACGGCTAGATATTGTATCTAAATTCCGCTCTGTGATTGGATAAATTGCCTGTTAACGGCCGTGCAACCTGTGTCTTTTCCCTGGCATCAGCGATAGTATGTGCCGGTCTTAGATGAAGGCTCCGCCACAAGAGAGTCGTCGAAGCGCCACAGGGCGCCCAACACAGGTAGTTCATATGCATTCCAACTCCTTGTCCAAAAGGATCTTCATTGGTCTCTTCTCCGGCCTGCTCCTTGGGACAACCATCCAGTTTCTCCTGGCCGACGTGGCCCTGTTCTCCGAGTCCCTGGTGGAGCTGGCCACCCTGGGGGGCCAGCTGTTCGTTAACCTCATCATGTTGATGGTGGTGCCGTTGGTGTTTGTTTCCATCGTCAGCGGAGTCTGTGAGCTGCCGGATGTGCGCGCCTTTGGCCGCCTGGGGAGCAAGACCTTCGGTCTGTACATCATCAATACCGTTATGGCCATTGCTGCGGCGGTGGCGATCTCCCTGATTTTCCAGCCCGGCCTGGGCGCCAACCTGGTGAGCATGGGCGAGGGGGCGCAGATTCAGTCCACCGACCTGCCCAACATCGGCCAGTTGATCCTGAACATCGTTCCCCGCAATCCGGTTACCGCCTTTGCCTCGGGCAACATGCTTCAGGTGATCTTCATGGCCCTGCTGCTGGGCATCGCCATCAAGAAACTGGGCAGTGAAGTGCAAGGGGTGGCCCGGGGCTTCGGGGTGGCCAACCGCATCATGATGACCCTGATCACGATGGTGATGAGCCTGGCGCCTTATGGGGTGTTCTGTCTGATGCTGAAGCTGGGGGCCACCCTGGAGGCCTCTACTTTCCTGTCGGTGCTCAGCTATATGGGACTGATCCTGGGGCTGCTGCTGCTGTGGCTGTTTGTGGTCTACCCTGTGGTGGTCTCCCTGACCACCGAAATGAGTGCCGCCGAGTTCCGCCGTAAGACCCGGGAGCAGGTGCTGTTCTCCTTCTCCACCGCCAGCTCCAACGCCACCATTCCAGTGACCATGCGTACCCTGGTGGAGAAGATGAAGGTCAACAAGGCCACCGCAGGTTTCGGCGTGCCCCTGGGAGCCACCATGAACATGAGCGGCGTGTCCATCTACATCACCATCGCCGCTTTCTTCCTGGCCAATGCCTATGGTGCCCCCATCACCATGGCCCAGTTGCCCGCCCTGGTGACCTCCTGCTTCCTGCTCTCTGTGGGTGCCGGTGGTGTGCCCGGTGGTGGCATGGTGATGATCGGTGTGCTCATTCATCAGATGGGACTGCCGGTGGAAGCCTTCGCCCTGGTGGCGGCCCTGGATCGGGTGATCGACATGGTGTTGACCTCCACCAATGTGGTGGGCGATACCGCGGTGGTGACCATAGTGGACCGCAGCGAGAGCCGCCAGGCCCTGCTGGAGGAGCGCACCGAACTGTCCGGTTGATCCTTACCGGCTCAGATAAAGACCCCGCTCTGGCGGGGTTTTTCTTTGTGGGGGTTCTGTTATTCTGGATATATCAATTTCATTAAGTAAGTGTTCTGCCTAGTGCGCAGGAGAAATTGTTCCAATCAAGGCGTGAGGCGCCGCTGCTAGTGGTTCTAACAGCCAGTCTCACAACGTGGAGTGGGATAATTTCAGCCAGCAGTAGTGATCAGGTATTTAGTGAAATTGGTATTCAAGTTCAACGCCACACGAGGGATGGGAATGAGCCTTTGGGTTAACGGCACCGTAGTCGAACGGATCGACTGGAACGACAAACTCTTCACTCTCAAGGTGGAGGCCGAGGTGGAGCCCTTCGTGGCTGGCCAGTTCACCAAGCTGGGGCTGGAGCAGGAGGGGGAGCGGGTCCAGCGTGCTTACTCCTTCGTCAACGCCCCCGGCGAGCCCCTGCTGGAGTTTCTGGCGGTGTCCGTGGAGGAGGGGAAGCTCTCTCCCAGGCTGCAGGATCTTCATCTCGGCGATCAACTGATGGTGGCCAAGCGTCCCACCGGCTTTATGGTGCTCGATGAAGTGCCTGCTGGCCGCGACTTGTGGATGTTGGCGACCGGCACCGCCATTGGCCCTTTCCTCTCCATACTCCGCGACCCGGCAAGCTGGGATCAGTTTGAGACCTTCAACCTGGTGTACGCGGTACGCAACCTGGAGGACATGGCCTACCTGGAGGAGATACGTGCCCTGGAGCAGGCCCGCCCTGAACAGTTCAAGTTCATTCCCGTGGTCAGTCGCGAAGAGGTGGAGGGGATGCTCAAGGGGCGAATTCCGGCACTCATCTCCGGTGGTCAGATTCAGGAGTACGCCGACTGTCCCATCACCCCCTCCCGCAGTCAGGTGATGGTCTGCGGCAATCCGGACATGATTCGCGATACCCTGGCGGTGCTGGAGGGGATGAAACTGAGGAAAAACCTGAGGCGCACTCCAGGACAGATCACCATGGAGAAATACTGGTAGGTTCCTCTCCATGTCGCGACAGGTCAGGAGGCGACCGCCCCTGGCCTGGGCTTACTCCCTGCGAAACTGATTCTGTTCCGGCAGATAGTGAAAGCCGATGGCCCCCAGTTTGTGTTCCAACTGGGCGCCGCTGATCCCCAGATCCTCCTCAAGCTCTCCAAGGTTGTCGCAGGACAGCCTCAGACGCTCGTTGACTATGCCCAGCAGGATGTGGGCATCCAGCAGTTCCGGCCGTTGAATCTCCATAATGCCTCCAGAAAGATGGCCCCTGTCGTTAACTATAGATTAGGGGCTAAACGACGGAGTGTGTACAGCAGGGGTTAAGGTAGGATCTCCCTACACTGGTATAAACTTGCCATGTTTTCTATTGAGGGCATGATGGAAGTGGGATTGAGGGAGGGAATCGGATGCGAACCAGAACAATCTTATGGTCCCTACTACTGGCCCCGGTGGTGGCCCAGGGAACCGAATATGGCCCCCTGATGGTGAAAGCCCAGTCGCCATTGCAGGCCCAGGCTTACACACCCATGTTGCGCAGTGGCCAGGTGTTGGAGACCGGTGCCGTGGAGTGGTACCTTACCGGCACCATCGCCAGCGTCTGGGCGGTCACCCCAGACTACGAGATGGACTACTACCACAATGAGGTCAATTTCGGGGCTCGCTTCGCCCCGTGGGAACGCTGGGAGTTTGAACTGAACTACCAGTACCGTTTTGCCGCCGATAACGGCCTGGACACCATCACCGAGAAGTTTCATGACTTCTTCGGCCTGGGGCAGAACGGTCGCGACCTGGTGCCCAAACATCGCTTCTATATCTCCGCCCCCCAGTACGGGGTGCTTTATGAGGACTTCCAGGGAGAAACCCTCAGCAATGCCCTGTCTGGTTATGCCGGCTACCAGCTCTACCTCAAGGGGCCCCATGCGGTGTCTGCCGGACTGGGTCTCTCCTATAACTACGTAGGCAGTGGTCCTTTCGAGATCAGCTCCTTCGAGCAGATTGCTCAGCTGAATTACAGCTATCAGCCTAACTCACCCCACCATTTTCATTTCACCGTGGGCACCGCTCACAGCGACGATCAGGAGGTGTCTGGGGGATTGAAGATGAGCGACTGGTCCTGGATGGCCGGTGGCAGCTATCAATACCGCATCGGTGAGCGTCATCGGTTGCTGCTGGAGTATCACGTCTACAGTGGTGAAACCAAGGATGTGAATGAGCTGGACGAGATCTCCCACGAGTTCCTCCTGGGTTACCGTTATCACCTGAAGCGGGGGGCGATCGAACTGACCATGATTGAGAACGTGTTCAATATGGACAACAGTACCGACATCGCCTTCGCCCTGGGCTATCGTCACCGGATGTAGCGCAGTCCGATAATAAAAAAGGGCACCCGGGGCGCCCTTTTTCGTTGGAGGAGGTTACTCTTCGCCAAACAGTGGGTAGGGGCGTGGCTCGATGGCCAGTTCCACCTCTCCGATGCGCAGCTTGGCATCGGCCTCCACATCCTTAGCCATCACCGCCGTGGCCCAGAGTTCCCCCTCAACCAGCTGGCTGCTCAGCAGGGTGCCGCCACGACGCCAGTTTTCACCCAGAGCCAGCTCCAGATCCCCTTCGGGCAGGGCTGACGCGGCGCCTTTGAGTACAAAGGTGGCGCGCTTGTTGCCACCGCGGAAGTGCATCCGGGCCACGGTCTCCTGGCCGATGTAGCAGCCCTTGTCGTACTGGATGCCGCCGACGGCGTCCAGGTTCAGCATCTGGGGCACCAGCTCGCCGCTTTGACTGGCGGGCAGCATCGGCCAGGCCTGGGCGATCTCGTGGCGTAGCCACTGCGCCTCAGGGCCGCTCTCCAGGGCAGCCAGGCCGTTGGGCAGCTCGCCCAGGATGATGGCACTGGTTTTGTCCAGCAGCAGGCTGGCGTTCTCCTGGTGGCGCAAGTTGCCTTCTCCGGCAAACAGCTCGCCGGCCAGATGACAAGCATCGTCACCCAGCAGGCCATGAATCGGCAGCTCGTTGCTGGCGTCGGTGATGGACACCTTGTTGAACACCGCGTATTTCTGCAGCTGGGGCATATCCAGGGAGATCAGCTCCTTGGGCATCAGCATCAGAATGTCGCCGTTTTGCTTCAGCAGTCGGAAACTGGCCAGCAGCTTGCCCTTGGGGTCACAGTGACCACCCCAGCTCCACTGGTTCTCCTCCAGGGTCATCAGGTTGATGGTGAGTTGCCCCTGCAGGAAGGTCAGGGTGTCGTCGCCGCTGATGCGGACAAGACCCAGGTGGGTCAGGGGGATGAGCTGCGCCATGGCAAATCCTAAAAATATGGTCTTTGGAAGCCCATCAGTGTAAGCCATGGCGAAGTGGAAAAAAACTGGCCTAAGTCCCCATTTTGAAAGGGGCTACTCACCGGAAGGTGAATAGCCCCAACAGAGTCAGACCTGGCAGTGGGCCACCGAAAAAAATCAGTGGAGGATGCGGGCCCGAATGGTGCCGTCGATGGCGCTGAGCTGGAGCAGGGCATCGTCGGCGTACTGGGTCTCTACGTCCATCACCACGTAACCCAGGTCGCCCTTGGTCTGCAGGAACTGAGCGACGATGTTGATCTCCTTGGCAGCGAATGCCTGGTTGATCTGGTTGAGGATGCCGGGCACGTTGTGGTGAATGTGCAGCAGGCGGCTGGCACCGGTGTGTTCCGGCAGGGACACTTCGGGGAAGTTTACTGCAGAGAGGGTGGAGCCATTGTCGGAGTACTTCACCAGCTTGGAGGCCACCTCGATGCCGATGTTTTCCTGAGCCTCCTGGGTGGAGCCACCCACATGGGGAGTCAGGATCACATTGTCGAACTCGCGCAGCGGGGTGACAAACTCCTCGTCGTTGGATTTGGGCTCCACCGGAAATACGTCGACGGCGGCGCCGCGGATGCGGCCGCTGGAGAGGGCGGCGGAGAGGGCGTTGATGTCCACCACAGTGCCCCGGGAGGCGTTGATCAGTATGCTGCCCTGACGCATGTGAGCTAGGGTGTCTGCGTTGATCATATCCTTGGTGGCCGGGGTTTCCGGTACGTGCAGGCTGACGATGTCGGCCTGGGCCAGCAACTGAGGCAGGGATGCCATCTGACGGGCATTACCCAGGGGCAGCTTGTTTTCGATGTCGTAGAACATCACCTGCATTCCCAGGCTCTCCGCCAGCACGCCCAACTGGGTGCCGATGTGGCCATAGCCGATGATCCCCAGTACTTTGCCTCGGGCCTCGAAGCTGCCGCTGGCACTCTTCTGCCAGACGCCGCGGTGGGCCAGGGCGTTCTTCTCCGGAATACCACGCAGCAGCAACAGGATCTCACCCAGCACCAGCTCGGCGACGGAGCGGGTGTTGGAGAAGGGGGCGTTGAATACCGGCACGCCCTTCTTGGCGGCGGCGTTGAGGTCTACCTGATTGGTGCCGATGCAGAAACAACCGATGCCCACAAGCTTGTTGGCGGCTTCAATGACTCTCTCGGTCAGCTGGGTACGGGAGCGGATGCCAATGAAGTGCACATCCTTGATTCGCTCAATCAGTTCCTCCTCGGAGAGGGAGGTTTTCAGGGCTTCAATGTTGTCATAACCGGCCAGCTTGAAGCTTTCGATGGAGCGGGGGTGCAGTCCCTCCAGCAGCAGAACCTTAATTTTGTCTTTTTCGAGAGAGTATTGGGTCATGGTACAGATTCCATACAGCGCGAGTGGGAATAGCCCAGCTTACCCTAATTCCTTTTTGTATGAATAGTGGAATTGATCGTTATACTTAGCCGCAATACAACCATAGGAATGATAGATAACGCCATGTCACAAACCTTGTCCCGCCTGGCCTGGGCCGCTGTTTTTATCCCGGTGCTGATCTGGTCCGCCATCGATCCCAAGGATGGTTTTACCTGGTTTCTGGAGGTGCTTCCGGCCCTGATCGGGGCGGTGATCCTGCTGGCCACCCTCAAGCGCTACCCACTGACGCCCCTCTCCTACCAACTGGTGCTGGTGCACTGCGTCATCCTGATGGTGGGGGGCCACTACACCTACGCCGAGGTGCCCCTGTTCGATACCCTGGCCGAGTGGTTTGATTGGGAGCGAAACAACTACGACAAGGTGGGGCATCTGGCCCAGGGGTTTGTTCCCGCCATCCTGGCCCGGGAGATTTTCCTGCGTAACCAGGTGGTACGCCCCGGAGGCTGGGTCTTCTTCCTGTCGGTCTGCTTCTGTCTGGCGTTCTCCGCCTTCTACGAACTGATTGAGTGGTGGGTGGCACTGCTCAGCGGGCTGGAAGCCGAAGCCTTCCTTGGAACCCAGGGTTATGTCTGGGATACCCAGTCCGACATGATGTGGGCCATGGTGGGAGCCATTGCGTCCCAGCTGCTGCTGGGACGGATGCACGATGGTCAGCTGAAGGCGCTGAACGATCAGGTGTGATGGCCGGGGGCGGCCAGGGCGTTCCAGAAGATGCTCATGGCCGCCTGCTGCTGCTGAGGATCCGCCGCTTGTTCCGGATGGTCGATAAAGTGGCCGGCACTGGCCATAAACAGGCTGTGGCACACCTCCATCATCAGCTCATGGGGGTAGTTGGCCAGCTCTCCCCGCGCCTGACCCATCTTGATCAGCTCCAGCACGAAGCCCAGGGTTTCAAACTTGGCGGTTCGCCGTGTCTGCGGCGTCAGCACCGGAGACTGGTAGTAGGCCAGCAGGAAGCGCAGCTTGTCCGGGTGGCTCAGGGCCCACTCCATGGAAGCCTGCCACATCTTGCCTGCCATCTCCCGGGTGGGAGTCTGGGCAGTGACCGGCGGCAGTCGCTCCGCCAACTCGCCCTTGATCGCCAGATAGAGGGCTGACACCAGCTCCTGCTTGTTGGCAAAGTGGTGAAACAGGGTACCGGTGGCCACACCGGCTTCCTTGGCAATCTTGGCGGTGGCCGCCCCCTCAAGCCCTTGCTCCACGAAGAGCACCAGGGCGGTATCCAGAATCTGCTGACGTTTCGAGGCGCTCACCTCAGCTCCTTATTTGAGGAAGAATTTGAAGATCAGCTTCTGCAGCCATTTGCCATAGGGCGGGTACATCATCTTGCCCGCAAAGAAGCGTCCCTGACGCAGCACCGTCTTGGCATGGGAGAAGGTTTTGAACCCCTCGATGCCGTGATAGTGGCCCATGCCCGATGGTCCGATGCCACCGAAGGGGGCGTCGTCTGCAGCCACGTGGAACAGCGCATTGTTGATGCACATGCCGCCGGCGTGGCTCTGGCTGATCACCTTTTGTTGCAGCACCTTATCATAACTGAGCAGGTAAAGGGCCAGGGGGCGGGGGCGGCTGCGAACATACTCCAGCGCTTCATCGATGCTGTCATAAGGGATCAGTGGCAGCAGGGGACCGAAGATCTCCTCCTGTCGCAGGGTCATCTCGTCGGTGGTGTCCAGCAACAGGTGGGTGGTCAGACGTTGGTCTTCATCGCTCCTGTGATGGCCGGGGACGCAGGGCAGTACCCTGGCGCCTTTGGCTTCCGCATCCATCAACCAGGCGGTCAGTCTCTGGTACTGGCGTTGATCGATCACTGAGGTGTAATCCGGGCTGTCCACCCCCTTGGGGTAGAGGCGCTGGAACCGGCGCTGATAGGCGTGTGCAAAGGCGGTCAGCTTCTCTCTGGGCACCAGTACATAGTCCGGAGCCACGCAGATCTGTCCGGCGTTAAGGCATTTGCCGAAAATCATTCTCTCGGCGGCGGTGTCCAGATCCATGTCCGGCCCCACTATGGTGGGACTCTTTCCACCCAACTCCAGAGTGACTGGGGTCAGGTTGTCTGCGGCGGCGCGCATCACGTGACGCCCCACAGTGGTGGAACCGGTGAACAACAGATGATCAAAGGGCAGGGCGCTGAACTGGGCGGCCACGTCGGCTTCTCCCTCGATGCAGACTACCTGCTCCTCCGTGAAGGCTTCTCTGAGCATCTTGATCAGGGCGACATTGGTGTGGGGGGTAAACTCGGACAGCTTGATCATCGCCCGGTTGCCAGCGGCCAAGGCGGTGATCAGCGGGCCTATGGAGAGCATTACCGGAAAGTTCCAGGGCACCACGATGCCCACCACCCCCAGGGGCTGATAGTGCACCTCGACCTGAGCGGGAGCGAGCAGCAGCCCGGCGTGTCGGCGCTGAGGCCTGGTCCATTTTTTCAGGCGCTTGGTGGTGTAACCGATGTTCATTACGCAGGGCAGGATGTCTGAGATCAGGGTGTCCTGCTGGCTGCGGCCCTGGTAGTCCTGGTCCAGGGCCTGACAGAGGTGGTCACTGTGTTTCAGCAGCGCCTGCTTGAGGCGGTTGAGATCCTCGATGCGGCGGGAGACCTCACGGTAGGGCTCCTGGTGAAACGCCCCTTTCTGCTGCTCAAAGTGCAGCAGCATGGCGTGCTTTTCACTGGTCAGGGGCTGAGAGGGCTGCTCGGTCATGGGGCCTCCGGGACAAATAAAGAAACCGACTGATTGGTCGGTCTGATCTTGGTCCAAAAATCAGGCGCCGTCAAGGCGCCTAATGAGAATTATTCAGAGTTGGTTCAGCTGCCAGAAACCAACTTATTGATCTCTGAGACTATCTCTTCATCGTCTGGCTTGGTGGTGGGGGCCCAGTAATCCACCAGCTTGCCGTTGCCGTCCACCAGATATTTGTAGAAGTTCCACTTGGGGGAGCCTCCCTGGTCCGCCAGGGCTTTGAAGATGGGGTCGGCATCGCTGCCGCGAACCGAAATGGGGGCCAGCATGGTGAAGCTGACGCCGTAGTTGCGATAACACACCTCGGCGGTCTTGGCCTCTTCATCCTCCTCCTGGAAGAAGTCGTCGGAGGGGAAGCCGATGATCACCAGCTGCTCGCCGTAGGTTTTGTGTAACTGTTCCAGTTGTTTGAACTGGGGGGTGTAGCCGCAGTTGCTGGCGGTGTTGACGATCAGGGCGGGGCGGCCGGCGGTCAGTTGGCACAGGTTGACCTGCTCCCTGTCGTGCAGGCGGCGTTTGTCCACGTCCAGCCAGTCTGGGCAGGAGGCGGCGTAGAGGGAGGGGGTGGCCAACAGGGCCAGCAGGGCGATAACAGCTCGCATTGTCACTCCTTGGACTGAATAAAGGGGTATCCACTACCCCTTACGTGAGAAGGTGGCGGGCCGATCACCTGATTGGCCCGACACTGGCACCATTACTTGATGGTTTTGACGCCTTGCTCGGTGCCCAGCAGCAGCACATCGGCACCACGGTCGGCGAACAGACCGTTGGTCACCACGCCAACGATGGCATTCAATTGAGCCTCCAGTTTCTTGGGCTCGGTGATCTTCATGTCGTACACGTCCAGGATGACGTTGCCGTTATCGGTGACCACGCCTTCACGGTAGACCGGGCTGCCGCCCAGCTTGACGATCTCACGGGCCACGTAGCTGCGAGCCATGGGGATCACCTCAACGGGCAGGGGGAAGTCGCCCAGGATATCCACCTGCTTGGAGCCGTCGGCGATGCAGATAAACTTGTCGGCCACGGCGGCCACGATCTTTTCGCGGGTCAAGGCGGCACCGCCACCTTTGATCATCTCCATGGCTGGATTGATCTCATCGGCACCGTCCACATAGACGGAGAGGTTGTCGACGCTGTTCAGATCGAACACCGGGATGCCCAGGGCCTTCATCTTGGCGGTGGAGGCTTCGGAGCTGGATACGGCACCCTCAATGTTGTTTTTCTTGGTGGCCAGAGCATCGATAAAGTGGTTTACGGTGGAGCCGGTGCCCACGCCCACAATGCTGCCGTCTTCCACGTATTCCAGCGCGGCCCAGCCGGCGGCTTTTTTCAGTTCATCTTGTGTCATCGAAGGATCTCCTAAAAGTCTGTCGGGAATTATAGTTCCCTTGGCTCTTGGAGATAAACCATTACGTCACATTTGGGGAGAGAAAAAGAGAGGTGGTATTTCAGAGGCTTTTAATGCCGGAGCCGCAGGGAGATAACGGCTCCGGCAAGGCGCCCGATAGTGGGCGCCAGCGGTCATCAGGCTTCGACCAGGCGGCCTTCCTGCTTGATGGCGATCTTGCGAGGCTTCATCGCCTCCGGGATCTCGCGGACCAGATCCACGTGCAGCAGGCCATTCTCCATCTGGGCGTCACTGACCCGAACGTGGTCGGCCAGCTTGAAGCGGCGCTTGAAGTTGCGCTCGGCGATGCCCTGGTGCAGGTAGTGGCGTTCCACGTCACCCTTGGCCTTGGTGCCCTCGATGCGCAGGGTGTCACCCTCAACTTCGATATCCAGCTCATTGTCACCGAAGCCGGCCACGGCCATGGTGATGCGGTAGTGGTTCTCTTCCACCAGCTCGATGTTGTACGGAGGGTAGCCGTTGTGGTTCTCGGCGCGTTGGGCTTCATCTATCAGCTTGGCGAAGCGCTCGAAACCGATGGCGGATTTGTACAGGGGGGCAAAATCAAAACTACGCATAACAGTGTCCTCTATTGAGCAACAAATCAGTGTTTAAGGTTGTCGTCCGGGCCTCCATTGAGCACCCATGCTTCGACACTGTTAGAGATGGAGTCGCCGCAGGGCTTTTCAACCCTCTCATAGAATTTTTTACACAGCTGCGGCTTCCAGTGTTGGGGTGAGTCGAGCTATTGCTCCGATAAGCTGCTGTTTATCATATGGTTTTGGCACGTAGTAATCCATGCCTGCGTCGTAACAGGCCTGGACATCGTCGTCCAGAACGCTGGCGGTCAGTGCGATGATCGGTGTGCGGCGTCGCTGCTGTCGCTCCTCCAACTGGCGAATCTGCCGACTGGCTTCAAAGCCGTCCATCACCGGCATCATGCAGTCCATCAGAATCAGGTCGTACTCGCCCGCCAGTACCATGTTGGTGGCCTCCTGACCGTTGTTGGCGATCTCAACATGGAACCCGGCTTTGGTGAGAATGATCTGGGCGACGCGCTGATTGGTCTTGTTGTCCTCAACCAGCAGCAACCGGGCGCGATACTGGTTTGACTGGATCGAGTGGGTGAGTTGCTGGGAGCCGGTTGCCAGGTTGTCGGAGGCCATCAGCTTCTCCAGATTTCTCTGCAGCCGCTCACCCCGAATGGGGGCCAGCATCACCTGAACCGGAGTGGTGATCTCATCCAAAGTCAGGCTGTTGGAAAGGTCATTGAGCAGCATCAGTGGCAAGGGGTGCTCATTCTGCAGGGCCATCAGGGTGCGCTCGCCATCGGGCAGGCTGGAGAAGCGTGCCATCATCAGATCGAACCGGTTCTCCCCCCGGAGCATCGGCAGCAGTTCACTGACCTGGGTGATGTAACTGACCTCCATCCCCAGGGCCACCAACTCCTGAGTGTAACGCTGGGCGGAGTCGTGATAACCATCCAGCAATAGCACCTTCAGACCCTCCAGTTTATTGGCGTTGATTCTGGGGGCGGGCACCTCCTCCAGCGGCAGCTCCAGCAGGAAGGTGCTGCCCTCTCCCTTGAGACTGCTGACCCGAATCTGGCCTCCCATCAACTGGGCCAACTGCCGACAGATGCTCAGCCCCAGGCCGGTGCCGCCAAACTTTCGGGTGGTGGAACCATCCTCCTGCTTGAAGGGGTGAAAGATCTCCTCCTGCTTGTCCGCGTCGATACCGATGCCCGTATCTTTGACCCGGATACAGAGGATGGCAGGCTGCGCCTCCCGCTTTAGTACCCGGCAGCCTAGCAGTACTTCGCCCTCCGCGGTGAACTTCACCGCGTTGGAGAGCAGGTTCAGCAGAATCTGGCGCAGGCGATGGCTGTCTATCATCACCTGTTCCGGCAGCTCAGGTGGGTACTCCACATCGAAGCGGATCCCCTTCTTCATCGCCTTGGGAGCCACAACGCTGGCTACTTCGTAGAACAGCTCTTTGAGTTTGGTTTTGATGGGGGAGATCATCAGACTTCCTGCCTCGATCTTGGACAGATCCAGCACATCATTGATGATCGACTGCAGCGCCCTGGAGGAGCTCTGGATGGTATGCAGGTACTCCAGCTGCTCACCGCTTAACTGGGTGCTGTTGAGAATATCGCTCATGCCAAGAATGCCATTGAGGGGGGTGCGGATCTCATGACTCATGTTGGCCAGAAAGATGCTTTTGGCGTGGTTGGCTTTCTCCGCCTCCTCCTTGGCGCTGATCAGGCTGGCTTCGAAGCCTGCCCGCTCCTGCACCAGGCGGTTCAGTGTGGTGCCGAGACGGCTGAGTTCGTCCCGGCCTGGCAGTTCGATACGCAGGTCGTAGTTACGGGTCTCTTCAACCTGTTTCATGGTTTCGCCTATGGTTGCGATCCCCCGTCGCAGGTGACGGGCCAGCCTTAGCGCCAGGGCGGTCATCATCCCCAGCATCAGCAGCAGGATGGCCAGGTTGACGGCAAAGTGGGTCTGCCTGGCGTGATAGGCCTGACTGGCGGAGTGGGCGATGTCGTTGCGCACCGACTCCAGCACCTGATCCAGCAGTTTCATACGGGTATCCGCTGCCTCGATTCTTGCCGGGGTCAGGGAATGGCTTTCGCCCTCCAGCAGGGATTGGCGCAGCTCATTGCCCCGGGTGAAAGCATCATTGGTGAAGGCGGAGAGCAGCAAGTTGACCTGGGATTCGCTGGCGTAGACGCTGACGTACTTATCCAGCACCGATTGTTGCAACAGTGCCAGCTCCTGCAGCCGTTGTCGGGCGGAGATACTCAGGGTGCCGGATTTGAGCGCTTGCTTGATCACCAGCAGCTCCTCGCGGGCATACTCCAGCATGAACAGCAGCTGGTTGTAGGCGAGAATCCCCTCCCGAACGGTGCGGCTCTCCACCTCCACCGGCAGCGACTCCACCATTCTCAGGCTGTTTTGCTGCCAGTCATCGACCAGAGAAAGCCACTCCCAGCGGAGATCGGTATCCAGCTCGCTGTCCGGCAACTCCCCGATGAGGTAAGAGAGCTCCTCCAGGTGGAGGTTAAAGCCGTCGGCGTCTGCGGCGAAGAGTTGGTGAAACTCAGCGGCATCAAGGTGGGTGGCAGCCAAGCGGGCATTGGAGATCTGGGTGGCCAGGGACCCGAGGGAGGGCTCGACCACCATGGAGCGACGCAGCTTGTCTACGGCGCCCATGGCCAGCTGCAGTTCAGAGATTAACTGGTAGCGCTGTTCGATCTGCTGCAGATCCTTGAGTTCGTTGTACTGCCCCATCATGTAGCGGCCAAAGATGATGGAACAGAAAAGTAGTGGTATGACCACTAGCAGTTGGATTCGGCTGCGCAGCGAAAGATGTTGAGCCATTGAGCTTCCCTTCTCAACCAGCAAAAATGGTGATGTGTTTACCGGAGTTGTCGACCTTTGTGGACTGTTTTATCTGTATGAACTGCCCGTGCTCCATGCTTACCCGGTTCCCCCATGCCAGCAATCCAACGTCTTGATTGATTGCCATGATTTCCGGTTAATTTCTGAACGTCAAAGATAAACACGCCCTATACTGTTACCTGATAAAGCCTAGCAATGATTACGGATTTTGCTTATCAGGGATGACTTGAATGATGCATTCAGGGATGAAATGGGCTTATCGGCTACTGTTGCTGTCGCTGTTGCTGGTCTTCTGGCCGGCACGGGGGCAGTACGTGCTGATCACCCTCAACGACAATATGCCTGCCATCAGTGAGAGCAAGGCCAAGATGCTTTACCTGGGTAAACTGCGCTCCCTCGACAGTTTTGGCCGGGTGGATCTGCTGGATTTTCCCGAGGGAAGCTCCCAGAAGCAGGCGTTCTATCGATCCTTCCTCAATAAATCGATTCCCCAGATCAACAGCCGCTGGGCTCGGATTGCGTTTTCCGGTAAAGGCAAACCACCGGAGAGCCTGTCCGTAGCCAGCGAAGAGGCGGTGCTCAACTGGCTGGCTGAGCACCCCAGGGGCATCGCCTATGTGCCAAGAAACCAGGTGCCCATGGGGGCGCGGGTTATTCTCGACATCGAACAGGGAGTGGATTGATGAGAGCCGTCATTGTGATTATTGCTGTGCTGACCTCCTGGGGAGCCCAGGCAGCCATTGAGTTGTGGGACCAGTATCTGACCCTGTCCGGATTTGCCTCTGTATCGGCCACCAAAAGTGACAACAGTGTGCCACTCTACTTCCACCGTGGCATAGGGGATGAATGGTGCTACGACTGTGACACCACCGTAGGACTGCAATTGGATTCCAGCTTCAGCGAGCAGTGGCGCGCCTCGGCACAGGTGGTCAAGCGTCCCCAGGATACCTTCTCCGATCCCCAGTTTGAGTGGGGTTACCTAAGCTGGCGGGGGGAGCAGACTGAGATCCGGGCCGGGCGGTTGCGGATGCCCCTTTTCCTGGCGTCAGACTACTACTTTGTGGGCAATGCCTACCCTTGGGCCCGCCCTCCGGTGGATCTCTATGACACCCTGCTTGGCATTACCGCATTCAATGGCATCGACCTTATTTATGAGACCAGCTTGAGCGATGAACTTGAGCTGGCGCTGCACCCCTACTACGGTGGGCACAATCATGAGACCGTCGATGTGGGCGTGGCGAAGTTGAGGGTCGAGACCGACATTCAGACCGGCATCAACCTGAAGCTCAATACGCCGGAGCTGCTGCTCAACTTCTCCTACCTGTACACTGAGTTCACCCTGGACGGGGTGGAAGATCGGATGGACATCTTTACCATTGGTGGCCGGTACGAGGGTGAGTTATGGGAGTTCTGGGTCGAATTTGAGAAGGACAACCTGCAGCACGGCGGCTACCTGGGCGTGGTGATGAACCTGGATCTGTGGCGCCCCTACCTGATGGTGGCGAGAAACTGGGAAAGGCTGGAGTCGGTGAGTTACATCGGCGGCATCCGTTATGACCTTCAGCCAAACCTGTCGGTGAATCTGGAGGTGCAGTTGGCGGATGCCCTGGACGATACCGCAGGCCAGTTCATACTGCCTCCCAGGCTGGTGGGGGAATCGACCCAGGCCAACCTGGTGACTCTGATGCTGAGTTACAACTTCTAATCCCCTTGGTATGTGGCCAGCCAGCGCTTGGGGGTGGCTACCGCATCCAGAGGAACGTCCCAGGGGGCAGACTCCAACCGTTCCAGTCGCTGATTTTCGTGGGCGCAGCCCACCAGCAGCGGTCTGGGACTGTCGCCCGCCAGATAACGGTCATAGCAGCCGGCGCCCATGCCAAGACGGTTGCCCTGATCATCAAAGCCCACCAGGGGCATCAGCATCAGGTCAATCTCCTTCCTGTGGAACACTTCACCCTTATCCCAGGTGGGTTCGGCGATGCCATACCTGTTGTTGACCATGGTGGTATCGGGGGCGAAGCGCTGGAACAGGATCTGTTTAGGATCACTGGGATCCATCACCGGCAGCGCCAGGCTCTTGTGCTGCTGCCACAGCAGGCGTATCAGCGGCATCAGGTTGGGTTCGCCATCATTGGCCAGGTAGAGCGCGATGGTATCCGCTTGGGCTATCTCAGGCTGGTTGATGAGATTGTGGGCCAGTGCCTGAGAGGCCTGACGTTGCTGTTGTGGGGAGAGCGTGCGGCGCAGTAGGCGCAGATGCTGACGAAGTGCCTGGCGATCCTGTGGCATAAGCTGGGGTCCTTGGGAAATCCAAGTCCAAAGGTACAGAAGATGGGAGGAGAGAGAAAGAGTGCTCCCCACAGATGTCGCTGCAGGTGTAAGCCCGTGAACCGTAGGTTCAGGGCGGGAACACTGCCTTCGCCGTAGGCTTCTCGGTACCTGCCGAGCATGCGCAGTAGCGCCGGAAAGTGAACCCTTGGTATGTAGCATCGGCCAGGGACATAACCCGCTGACGAGCACCACAGGGAGCGTGTAACTTGTCGGGCCCGGGGCCCGGGACGGTTCGATCTTTTGAGACCCTGGGGTCGCAGAAACCGGTTTGCCGTCACTAAAGGCTGTCACCAGAGGTGGCTGCCATACCGGACTCAAATGAGCCTCGGTAGAGAAGAGTGCTCCCCGCAGATGTCGCTGCGGGTGTAAGCCCGTGAACCGTAGGTTCAGGGCGGGAACACTGCCTTCGCCGTAGGCTTCTCGGTACCTGCCGAGCATGCGCAGTAGCGCCGGAGAGTGAACCCTTGGTTGATAGCATCGGCCAGGGACATAACCCGCTGGCAAGCATCACAGGGAGCTCAGTAATTGTAGAGCGATTTACCGTTCGGTGCCTTGCTCTGTAAATCCAGACTACTGCGAGTCTGAGCCGGACTCAACCGATTTTGGCTGCGCCACTTCACGTTTGCGCAAAGCCTGTTCAATGGCATTTTCAAGTGCTTGAATTTTCTTCGATCTCTCCTGCATTTCCCGTTGAGTACGGGTTTCCAGGCTCATCAATTCATGGGTGAGATTGAGGGCGGCCATCACCGCCAACTGATCGATGGAGAGCAGGGCGTTACGCTGTTTGAGCTCAAGAAAACGCTGGTTCAGCTGGTGCGCGACCTGCTGCAGGGTGGCCTCCTCCCCAGGGGGGCAGGCGATGGTGTAGACCCGTTCGAGAAGCGTAATTTCTATGGTGTTTGAGCTCATTCTGGGTTCCGCTGTTTTGGCCGGGTACGGACTATATGCCGCGAGGGCCGATTCTGCAAGGCGATGCCCCCTGTTATGCCTTATGGTTAGCCGGATCTCAATACGGCTGTAACACCTTGTATCAATGAATGAACAGCAGAAACTTCGGCCTGGCTGACAGTGCAGGGAAGATATGGAGCACGACCTGCCGCCGTGATAGCATGAGCTCACTTCTACTGCGGGAATAGAACAGATGAAATGCAACTCACCTTTACTGCTCAATAAGCTGGATGCGGCGCTGAGCAAAGCCGGTTTGACCATGCTGCCCAGTGAATTCCACGGCCTGATGACCGGCCTGATCTGCGGCGGCATTCGCCTGGATAAGCGCGGTTGGCAGGAGAGCTTCCTGGCCCTGGCCAACGAAGGCCAGCCGTTCGGTGAGGAGTTGGAGAAGGTGATGAAGGAGGTCTATCGCTGCATCGATAAGAGCCTGTCTGAAGATCCTGAAGTGCCGTTCCAGCCGTTGCTGCCCGATGAAGATGAAGCCCTGGCGGTGCGCCTGGAATCTCTGATTGAGTGGATCCAGAGCTTCTTCCTGGGTCTGGCCCGGCTGCAGCCCACCTTTAATACGGTCGGGGGCGAGCTGGGTGAAATGATCGGCGATCTGCGAGAGATCACCAACGTTGAGTTCGACGTAGAAGACAACGAAGAGAATGAACAGGGCTTCCGGGTTCTGGTGGAGCACGTGGTGGACACCTGCTGGAAAGCCCTGCTGGAGTTCGGCACCCTGCCCGGCGACAAGACCCTGCACTGAGAACAATAACTAAGGATTAGCGCCCAATGGAGATTAAGGATTTCAAGGCACAGCGTCAGCAACTGATGGCCAGCCTGCCCGAAGGCAGTGTGGCCCTGCTGTTCGCCGCCCGGGAATGCACCCGTTCCAACGATACCGAGTACCACTTTCGCCAGAACAGCGACTTCTTCTACCTGACCGGATTCAATGAACCCGATGCCCTGCTGGTGTTGCGTCCCGGTCAGACACCGGAGTCGGTGATCTTTGTCCGGCCCACCGACAAGCTGGCGGAGATCTGGCATGGCCGCCGCCTGGGGGTGGATGCCGCCCCAGAGGCGCTGCAGCTGGATGCCGCATTCAGCGTGGAGCAGATGGCGGAATTGCTGCCGGACCTGGTCAATGGCGCCGATACCCTGGCCTGGCTGCCCGGCCAGGAAGGCTACAGCGACGAGGCGGTGTCCGCCCTGATGGCCACCCTGCGAGGCGGCTTCCGTCAGGGACGCCGCGCCCCCACCCAGCAGCTGGATCTTCGCGCCCAGCTGCATGAGATGCGTCTGCACAAGAGCGACGCCGAGGTGGCGGTGATGGCCCGCGCCGGTGAGATCAGCGCCAAGGCCCATGTGCGGGCCATGCAGGCCTGTCGCCCTGGCTTGTACGAGTATCAGCTGGAAGCGGAGATCAACCATGAGTGCGTCATGCACGGTGCCCGCTTCATGGCCTACAACTCCATCGTGGGGGGCGGTGACAACGCCTGCATCCTTCATTACACAGAGAACGAATCACTGCTCAAAGAGGGCGACCTGGTGCTGATCGACGCCGGTTGCGAGCTCGAAGGTTATGCCGCCGACATCACACGCACCTTCCCGGTCAATGGCCGCTTCACCGAAGAGCAGAAGGCGATCTACGCCCTGGTGCTTGAGGCTGAGAAGACCGCCATTGCCATGATCAAGCCCGGGGTGTCCATCAAGGAGGCCAACGACCAGGTGCTGAAGATCATGGTTTCCGGCCTGGTGGAATTGGGGCTGCTTCAGGGAGAGGTGGATGAACTGATCGAGCAGGACGCCCACAAGGCGTTCTATATGCACGGCCTGGGTCACTGGATCGGCATCGACGTTCACGATGTGGGTGACTACCACACCGCCGAGCGCACCCGCCCTCTGGAACCTGGCATGGTGCTGACCATCGAGCCCGGACTCTACATCGGCCCTGACGCCGAGGTGGACCCCAAGTGGCGGGGCATCGGCATCCGGGTGGAGGACGATGTGCTGGTTACCGAGGAGGGCCACCGGGTTCTGACCGGTGACGTGCCCAAGGAGATCGACGAGATTGAGGCCCTGATGGCCGGGTAATCCCATGGATCAGTTTGATATTGCCATCGTCGGCGGTGGCATGGCCGGTGCCACCCTGGCACTGGCCCTGGCAGGACAGCAACAGCAGGGGCGGCGCTGGCGCATCGCCCTCATCGAGGCGCACGCGCCCCACAGCCAGACCCACCCCGGCTTCGACAGCCGGGCCATCGCCCTGGCCCATGGTTCGGTGGCCCGCTATCAGCAGTTGGGGTTGTGGAATGCCCTGGCACCCCATGCCGCGCCCATCCACACCATCCACGTCAGTGACCGTGGCCATTGGGGCCAGGTGAAGATGACCGCTGCCGAGCAGGGTGTGGATGCCCTGGGGCAGGTGGTGGAGCTGGAAAGGGTGGGACCGGTGCTGCATCAGGCCCTGGCACAGACCCAGGTGGTGCGCTTCTGCCCCGATGCCCTGGCCAAGCTGGAGCAACAGCCACAAGCCTGTCAGCTGACCCTGGAGTCCGGCGCCCAGCTCAGTGCCAAACTGGTGGTGGCCGCCGACGGCGGGCCCTCCCTGGTCAGGCAACAGCTGAAGCTGCCGGTGAGTCGCAGTGATTATGGCCAGGTGGCGGTGATCACCAATGTGGAGCTGAGCCGCGGTGGCGACATCGCCTATGAGCGCTTCACCGACGAGGGGCCCCTGGCCCTGCTGCCCATGACCGGGGGGCGTTACTCCCTGGTGTGGGTACGCCATGAAGATCAGGCCGAAGAGTTGATGGCCCTGGAGGATGAGCCCTTCCGCCAGGCACTGCAGCGGGCCTTCGGCTATCGTCTTGGCGAAGTTAACCGGGTGGGCAAGCGCTTTAGCTACCCCCTGGTGCTGCAGCGCATCGAGCGCCCCATCCATCACCGGGTGGCCCTCATTGGCAACGCCGCCCAGACTTTGCACCCCATCGCCGGGCAGGGGTTCAACCTGGGGATGCGCGATGCCCTGACCCTGGCGGATCGGCTGGCACAGGCGCTGGAGCAGAGCGAGGACCCGGGCAGCTTTGCCCTGCTGGACGATTATGCCCAGGGGCGCAAACCGGACGTGGACCGCACCGTGGGGCTGACCAACAGCCTGGTCAAACTGTTTTCCAATAACAATTTCCTGCTTCAGGTTGGTCGCAACCTGGGGCTTATCGCCATGGACCTGTTCCCCTCGCTGGGGCAGGAGATGGTGTCCCACACCATGGGACAGGGATCCAAGAGAAGGAGCGCAAGGTGGTAACGGCACAATCGGTTCAGGTAGCCATCGTCGGCGGTGGCATGGTGGGCATGGCAACCGCCATCGGGCTGGCCAAGGCCGGCATCAGCGTTGCGGTCATCGATCGTGAAGAGCCCACCCCGGCCAGCGGCCCGGCGGACCTTAGGGTCAGTGCCATCAACCGCGCCAGCGAACTCTACCTGAAGCAGCTGGGCGCCTGGCCCCGCCTGCCCAAGGAGCGGGTCTCCCCCTACACCGGCATGCGGGTCTGGGACAAGGACAGCATCGGCGTCATCGAGTTTGATGCCAGGGATTACCATCAGCCGGATCTCGGCCACATCATCGAGAATCGTTCCATCGCCTACGCCCTGTGGCAACAGGCCCAGAGTGAGCCCAAAATTCGCTGTTTTGTCGGCGCGCCGCAATCAGTGGCGTTCGGCGAGCAGGAAGCCTGGCTGACCCTGGCAGACGGCGCCATGCTCAGTGCCCGGTTGCTGGTGGCCGCCGACGGTGCCAACTCCTGGTTGCGTCAGCAGCTGAACGTGCCCCTGACCTTCCGCGACTACGGTCATCATGGCCTGGTGGCCACGGTGCAGAGCAGCCGCCCCCATGAGCGGGTGGCCCGTCAGGTGTTCCTGCCCCAGGGGCCTCTGGCGCTGTTGCCCCTGCCGGACGCCAACCAGTGCTCTATCGTCTGGTCCCTGCCACCGGAGCAGGCCCAGGCGCTGACCGAGTGCGATGCCGAGACCTTCTGCCGCAAGATCAGTCTGGTCAGCGAAGGGGTCCTGGGCAAAATCGAGGTGGTCAGCGATCGTATGGCGATCCCCCTGACCATGCGTTATGCCCGCGACTTCGTCCTGCCCAGGCTGGCCCTGGTGGGGGACGCCGCCCACACCATTCATCCGCTGGCGGGCCAGGGGGTGAACCTGGGGCTGGCGGACAGCGAGCAGCTGGTGAGTGTCCTCAAGGAGGCCGCAGACCGTGGCTGGGACCTGGGGGATCTCAAGGTGCTGCAGCGCTACGCCCGCCCGCGCAAGGCGGCGGCCCAGGAGATGATTGCGGCGATGAGTGGATTCAAGTGGTTGTTCTCAGGACAAGATCCTGTGAAAAAGGGGGTGCGCGACATAGGTCTGGCCCTGGTCAACCGCATGCCCGGTTTAAAGCAGAAGTTTATCGCCCAGGCACTAGGCATTGCTGCCTCAAACCTAAGGTGATTTTGTATACAAACAGGCTGGGTTGGGTATAATGCGCCCAGCCCCTAAAATAGACCCTGATCACAAAAGGGCATAAAGCCAGACAAGGAACACAAATGGCGAATCAAACCGTACTCTACGCGAAGCACCTGGAGTCCAACGCGAAGATGGTGGATTTTCATGGCTGGGACATGCCGATCCACTACGGCTCCCAGGTTGAGGAACATCATCAGGTCCGCACCGACGCCGGCATGTTCGATGTGTCTCACATGACCGTGGTAGACATTACCGGTGCCCAGGCACAACCCTTCCTGCGCAAGCTTCTGGCCAACGACGTGGCCAAACTCACCCAGCCCGGCAAAGCCCTTTATGGCGGCATGCTCAACGAGCAGGGGGGCGTCATCGATGACCTCATCACCTACTATCTGAGCGACAACCACTACCGCATGGTGGTGAACTCTGCCACCCGGGAGAAAGACCTGGAGTGGATCGGCGCCCAGGCCCAGGGATTCGAGGTTTCCGTGACCGAACTGCCGGAACTGGCGATGATCGCCGTCCAGGGCCCGAAGGCGGTGGAGCGCACCGCCACCGTGCTGGATGACGCCCAGCAGGCGGCGGTTGCCGGCATGAAACCCTTCTTCGGCGTGCAGGCGGGCGACCTGTTTATCGCCACCACGGGCTACACCGGCGAAGCCGGCTATGAGATTATGGTGCCCCAGGACCAGGCGGCGGACCTTTGGGATAAGCTGCTGGCAGCCGGGGTAAAACCAGCTGGCCTTGGCGCACGTGATACCCTGCGTCTGGAAGCGGGCATGAACCTCTACGGCCAGGATATGGACGAGAGCGTCAACCCTCTGGCGGCCAACATGGGTTGGACCGTGGCCTGGGAGCCGGCGGACCGCGACTTTAACGGTCGTGAGGCCCTGGCCCAGATCAAGGCCGAGGGCACCCACAAGCTGGTGGGCCTGGTGATGACCGACAAGGGCGTGCTCCGCAGCGGTTTGAACGTCTTTTTCACCGATGCCGACGGCAAGGAACAGCAGGGGGTGATCACCTCCGGCAGCTTCTCGCCTACCCTGGGTTACTCCATCGCCATGGCGAGGGTACCCCGCAGCGTGGGCGAGGAGGTAGAAGTGGAGATGCGCAAGAAGCGGGTTACCGTCAAGGTAATCAAGCCCAGTTTCGTGCGTAATGGCAAACAAGCCTTTTAAGAGATTGATGGGGAAACAACAATGAGCAACATTCCATCCGAACTGAAGTACACCAGCTCCCACGAGTGGATCCGTCCCGAGGGTGACAACGAGTACACCATCGGCATCACCGAGCACGCCCAGGAGCTGCTGGGTGACATGGTGTTCGTGGATCTGCCTGACGTGGGCGACGAAGTAAACGCCGGCGACGACACCGCCGTGGCCGAGTCCGTTAAGGCGGCCTCCGACGTTTACTCCCCTCTGACCGGTGAGGTGGTGGCCATCAACGAGGAGCTGGAAGACAGCCCTGAGCTGGTCAACAGCGACCCCTTCGGTGACGGTTGGCTGTTCCGCGTGCGCATCAGCGACGAGGCCGAGCTGGCCAACCTGCTGGATGCGGAAGGCTACCAGGCCGTCATCGACGACGAGTAACATACCGACTGATTAAAGCCCCCGCAGAGGGGCTTTTGTCTTCTTATCTGAGCCGCCCTGTACCCTGGACGCGGCATCACAAGGATTATTGGATAATGAGCGAGCAGCAGTCTCTGTCCCAACTGTTTAACCGGGACGAGTTCCTTCCCCGCCATATTGGCCCCACCCTGGCACAGCGTCAGCAGATGCTGGAGTTCGTCGGCGCGACCTCTCTGGAGGATCTCACCGGCCAGATCGTGCCGGAAGGGATTCGTCTTCAGGGCCCCCTGGGGATCGGCGATCCTCAGCGCGAAGTGGACGCCTTGGGAACACTGCGCGGCTTTGCCGAGCAAAACCAAGTGTTTACCTCCTACATCGGCATGGGTTACTACAACACCCATGTGCCCCATGTGATTCAGCGTAACGTGCTGGAAAACCCGGGCTGGTACACCGCCTACACCCCCTATCAGCCGGAGATCGCCCAGGGCCGCCTGGAAGCGATCCTCAACTTCCAGCAGCTGACCATGGACCTGACCGGTCTGGACTTGGCCTCTGCCTCCCTGCTGGATGAGGGCACCGCCGCCGCCGAGGCGATGGCCCTGGCCAAGCGGGTGTCCAAGAACAAGAAATCCAACCTGTTCTACATCGCCGACAACCTCTTCCCCCAGACCATCGACGTGGTGGTGACCCGGGCCAAGCACCTGAACATCGAGGTGCAGGTGGGCCCGGCCGAGGAAGCGGCGGATCACGACATCTTCGGCGTGTTGCTGCAATACCCTGACCGCAGCGGTCAGGTGACCGATTTCTCCTCCATCGCCGAGGCGGTGAAGGCCAAAAAGGGTATCGTCTGTGTCGCCTCCGACCTGCTGGCCCTGGTGAAACTGACCGCCCCCGCCGAGCTGGGTGCCGACGTGGTGCTGGGCAGTGCCCAGCGCTTCGGTGTGCCCATGGGCTATGGTGGTCCCCACGCCGCCTTCTTCGCCACCCGCGACGCCTACAAGCGCTCCATGCCAGGGCGTATCATCGGTGTGTCCAAGGACACCCGGGGCAAGCCCGCCCTGCGGATGGCGATGCAGACCCGTGAGCAACACATCCGTCGTGAGAAGGCCAACTCCAACATCTGTACCGCCCAGGTGCTGTTGGCCAACATGGCCTCCTTCTACGCCGTCTACCACGGTCCAGAGGGTCTCAAGCGCATCGCCGAGCGCACCCACCGCCTGACCACCCTTCTGGCGGCGGCGCTCAAGGGTGCCGGCATCTCCCTGGTGAACGACAGCTGGTTTGACACCCTCACCTTCGAGGTGAGCGATGTGGACGCGGTGCTGGCCCGGGCCAAGGTCGCCCGCCTGAACCTGCGGGTGGACGGCGGCAACCGTCTGGGCGTCAGCCTGGATGAGACCACCACCGCCGAGGCGCTCAAGACCCTGTTTGCGGTGATCGTCGACAAGGGCGAGCTGGACCTGGACTCTCTGGATGCGGCCAGCAGCAGCCCTCTGAATGATGCCCTGGTGCGCAGCGACGCCATCCTCAAGCACGAGGTGTTCAACGCCTACCACAGCGAAACCGAGATGCTGCGCTACATCCGTCGCCTGGAAGGCAAGGATCTGGCCCTGAACCACTCGATGATCTCCCTGGGCTCCTGCACCATGAAGCTCAACGCCACCGCCGAGATGATGCCGGTGAGCTGGCCCGAGTTCGCCAACATGCACCCCTTTTGCCCCCAGGAGCAGGCCCAGGGGTATCGCAAGATGGTGGACACCCTGGCCGACTGGCTGGTGAAGGTGACCGGTTACGATGCCATGAGCATGCAGCCCAACTCCGGCGCCTCCGGTGAGTACGCCGGTCTGCTGGCGATCAAGGAGTATCAGGAGTCCATCGGTGAAGGCCATCGTGACATCTGCCTGATCCCAAGCTCCGCCCACGGCACCAACCCGGCTTCCGCCATGCTGGCCAGCCTCAAGGTGGTGGTGACCGCCTGTGACGCCAACGGCAACGTGGATCTGGATGACCTGCGCGCCAAGGCGGAAGAGCACGCCGAACGCCTGTGCTGCGGCATGATCACCTACCCCTCCACCCATGGGGTGTACGAGGAGACGGTGCGCGAGATCTGCGACATCATCCACCAGGCCGGCGGCCAGGTGTACATGGATGGCGCCAACATGAACGCCCAGGTTGGGGTGACCACCCCGGGCTCCATCGGCTCCGACGTGTCCCACCTGAACCTGCACAAGACCTTTGCCATCCCTCACGGTGGCGGCGGTCCCGGCATGGGCCCCATCGGCGTCAAGGCGCACCTGGCCCCCTTCGTGGCCGGCCACTCCGTGGTGAAAACCGGCGCCGAGTCCCAGCACAATGGGGCGGTCTCCAGCGCCCAGTACGGCTCTGCCAGCATCCTGCCCATCAGCTGGATGTACATCGCCATGCTTGGGGATCGCGGCCTGGCCGAGTCTACCCAGGTGGCCATGCTCTCCGCCAACTACCTGGCCAAGAAGCTGGGCGCGCACTATCCTGTGCTCTACACCGGCCGTAATGACCGGGTGGCCCACGAGTGCATCATCGACCTGCGCCCCCTGAAGGAGAGCAGCGGTGTCACCGAGATGGACGTAGCCAAGCGCCTGATGGACTACGGTTTCCACGCCCCTACCATGAGCTTCCCGGTGGCGGGCACCCTGATGGTGGAACCTACCGAGTCCGAGTCCCAGGTGGAGCTGGACCGTTTCGTCGAGGCCATGGTCAAGATCCGCAAGGAGATCGACAAGGTGCAGTCCGGTGAGTGGCCGGCGGACAACAACCCGCTGCGCAACGCCCCCCACACCCAGGCGGACATCATGGACGAGGCCTTCGGTGAGCGCCCCTACAGCCGTGAGCTGGCGGCCTTCCCCACCCAGGCTACCCGCGAGGGCAAGTTCTGGCCTACGGTGAACCGCATCGATGACGTGTTTGGCGACCGCAACCTGTTCTGCGCCTGTGTGCCCATCGACGCCTATCAGGAGTAAGGGCTGCGAATAGCAGAAATGAAAAGCGAGCCTCCGGGCTCGCTTTTTTGTTTGCCAGGCTGAACAGCCAGCCCGGTACCCCAATCCTGCCGGGCCGAAACTTGGCAATGAAAATCCTGGCGTAGGGACGACCTTAATCAGCTAACTCGCCTATTCTTAAAGGGAATTGGGCTTAATGGAGTGAGCCGGACGCCATGGGAAACTGGCTGGAGTTTGTCGCCGGGCTGGGGATCTTCCTCTATGCCATGCAGCGGCTGGAGAGCGCACTGGGCACCCTGGGGGAGGATACCTTTCGCCGGGTGCTGCTTCGTGCCACAGGCTCCAATGCCGGCTCAGTGGCCAGCGGCACTCTGGCCACCGCCGTTTTGCAGAGCAGCTCCATGGTGGGGTTGATGGTGCTTGCCCTGGTGGGCAGCGGCCTGCTGCCCCTGTCCAACGCCATCGGCATGATCATCGGTGCCAACCTGGGGACCACAGTCACCGGCTGGCTGGTGACCCTGCTGGGGTTCAAGTTGTCGCTGTCCACCATAGTGTTGCCACTGATGGGGGTGGGGGGACTCATCTATATCTGGGGTGAGGAGCACAGCCGTCGACGGGCCGTTGGCCTGACTCTCTTTGCCATAGGGCTGCTGATCTTTGGCCTGGATACCATGAAAGAGAGCGTTGCTGGCCTGAAGGAGGGGTTCAGGCCGGAGGCCTATGCTCACCTGGGCAACTTCTCCTATCTTTTGGTGGGTCTGGTGTTTACGGCCATCATCCAGTCCAGCTCTGCTTCCATGCTGATTACCCTCAACGCGCTCAGCGCCGGGCTGGTGGATCTGCCGGCGGCGGCGGCGATCATCATCGGCGCCGATCTGGGCACCACCATCACCATAGTGGTTGGCGGTCTCAAGGGCAGTGACAACAAGCGAAGGGTGGCGGGTGCCCACGTACTGTTTAATCTGGGGACCTCCATCCTGGCCTACCCCCTGATCACCCCAGTATTTGGCCATCTCTATCCCTGGTTGAATTTTACCGATCCCCTCTATGGGCTGGTGGTGTTCCACAGTCTGTTCAACCTGATTGGGGTGGTGCTGGTGTTCCCCATGATGGGCGGCTTGGCCAAACTGCTTAAACGCATGTTCCATACGCCGTCACCCGCCATGGACAGGCTGATGATGGACATTCCACCGGATCAGGTGCCCATCGCCACTCTGGCCATCGATCGGGCCCTGCGCGAATGCTGTCAGCTGGCGCTCCTGGTGAACAATCGGGTACTGAAACTGCCCATGCCGTCGGCGACTGGGGGGGCAGAGGATGCCCCGGCGAGGGCCAGTTATCCGGAGGAGTACCGGGCACTGAGGGATAGGGAGGGGCAATTGAGCGCCTTTATTCTGGAGGTTCTGGCTCATGCTCAGGAGCGAGAAAAACCAGCCTTGCTACGGGCGTTGAAACTGCTGCGCCACCTGGGCTATGCCACCAAGGCGGTCAAGGACATACGAGAAGATCTTCGCCATGCTTCGGTGGCAGACCGCGAGCTGATGCGCCTCAAGCGAGAGCGCACTCAGCTGGAACAGCCCAGGCTGGAGCAGATAACTGGCTGGCTGGCAGAGCCCCACCGGGTTGTTGATACCGAGGCTTTGCATCAACTTCAGCGCCAGGCCCGCAAGGACCACCTGGAGTTTATCGACCGCATCTACGGCTGGATCCGTGAGGAGGCGATCCAGGGGGAGACCTTCATCGTTCTCACCAACCTGAGCAAGCACCTGCAGAATATGCAGAAGCAGTGGGTGAGCTGTCTCGAGCTGATGGGCCCACTGCCTGAGCAGGTGTAAGTGATCTCATTACATTTGATTACATTGCGGGATTTCCGAATGCTGCATAATGTCTGACCTTATCCGCGATTGCGCTCTTGCCGCATAAGTGGATGGGAGGAGCGTGAGGCGATAGCGCTTACGTTTCCACAAATTCATCAATTTTGGTGCCTGATGGGCGCCGATTGTTGGATTTTCCAATCAGTTTTTCAAGGCCGTTCCCGCCAATCCCGACAGCGTCCGGTGGGTCCGGTCATTTTTTTGTCCGCGTTTTGACCTTCCGGTCTGTTCAGCACGATCTCAGTTCCTATCGATGCAATCTGCAGTATGATGCCCACAGACAGTGCGATTCCACTGATGCCGTGACTCGGGTGCCCTCATCATGAACAAGCAGATTAAATACGATGCCTATCAGATGATCCTGTTTGATGCTGTGGCATCAACAGGCAGCTTTACCAAGGCCGCCGAGCGGCTCGATGTGTCGATCTCCCATGTCAGCAAGCAGGTGAAGGACCTGGAGCAGAGGCTGGGAGTAAAGCTGATCAAGGTGAACTCCCGGCACCTGACCCTGACCCGTGAAGGGGCCATGTACGCCGAGTCCTGCAAGCAGGTGGTCAGCATGATGAAGCAGGCGTCGGACCAGGTCATGGATTGCCGGGATGAAGTCAGCGGCCGGGTGCGTATCGCCATGTCCCACTCCTTGGGGGCCAGATACATTCAGTCCATTGCCGAGCGGCTGAACAGAGACCATCCTGATCTGATCCTGGAGGTCACCCTGGGGGATTGTCGGGTGGATATGCTTGAGGATGACGTCGATCTGTGGTTTACCACCAGCAATGAGATCACCCCGGGCTATATCGCCCAGAGGTTGTGTGATATCCGCTTCCTGCTGCTGGCCTCCCGGGAGTATCTGACCCGACATGATGCCCCCCGTCATCCCCGAGACCTCGAGGGGCACAACTGCATCACCTACCAGAGTAAGACCCGGGATTACCACCGCTGGTCCTTTAGCCAGGCAGAGCAGCGCCATGAGGTAGAGGTCAGTGGTAACTTTGTTATCGACAGCGCCGAAGTGATTCTGGATGCCGTGGTGGCGGGTATGGGCATCGGCTATATCGCCGATTATCTGCTGCTCAAGCAGCCGGGGGCGGAGAAACTGGTCACCCTGCTCGATGACTGGAAGGCCGATCAGACGATGCCGGTGTACGCCGTCTACCCATCTCGTACCGCCCTGCCTAACAGGTTGAAGGCGGTGATCGAGGTGGTTCGGGCACACCTGAACACCTCCCCTGACTGATTTCACTTAACTCTTTCAATAATCCGTTCTGCCTTGGCGGGAAAAGCAGCTTTTCCCGCTGGATCTGTTTGACCCCGACTCTCACCGATACCATGACTCCATGTCTGGAAACTGCCGATACAGCAGCAGCTTTCGGTTATTTACTTATTGTTTTTAAAAAGCTTTGTTGAGCTGGAGGCCTGGTATGACCGTGGTAAATAAGGATGAGAAGACCAAGGGGATCCGCCAATACCATATCGGTATGGTGGAGGGGGATGTGGCGGAGTACGTCCTGCTCCCGGGAGACCCTTTCCGCACCGACATCATAGCCAACTATCTTGAGGACGCCAAACTGGTGGCCCACAAACGGGAGCACAAGACCTACACGGGTTACTACAAAGGGGTGCGGGTTTCGGTGACCTCTACCGGCATGGGCTGCCCCTCTACCGCCATCGCCGCCGAGGAGCTGGCCAACATTGGTGCCAAGGTGTTTATTCGTCTGGGAAGCTGTGCGGCGCTGCAGGACGAGATCAACATTGGCGATCTGGTGGTGACTACAGGGGCGATGAAAAACGAGGGCACCTCCAAGTTTTACGTGCCCGACAACTTCCCCGCCATCGCCGACCTGGAGATCACCGCCGGGCTGATCGAGGTGGCCAAAGAGTACTGCGCCGATAAGGACCCACAGGTGCATTGGGGAATCACCTCAACGGACGACTCCTTCTATGGCGAGAGCCCGGAGTGGATCCAAAAGCTTATCGACCTTGGGCTGAAGAATATTGAGATGGAAGCCTCCGCCCTGTTTACCGTGTGTCATCGCCGTGGACTGCGCGGTGCCACCATCTGCGCCGTGGCAGCCAATCACAAGCGGGCGGAAAACTTCTGGGGCAAACGCAACATCCCTCTTGAGCAGGGCATCGAGCTGGAGACAGAGGTCGCCCTGGAGACCATCTATCGGCTGCATCAGTCTGGTCTGGCGCTGTAACCCCGGGCGGGAGAGCACTCTCCCGCTCACTGATTCACCCTGCTTGAGGATTTGACCATGAGTGTGGAGCTACTGGGGTACCTGGGTTCAGCCCTGATCACCGTGTCGCTGTTATCGGCCAATGTCTATTTTCTAAGAACCTTCAACTCCCTGGGGTGCCTCATCATGGCGGGGTATGGGCTGGCCATTGAGGCCTATCCGGTGACCCTGATGAATGTCATCTGCGTGGTGATCAACCTGACACAGATGGTCAAGGCCCGGCGAGCGTCCAGTCGCCGGGCTGTGTGAGCCTCTGAGGGGTTAGCTTCGGCCGTGGGGCCTGTCCAGATCCAGCTGGGGGCCCTCGGGCACCACCTGGGTCGGGTTGATCATGGTGTGGCTGAAGTAGTAGTGACGCTTGATGTGGTGCAGGTCCACGGTGTTAGCTATCCCCGGCTGCTGATAGAGCTCCCTCAGGTAGCCTGACAGGTTGGGGTAGTCGGCGATCCGCTGCTTGTTGCACTTGAAGTGCCCCACATAGACAGCATCAAAGCGCACCAGGGTGGTGAACAGCCGCCAGTCCGCCTCTGTCAGGCTGTCGCCGGTAAGATAGCGGTTGTCGGCCAGCCGCTTGTCCAGCTTATCCAGGGCATCAAACAGGGAGGCATAGGCTTCGCTGTAGGCTTCCTGGCTGGTGGCGAAGCCTGCCCGGTATACCCCGTTGTTGATGGTCGGGTAGATAAAGTCGTTCAGCGTATCGATGACCGGCCGCAGTGCCGCCGGGTAGAGATCCAGGGTATTGCCGGTAATGGCGTCGAACTCCGAGTTCAGCATGCGGATGATCTCCGACGACTCGTTGCTGACGATGCGGTTCTGCTGCTTGTCCCACAGCACGGGCACAGTGACCCGGCCGGAGTAGCTTGGGTTGTTCCTGGTGTAGACCTGATGCATATGGTCAAAGCCAAACAGGTGGTCGCCACTGCTGCCGCGGTCGGTGTCGAAAGTCCATCCCTGTGCCAGCATGTCAGGGCTGACCACAGAGACACTGATGTGCTCCTCCAGCCCCTTGAGCTGGCGATAAATCAGAGTGCGGTGTGCCCAGGGGCAGGCCAGGGAGACATAGAGGTGGTAGCGGCCGGACTCCGCCTTGAAGCCCCCTTCACCACTGGGGCCCGGGGAGCCGTCGGCGGTAATCCAGTTTCTCAGCTGGGCTTCCTCCCGCTGAAACTTACCCTTGGTGTCTTCTGTTTCGTACCAGACGTCCTGCCATACGCCGTCCACTAATCGTCCCATGTCAGTCTCCCAGAGTGCCAAATTTGCCTGATTGATAGTCCTTCACTGCCTGGCGGATCTCCGCTTCGGTATTCATCACGAAGGGGCCCATGTGGACAATCTCCTCGTTGATGCGGTTGCCGGAGAAGATCAGGGCTCCGCCCCCTAATTCGCTGCTGAGTTGCAGCGGTGCGCCGGGATCGGCCAGCAGCAGATGGCCGGCACCATAGCCATTGATGTGACCGCTATGAATATAGATAAACAGCTGCTCATGGTGGCCCCTGTCCAGCTCGGTGTTACCAGCCGGTGAGAGTCGCAGGTCTGCGACTGAGGCCTGCCCTGCCAGCTCATCTATGGGGGAGCGGACCTCCTGACCCTCCATCTGCCATTCGCCTGCCAGGGCGCGCAGCAGGGCGCCATCATTGCCTTGGATCTCAGGAATTCCCTGGGCGATCGAGTCCTGGTAGCGGGCGGGGCGCAGCTTGTCTTTGGCGGCCATGTTCACCCAGATCTGGAAGCCGTGCATGCCACTGGCACCGGCCACTGGCATTTCGGAGTGCACCACGCCAAACCCCGTGCTCATCCACTGTACATGACCCGGACCAATGACCTTGCGATTGCCCATCTGGTCCCTGTGTTCAAAGCCGCCATCGATGATGTAGGTGAAGGTCTCTATGCCCCGGTGGGGGTGTGGAGGAAATCCTCCGATGTAGTCCGCTTCGTTATCAGACTTGAGCTCATCAATCATCAGGAAGGGATCCAACATCTGACCGCTGAAGTCGGCAACCCGGGAGATGTTGACCCCGTCTCCATCCTGGGTGGCTACGCTCCTGGCGAGATTGAGAATCTTCATGGTCGCTCCTTAAGAATTTCGATGATCCAACCCTAGCAGGAGCCCAGAGACACAACTATCGCAAAGATCTGGTCACTAGATTCTAAAAAATAGAATGGATGCCGGTTAGGCGCGGGAAATTCTTGCCTTATCTAGCAACTACCCTGGGTCTGGCCGGCCTTTTATTCGAATTTTACGAACGCCGAAGGGAGGGTTAAACAGGGGGAGACCCCGTCACAGCGGTCAGGAGAGTTGGGGTGCAGTCGTTAGCGGCAAGAATAAATCAAAAATGCTGAAAATGAATTCAACATTTGCTGCTGGTGCAATCTGCCAGAACTCTCCTTTGCGGCACATCTGCCGGGGTGGATGTTCTGTTGGCGGGTGCCTGGCCAGAAGAATTCATCGGTTTATCCAGGTCGATGCGGAGTAATCCCGAAGTCTGTTGCGTCTTGGTTAAGTTGATATGGGTCACCATATTTAAGTCATTGTTTCTCTTACTATGCCTTGGACCATTTGGATGGTTATTCCTTTGTTGGAGAAATGATGATGAAACTTACAACTAAAACTCCGCTGGCAGTGATGCTGGCCTCTGCGCTGATGATGAGCGGCTGCAGTGACGGCGACGATGGCAAGGATGGTGCGCCGGGAGAACCTGGTGCTCCCGGTACTCCCGGAGAGCCAGGTTTGCCTGCGGGCTCCTTTGTCGATACCGCCAATAGCCCTGCGGATCTGGTCTACACCATAGTCCCCACCGATGTGGTGATTGAGCCCGGAAAACCCTTCGCGGTGAAGTTCACCGTGACCGGCAAGAACACCAAGGGTGAAGACGTGCCTTTCGTGGGCCTGGATAAGATCGCCCTCTACCTGACTGAGCAGGTTGCCAACGAGTCCGGCACCGGTGCCCCCTATCAGTGGATAAACCACGGTGTGGCCACTGAATTTGGTTCCTCCCTCTATTGCTCCCCCACAGGGGCGACCACGGATCGCAGAGGCAATGAGGTTCAGGCCTGTACTCTGGCCGAAGATGAAGCCAATCCGGGCAGCTACTCCCTGACCTGGGAGCACGATGGTGAGGCTCCGCTGATCTGGGCCGATGCCGACATCAACAACCTGCACCGCCTGATGATCCGCTCCTACAACATCGTCGATGATCAGGGAGTGGGGCTGTCGGACAAGGTACTGACCCCGCCGATGGACTATGTTCCGGCAACCGGCGAGTTGGCCGTGTCTGAGAAGGACATCGTCAGCAGCAACGCCTGTATCCGTTGTCACGGTGAGAAGGAGGGATGGATAGAGAATATTCACGCCCACCACAACTATCAGCGGGTGGAGAACTGCGTCTCCTGCCATAACGTGCAGATCAATCTGCCCGACAGTGAAAACAGCGTGGCCGATGACAATGGGGACATCAAGGGGTTCAACCCCAACTTTGCCCCCATGGTTCACCGCCTGCACGCTGGTCATCACATTGAGGACGCCCTGCTGGGCGAAGCCAAGGAGATGTTCGGTGAGATTGGCTTCCCAGCGGACATGAGTGAATGCTCTGTCTGTCACGACAATGGCGCCGGGTGGGCGGTCAACATCTACGCCGATGCCTGTCAGGCCTGTCACATCGATGTGAACTTCGAGACCGGTGAAAACCACGCCGGCATCGTTCCTCAGGACGACAGCGTCTGCGCCGGTTGTCACGGTGCCGGAGCCCTGAGCCCGCTGGAGGCCCATAACGTGGGTGGCCGCTCGGCGTCCGAGTCCGCCTTTGAAATTGTCCTTTCCAGCATCGCCATCGACGATGTCACCGGCGACATGACCCTGGTGTTTGATACCACCGCCCGCCTGGCGGATGGCGTGGCCGTGGCTGATGCCATCCTGCGCGATGACATCATGTTTGGTGAAATTGAAGCGGACGGCATCTTCAACCAGTCCGGTACCATCAATCTGCTGAAAGGTGACGAGTCCAGCGGCAGCTATACCCTGATAGTGAATGCGCCCGAACTGGTGGGCAACAGCGCTTACTTCGTGCCTGATTTTGCCATCTGCACCGACGGTGCCGACATGGTGGCCTGTGCCGACGTGGAGCTGAAGGTGTCTGCCACCATGGCACCCACCTACTGGAACTTCGCCAATGTTGATGGCAGTGACTTTATTGCGCCCCGTATCGAGAGAGAGAATGTCTCCATTGATGAGGATACCTGTAATAACTGCCACGACAACCTGACCTGGGTGAAGCTGGGCCATAACCATGGTGCCAACCAGTTCACCACCTGTGTCAGCTGCCACAGTCCCAAGGATGGCTTCACCGGTTCCTTCCACAGTCAGGTCAGCGCCATCGGCAAAGACGCCGACGGTAACGATGTGGTCGTGGACGTGAAACCGGCACAGTTCTACAACCGTGACCTGATGACCGTGGCTCACCGCTATCACAGTGGCGAGTGGCACGTAACCGGTCCTCACGGTGTATTCCGCCGGGTGGATGACCAGGGCGTCATCGGTGATCTCAATGGTTACCCGGATGTTCAGAGTGATTGTCAGGCCTGTCACAAGGCAGACGTGAGCCTGTTCACCGCCAATGGCACCCTGGCCTCGGGTAAGGACGCCATCGCCATCACCAAGGACTTCGGCACCACCTACGGCTACATCTCTCCGGTCTCCGAGAGCTGCCGTAGTTGCCACGTCCACAATACCGATGCCGCCAAGGCCCACTTCGCTGCCAACGGTGCGACCCTCACCGAGGAGCCCGCCGATAGCGCTGCCGAAGTGAGCATTGAGAGCTGCGGTGTGTGTCATGCCGAAGGTAAGACCTACGGTATCGATTCAGTGCACAGCGGTCCTGCGCACTAGCGTTTGCATTTCCCTGCAACGCACCAAGCCAAAGCGCCTTCGGGCGCTTTTTTTGGTGTAAGAAAAGATCATGAATAATAAAGGAAAATAAAGTTCTTCTTACTGTTATGAGTGACTGTATTTCCGTGACGGAGCTCCGTAAAGCCCGAGGTGGGATCGCCTATATTAGCCTTTTCAGATGTCGGGGCATTCGATGAAGCGGCTCAATGATGTGAGTATCTTTTCGTTCCAGGTGTTTGTACTCGTCTATGAGTCGCTGAACTCAATGACAGTGGCCCAGGCTCTGAATGTTCCTGCCTCGAAAGTCAGCCGAATCCTGAATCAACTGCGTCACGCCCTGGATGATCCCCTGTTTCACCGAAAGCAGTATGGATTTGAGCCCAGCGAGATGGCCGTGCGCATCTACCCTGAAATGAAGCGGGTACTGGAGTTGGCTGAGCAAGCCTGTTCACTGGATCAGGATGAGCACAGCCGAATCAAGAGAGAGGTGTGCATCGCCGCTCCGTCTGGCCTCAGGGTCGGTCTCTCCCTTCACCTGAAAAAGCTGGGGGAACAGCACAACCAGAGTTGTACCTTCGTGGTTAAACCCACCAACTACTACGTGGAGCGGGATATTCGCCAGGGGGACATCGACCTCAGTATCTCCAACGAATCCTCGGTGGCAGAGGGGGTAAACAGTCAGTTCATTACCCAGTCCAACTCGGTATTTGTGGTTGGCTGTCAACACCACCCCATCTGGCAGGTCGCCGAAGATAGGATGTTGGAAGAGATTATCCGTTTCCCCTTTGTGGTCAATGGCATCCCTGCATTCAATGATCGGATTGACCCCCTGGAGGTCTATGCCCGGGATCTGGGGCGGGAACTGGCGATTGAGGCCAGGGTGTGTGACATTGCCGAGCTGGCCAACCAGCTTCTGGACACCCGATCACTCTCCTTCGTTGGCGGGCTGCCTGCCGTGGCACTGCTGGAGCGGATAGAGGGGATAAGGGTGGAGCGTATTCCCCCCGGCCAGATGGCCCTGCTTCATGGTCGCATGGGCGCCCCTAACTACTTTCTGCTCAGCTCTTCACGCCAGCACAGCTACCCTGAGTGGCTGATTGAGGCAATTTTTAACTATGTTTCCGACGCCGTGGTGATTCCCGATTAATTTTAGAGATAAATTAGTTGATTACTATATAAGAGTATTGGCTCTAATTGTGGGGGTGGTTTTTCATGCTGTGTTAGGGCGAGTGGAAAGAATAACCTCAGACTCTAGTTAATTGATTAAATAATATGAAAAACTCAGGCCTAAGGCGCATGCCGAGCCAGTGCTGGTGCGTATTTATGCGGACTTAGCGCCACTAAAGTGAATTTTTAGATTTGTTTTCAGCCCTTCTCATTCACGCCATTCATGCTACATTCGGCACTCTTAACGCCGGTCTCGACGTGTAAAGTTTCTCATTTCTATCTGGTTGGCGCGCATCTGATTTGTGGGATCTCTTCTCTGAAATATACAGAAGTTGTCCGAGAACTTTCATTTAAAATTATAGATATGAATAACATGTGGAAATGCTTCGTCTCAGTTGCATTGGTTTTTCTTCTGACCTCGCTGGTGTCAGCCTCAGAACTTGAACGGCCTCAGGGGCGGGTTCTGTTGACCATCAGTGGCAAGATAGAGCAAACCAATGCCGTCGGGGAGGCTCGCCTCGACCGGAAGATGTTGTCCCTGCTGCCTCAGAGTAGCGTGACCACCCTGACCCCCTGGACCGAACAGCAGCACAAATATGAAGGGGTGTTACTGTCGGATCTGCTGTTGTATCTGGGGGCGTCAGGTGGACGGGTCAAAGCCAGTGCGCTCAATGATTATTTCACCCATATCGATCTGGCCGAGCTGGGGCGCTATCCACTGCTGCTGGCTACCAGCGTCGATGGCAGGCAGATGCGGGTCAGGGACAAGGGGCCCATCTGGCTGGTACTGCCTTTGACCGAGTATCCCCAGCTGGATGAGGTCAAGTTCCACGAGAAGATGATTTGGCAGCTGCGATATCTGGAAGTGCTTGAATGAAGAGATTCAAGTTGTTGGTGCTTGCCGGTGTCGTGTTGCTGTTTGCCTTCAGTTCGGCGGTAAGTAGTCAGCGTCATAGCCAGATGACCAAGCTGCTCTCCCTCTCCATGAAGACAGTCAGCTGGTCTGCCGCTGAACTGGAGATGGAGCTGATCAAGCTGCAGCATGCGTTTCGACGTGTTGCCCTGTCCGATCTGGCCGCCGATGAGGCCAGAATGAGATTTGAGATCTTCTGGAGCCGGGTGGAGGTGTTGGCTGTGGGGGCAGAGGCCAGGGACTTCAGGAGTCACCCAGGGGTCGAGCAGCTGCTTGAGAGCCTGGGGAGCTCTCTGGCGCGGATGGATCCTGACGTGATGGCGCTGACAGACGGGGATGCCAGGGCGCTGGCGTTGCTGAAACAGCTGGAACCCATGGCGGAGCAGGTGCGCCAGCTCAATGTTCAGAGCTTTTCCGGAGACCGGGCCCTGTTCAACCTCAAGAGGGTGTTCGACCTTCAGTATGAGGCCAATATCTACCTTCTTGGGCTTCTTATCAGCGGTGCGCTCCTGGTGATTCTGGTGATTCGTGAGAGCCGCAACAATCGTCGCCAGGCGCTGCACGACAGCCTCACCAACCTGCCCAACCGTAACCTTTTCCAGAGGCGCCTTGAGCTGGCCATCTCCAAAGGGCGACGAAAGCGGCACAGGGTCGCCGTTTATATGATGGACATGAACGGCTTTAAGGAGATCAACGATCAGTTGGGCCATGCGGCCGGGGATCAGCTTCTGCGGGAGGTGGCCGCACGGCTGAAGAACTCCAGTGGAGAGGGAGAACTGGTGGCCAGACTCGGTGGCGACGAGTTTGGCATCCTTCAGCAGAGTGCGGCGGGCCCGGAGGAAGCCCTGGTGTTTGCCCGGCAACTGGCGGCAGAGATCAACACGCCAGTGACCATCATGGGCCAGCGGATCTCTCCCAGGCTCAGTATCGGCATCAGCCTGTTTCCCGAAGACGCCCTACAGCCAGATAAGCTGCTCAACAACGCGGACACTGCCATGTACGCTGCCAAGAACGAGGAGATGTGTTGTCGTCTGTTCGAACAGGAGATGGAGAACCGGGCGTTGCGCAAGCGGATCCTGGCGGACGATCTGGAACGTGCCATCGCCCGGGACCAGTTGCTGCAGTTGTATCAGCCCATAGTCTCGATGAAGAATCGCCAGGTGATTCTGGTGGAGGCGCTGTTGCGCTGGCGTCATCCTGTCTATGGGGAGATCTCGCCCCTGGAAGTGGTCGCCATCGCCGAGCAGTCGGGCTTGGCCGAGTCCCTGAACTTCTGGGTGATGACCCGGGCCTGCCGCCAGAATATGGCCTGGCGCACCCAGGGGCTGGTTTCCCCTAAGGTGACGGTCAATATCTCACCCATGATGTACAGTCGCTATGACCTGGTGGCCATGGTGGAGCGGGTGCTGTCCGAGACCGGGGTGCCGGCGGACCAGCTGGTGATTGAGGTGACCGAAGACACCACCATGCAGGACATTGAATCCTCGCCGCAGATTCTGTCCCGGCTGAGGGGGCTGGGGGTAGGGCTGGCGCTGGATGATTTTGGTACGGGTCACTCCTCCCTGAGCCACCTGAAGCAGTTGCCATTCCAGAAGCTGAAGATAGACAAGACCTTTGTCAGAGAGCTGGAGAGTTCTCCCAGAGATATTGAGTTGATCAAGGCCATTATCCATATGGCCCACGGGCTGGGCATGCAGGTGGTCGCCGAGGGGATTGAGGAGTACAGCAGCTACCGTCAGCTGAGTCTGCATGGGTGTGAGTATGCCCAGGGGTATCTGTTGTATAAGCCGTTGCCCAGTGACGAGATAGGGCAGATATTGAGCAGCAGTGTGTCTCCCGAGCTGCAGCAGCGCTAGCGGCAAAAAGCGGAAATTCCCCCCTCTGACTGGAAATGAGAGCGATTCTGACTTATACCGGAGTAAAGGCACTAGTTTTACGGCGACCGCTTCCGTTCGTGCCTTCCCATTTCACACGTTCGGCCAGTCAGGCGGTCGCCAACCCTCTTCCCCTTGGGCTAGAATGGCTCCCCTGACCCATAATCCACTTCCCCCAATGACCCAACTGGATGAACGCTATCGGCTGCTCCGGGCCGCTGACGAAACCCACTTCCACACCTGCTTCTACTGCGGCTGCATCGCCACAGAGCAAGACTTTGCGCCGCCGCAGGCTCACTGGGGAGCGTTTGAGCACCACCGTCAGGCGGCGGATAACCTGCAGATTCCGGCGTGCAAGGAGTGTGTCACCCTGTTAAAAGGCTGCACCATGGGGTTGTTGCAGCAGCGTCGAGATGTGGTTCAGGCCAAACTGGCCGCCAAGTACAAGAAGGCGATCAACGTCTACCTGCGTTGGAGCCAGGAGGAGGTGGCGGAGCTGGATCGTTCCCTCAAGCACAGCATCGCCGCAGGACTGACCCTGGGAGAGGAGTCCCATCGCCGGGCGAACTATCCGGGGTTCACTTACGAGGTGGACGGCAGCCGCGTGGCTGTGGAGCAGGTGCTCAGTCAGCCTGTGGTGGTCTTCGGCCAGCGCTTCGAGGGGATTAAGGCAGCCCTGGAGCACTCTGCCAAGGCCTACGGCCTCAGTCAGGGCAAGCTGGCTCAGGGGTTGGAGCAGCACAATGACAACCTGGAGGCGGTGATCCTCTCTCTGCAACAGCAGCAGCAGAAACAGTTGGAGGCGCGTCAGATGAATCGGCTGTGCGGGGAGTTTGCCAGGACCCATAATCAGTCCCGTCGTTATGTGGTTAATGCGGTTCAGCGTTATCTGGACCGGGACGACAGGCTGACTGTGGCTGAGGCGTTGGAGAAGCTCTACGACGAGAGGGTTCGTCACTTCAGCTGATCGTTCTCCTACATAAATGTTTTGTTTTATTTACCTTTAGCCATATTGTCATCATATGTAAGGGAGTTTATTTCTCCACTCCTGATTCAAAATTAAATTTATTGGTTGCTTTACCCTTTTCGTAAATACTCTTCTTGGCAGCATGTCTGCCAAGTCATATATGTACTCGCCCTTATCTTTTTAAGTTAATTCATTGTTCACTGTTGGTAATGGATTCGATGGAAATTGGGCATGAATTAACTTTTGGTTGTTGACAGGTAAATATGCAATCGAATGGCAAAGTGAATTTTGTCAGGGAACTCTATTCTCTGGCCAATGATATTCATCGTGATCAGGGCGCTCTGCGCCGCCTGTTTCGGACTACCTCATTCATGACTTGGGGCGTGATGCACTCCAAGGGGATACGGCAGCTTTCTTCGATACTGAAGTGTGAAGCCCTGAACCCGGTGATCCGTCTTAACCCAAAGGTGATCCAAAAGCCTTTTAAACCTTATGTGTGCCGAAGTTGGAACAGAAAGAGGCGAATGGAGGAAGTGGCCAGCCATTTTCAGCTTCTTTCTCAACTGTTCCCAAATACCATTGAGCAGGTTTATACCTATAAGAAAGTAAAACTCCTTCAGATCAATGATGAGGATGGGAATATTTATCACCTGTATATTGAGCAGGGGCATAATAAAGAGGGCAGTTTGGGTATTGCCTTAAGGGATGCCAACGATGTTGGGGTGTTCTCCTCGACATTCAGCCTGTCATCCAAGGAGAACGGCAGTTTATATGTCGGTGCTGTCCAGGGGCCATCCAGCAAGGTGGAGGGCAGGGAGAAGGTGATTCGCTCCCTGACCAAGGCGATGCATGGCCTTCGTCCTAAAGCGCTGATCGTCGAGTTGCTGCTGATGCTGGCTCGGGAGTTTCAGCTAGCCAATGTCTACGGGGTATCCAACCGCGGTCATATCTATCAGAGTCTGAGGTACCTGGGACGCAAGAAGCGGGGCAAGGTGAGTTTCGATTACGACACCCTCTGGCTGGAACATGGCGCCGAGCCAGCGGATCCCTATCTTTATGCTCTGCCTCTTACCCTGCCTCGTAAGGAGGTGGCGGAGCTCAAACGCAGTAAGCGCCGGCTCTACACCAAACGCTATCAATGGCTGGATGAGCTCGAAACCGAGTTTCGCCACAACCTGAAGGCACTGATGGTGCATTGATAAGAAAAGAGGAGGCCTGAGCCTCCTCTTCTGGTTTTAACCCTGGGTCAGGATAAAGGTCAGCCCGCCGCAGATGGCGGCCACCTGAGCCTCATTGCACTCCACAGGGGTGGCTGACGGGCTGTCCGGATAGACTTCGGTGGTGGTGACATAGCGGGCCTGGCTGAGGCCGGCACACAGTCCCAGTTTCTTGGTGGGGTAGTTGATTACGCCCTCCTGCTCCAGTGGCGCGCCGATGATATTGCCCTGATCGTCTGGGGGCGCAATATGGGTCACCTGACGTACCGCCTCGATCATCGCCTTCTGAAACTCAGGCTGAGGCTGGTCGCTGTCCCCCACCAGGTAGAAACCGTCCGGGATGACACCGGGTTCAAAGGGTTTGCCGTCGCGGGCGGCGAGGGCGGGGCGGAACTCCTCCTCATCGCTGTCGGTGGTTTCATGAAGGTCGAAGTGTGCCAATGGGGTGCCGACGGAGCCGACCAGCGCCATCAGGGCGGCAGCTTCCTCTGAGGGGCTGCCCGGGTAGAAGGAGCGGTTGGGGTCCACTGCCTGTGGGTTCCAGCGGTTGATCACCTCGTAGCCCCAGGGGCTGATGCAGGGGGCAATCAGAAAATTGAAGTGTTGTTCGAAGCTGGCGGCTTGAGTCTCTGCAAAGGCGAGGGCGCCGTGAACGCCTGAGGTTTCGTAGCCGTGGACGCCACCGGTGACCAGCACCACAGGCTTGCTGTCATCCCAGTGTTGGGTTTTCAGGGCGAGCAGGGGATAGCGCTGCGGGTCATAGCTCAGGGCGCCATATGGCACCAGCTCGAATTTCTCCTTCAGCTCAGTGATCTTGCTGACCACTTCCTCCTGATAGCTGCGCTTGCGGCCGATGCGCGCCAGCCACTGCTCTTTATGGGCTTGGGTCCAGGGCTGGCCTGGTGTGCCAACTGGGTAGAAAGGGGTAAGACTCATGTTGCTCCCTGTCTCGGGTTCCTTTGAAGGCACCAGTATAGAGACAGAGAGGCAACCGGGGTAGTCCACCTTTACAGCGGGGCCCCATTGATGGCCGACAGGGGAGTGTTCACACAAAACAGTTTGCCATTGACCGGGCCGATGCCCCACTGCGCCAATCTGGCGCTGTGCATCTCCAGATAGGCTTTGGCACTGGCTTCATCCTCAAACAGGTAGATGCCGCCGGCTTCGCCGCTCTGTGGATTCTCGGTCCAGATTTTCCAAACCATTCCCGGCTCCTGGTTGATCGACTCCGCCAGCTCTTTCATCTGGTCACTCATAGCCTGTCCCATCGGGCCCTGATAGGGGAAGTCGACTTGCAACATGGTTTTCATAAGGGGTCTCCTCTTGGTGAGATTCCATATTATTGGTCTAAAAAATCATGATAAAGTGCAAAATATAAAGCCCAAATGTAGAAGAAATAGACCATGAAGCTGAAGACAACTCTGGAGCAGTGGTTGACCCTGATAGAGGTGGATCGGGCAGGCAGCATACAGGGGGCGGCTCAATCTTTGAACAAGAGCCACACAACCCTGATCTACGCCCTGCGTAAGCTGGAACAGCAGTTGGGGATGGAGTTGATCCGCATCGAGCAGAGACGCTCTGTGCTGACCGATGAAGCCAGGGCGCTGCTGCGCAGGGCGATCCCCATGGTGGCGCAGGCCAGAACCCTGGAGATGGTAAGCAACCAGATGGCTCAGGGGGTGGAGTCAGAGATCACCCTAACGGTGGATCACCTATGTTGTCGACAGTGGTTGATGGGCCCCCTGGCCCGCTTTTCCCGGCAGTATCGCGGAACATCTGTACAAATTCGTGAAACATCACTTTCCGCTACCGAGCGGGCGGTGACCGAAGGAGAGGGGGATTTGGCCATCATCAACCTGCCGGTGGGCAATCATCTCACCGATCCCTTTGGGGTGGTGACCATGGTGCCCGTCGTGGCGCCCAACCATCCTCTGAGCAGACTGGAGTCGGTGACCATCTCGGATCTTATCGCCCACACTCAGGTGGTGGTGAGGGATCTGGGGGCGTCAAAAACCGAAGGTGAGCGGGATGTGGGCTGGCTGCGCTCTGAGCTTAGAATTACGGTGGATAATTTCGACCATGCCTGGGATGCGGTGCGAGCGGGCATCGGTTTTTGTCGGATGCCGGAACATCGCCTGGCGGAAGTGGACAGTTCGCAGGTGGTGAGGCTGGCTCTGGATGGAGGGGGGGCTTATCAGGTTCCTCTGCACCTCACTCTTCCCAAAGGGGAGCAGACAGGAGTGGCTGCCAGGGCTCTGTACCAGCTGTTGCTGGAGGATGCCCAGAGCAGGATGGGGCGCCCTGACGGCGCCCCAATCTGATCAAATGGCCTGCCCCAAAGCCTGGCGAATATGCTGCTCCAGGATCTGCTGCAGCCAGAAGGGGGTAGTGACCCTGCCGTCGCTGTCATGCCTGAGCCACAGGTAGATGGTTTTCGGGGTCTTGTAGCTCACCAGCTCTTCATACTGCTCGGCGCTGAGCTGAGTTGCCTTCAGGCCCTTAAACTCTCTGAAGAAGTTGGCGCAGGAGTCAAACTCCAGCACCGACAGGGCGTCGGATTCCTGCAGAGAGTGGGCAACGGCCCCCATGTCTGAGGCGATGGAGTCCAGTTTGAAGGGGACGCCCTTGCGGCGGCAGTAGAACTTCATCGGCGACTGGCTGTTGGGGTAACAGCTGTTGCCATAGAGAATTTGTGGGTAGCGGGCGATCTCTTCCAGAACCGGGTTATTCCAGACCGGGTGGGACTCCCTGGCCACCAGAAACACCTTCTTTGGGGAGGCGATCGCTTTGGAGATGACCCCATCCCGCTCCGCTGGTGTAAAGCTGAGTACCGCATCCGTTCGGTTGGCCGCCAGGTCGTCCAGGCTGGAGTCGTTGAACATCCGCAGGTGGACACTGTGGGGGTCGTCATGGGTGTCTGATGCTCGCCGAACCTTCTGAATCAGGTTGATCGCCAGCTGAGGGGGGGTGGCGATATGCAGGTTCTTGTGCTGATCCATCTCCTGAAAGTGGCTGATGGCCGCGACCGATTCGGACTCTCCCAGCAGCCGGCTGAGGATGGGGTAGAGTCGACAGGATAGAGGGGTGGGCTCGAACCCATGCTGACGGCGGATAAACAGCGGATCCGAGAAGGATTGCCTCAGGGCGTTCAGGCTTCGGCTGATCTTTGAGGGCGGAACGTCCAGGATGCTGGCGACGGCGATGGAGTTGCCGTGCTGGAACACCAGACAGAATACCCGGATGACAAAGAGGTTGATGTCTCTCAGCTTATCGATATTGGTACTTGGCACTCCGTTACTCCTCTTCGCCGGCTTCAGGCAGGACCACTGTGTTGACCACAAACTCACTGATGGCAGGCAGTAGCCACTCCGGCAGGTTCCGTCCACGGGGAGGACTCAGCAGGAAGTAGCTGGGAACCCCCATGCGTTGATGCAGCAGATCAAACTGATCCTGGGGCAGGCGACGGACCTTGAGATCGGACATGCGACTCAGGAACTCGGCGGCGTACTTCTGGCCCACAAAGGTGAGGCTGGATGAGTTGTCCAGCTGATCCGTCAGTTCCGTCAGCCCGCTGACCTTGACCTCAACCTCCAGGCTGCGATCGATGTCATTGGCATACACCTCCAGAGGATCGATGCGATCATTGAAGGCCGGGCAATCGGCCACAATGAAGGGGTAGTCGATGATCTCTGCCAACTGTGGCTGGGGCGAGCGCTGCCAAATGGGGTGGTCGTGACCGCCCGCCAGATAGAGGCCGGTCCCCTTGGTGACAAATTCACTCTTTACCCCTTCAGAGTTGCTGGATTCGAAGGAGATGGCCACATCCACGTTGCCATGCTGGATCTCGTTGTCCACATGGTGATTGATGGGTTTGACGATAAAGGTGAAGTGCTGATCATGCTTCTGGGCATGCTCCTGAAGGCTACGGGACAGCCTGACGCACAGGCCGGTGGGACAGGCGATGGTCAGCTCCTGCTTCAGCCTGTTGTTATCGTCCATGTCTACGGTGCACGCCTGCCCGGCCAGTTCCAGGATCTTCTTCATCTCAGGGTAGATGCGGGTGGCCATCTCACTGGGCTCAAATCCGTACTGCTTACGGTAAAACAGAGGGTCGTCCAGGGCATGGCGCAGGCTGTTGAGACAGCGACTGATCTTGGAGGCGGGCACATTCAGGGTTTGGGCAACACTCAGAGAGTTCAGTGACTCGTAGACGAGCACAAACACCTGGAATGAGAAAATATTGATGTCTTTAAGTCTGTCCATCACCGGGCCCATATCGGTTTTGTGCAACTATACGGTATTGCAGATATTGGTTTCCTGATGCAAATCACAGAACTGCATCGAATTCTGTACTTTCTTTATTGTTAAACAGGCCAAAACTGACCATAAGTGACTGATTTTTTGATTCTTGCAATAAGTGAAATTGATGAAATTGAGGGATATATTCAATATATCAGTTGCAGTGGCTAGTCATATTCGACGCTATTTTAAGATGCATTTTCAATATGTCTGAGCCCAGAATGTCAGGCCCATATTTCATTCGGAATAAAGGGTGAAGCTACTTCTTTGTATTTATTGCGCTTCTTGCAACCCAGCCGGTTCTGCTGACTGACAGAGCTTCAGAGTGAACTGAGCCGCAGGCTCAGGCCGGGAGAAGAGGAAGCCCTGAACCAGGTCACAGCGCTTGCTTTGCAGCACCCGGTATTCCGCTTCGGTCTCCACCCCTTCGGCCACCACCTTGAGTCCTCCCTGATGGGCCAGTGCCAGAATCATATCCACGATGGCGGCGTTATCCTGAACTTTGTCCAGGTTGGAGACAAAGGCCCGGTCGATCTTCAGGGTGTCGATGGGCAGCCGCTTCAGGTAGGAGAGGGAGGAGTAGCCGGTACCGAAGTCATCCATGGCGATGGTGACACCGCTGGCTTTGAGCTCCTTCATGGTATCGACCACCCTCTGGGGATCGCTGGCGGCTACCTCTTCGGTGATCTCCAGCTCCAGTAATCCGGGGTGGATGCAATGGTGTGCCACGGTATCGGCCACCAGTTGTGGGAAACTACTGTCCTGGAACTGTTGGGCCGACACATTGACCGCCACCGGACAGCCGGTGATGCCCCTGGCCTGCCACTGCGCCAGCTGCCGGCAAGCCTCATTCAGCACCCAGTTGCCCAGGGGCATGATGAGTCCAGACTGCTCGGCCACGGGGATAAACTCCCCCGGGCTGACCAGTTCACCGTTGCGACGCCAGCGTATCAGCGCCTCTGCTCCGGCAACCTGGGCACCGTTGGCGGTTACTTTGGCCTGGTAGAAAAGCTCAAACTCATCGTCACTGAGCGCGTTGCGCAAAGCACTTTCGGTCGCCAGCCAGCGCTGGGTCCTGGCGGTCAGTTCGGCATCATAGAAACGGTAGATGCGTCCAGGCGCCACCAGGGCGTGGATGGCAGCGTCGGCGTTGCGCATCAGCCTGTCGCTGTCTGAGCCATCCTGAGGGTAGCGGGTGATGCCGATCTTGACGCTGAGATTCAGCAGGCGGTCACCGATGCAGAAGGGGTCATTTGACATGGTCGCCAGGGAGCAGGCCAGTTGCTTGAGGTGCTCGGGCTCGTTGCTGCAGGTCAGCTGCACCGCCCAGGTGTCGTCGCTGTAGCGGTAGAGGATGGCGTCACAGGGGCTGACGCGCAGCTTCTCCTGGATCCACTTGCCTATGTGCTGAATCACTTCGCCGCCGAAGGCGTGGCCATAGGTGCCGGTGATCAGCGGGTAGCGCTCCAGTTTGAGCAACACCAGGGCGCCGCTCTCCCCCTCCTGCTGGGTCTGTTGCAGGGCGTCCTCCAGGGAGCGGCGATTGGGCAGGCCGGTCAGGCTGTCGTAGAAGGCAAAGCGGAACAGCTGGTCCCTGTCCTTCAGTCGTGAGTAGAGGGCAACAAGAACAAAGAGGGAGACCACCACGATGGCGATGGTGAAGCCAGAGAGCAGTTGAGCCAGTCGGTCCACTTCGGTGAGGGCGGATTCGCTGTCCTGCATGGTGATCATGCGGATGCTGGCCTGCCACAGATCCAGTTGGCCCTGGGCGTCAATGGCGGCGGATTGAGCGTCGGAGAGGTGCTCCCTGAGTCTGTCCCAGTCACTGTCGGGCCGGGTCATTTCGCGGTCAAAGCGGTCGGCATGCAGCTGCATCTTGGTGAGGGTGGTGCGCAGTGCCAGTGCGTCCTGATCGCTTATGCCAAGCTTTATCAGGTGGTCGATGTTGTGGTCTATCTTGTCATCTTCGAGGCGGCTGCCTGACAGATAGGCCTGCCGTTCGGTGGTGGCGTAGTAGAGATAGAGCTGGTTGACCCTGTTGCTCAGGGCCCGCTGCAGAAATCCGATGGTTTCCAGCTCGGGGATGTGACGTTCCACCATCTCCCGGGAGTCCTCCTGAACCATAAAGCCGGTCTTGACGCTGAGCCAGCTCATGGAGGCCAACATGGCGGTCATCAGGAGAAACGCGGCAAACATCCATTTGGCCATGTGCTTCGATCCCAGTTTGGGGGTTCCTGTCTGCGCCATCCGGCTGTATCCCTGAATTCCATCGGAAGCGGCAGTGTATCAAATTCATCATTTGTTACCCCTACCTCATTGGTTAACATGCATTTAATAATCACTAAAGGGTTTGAAACACCAGGCAGGTAGGGGATGGCTCCAGGTTCGATCACTCTGGCTGTGGCTGGACTGACTTACTCAGTACCCGGGACTACAATGGGAGGGGTGACCGGAGGGATAAGCATGGAACTGCACTGGATATGGGATTGGGTCGGCTATGCGGCGTCCATCGTTGTGGCGATTTCGCTGACCATGGCGGACATCAAGAAGTTGAGATGGTGGAACCTGCTTGGGGCGGCCCTGTTTGTGCTTTACGGCTGGGCGATTGCCGCCTATCCGGTGATGTTGGTGAATGCCTTTATCGTTGTTATCGACGCCTACTATCTGATTAAGATCTACCGCCATGAGGCGGAGGAGGCCAGCTGAGCCTCAACCCTCCAGTTCTCGCTTAAAGGCCGCCGGGGTTTTTCCTGTGTGGCGTTTGAAGTATTTGATGAAGTGGGTGATGTCTTCAAACCCCATCTCGAAGGCCGCATCCTGAACTGAGAGTCCGTCCATGGTCAGCTTGCGCTTAATCTCCAAGATGATGCGAAAATCGATCAGCTGCTTGGCGGTGTGACCACAGCAGGTTTTGCACAACTGATTCAGGGATTTATAACTGATGTGCATCAGCTGGGCATACTGGCTCGCTTCGCGAATCTCGGTGAATTGCGTATCCACCAGGCGCAGGAACTCTCCGAAACGCTCCTTCTGCTGTTCACTCAGGTGAACAAGGTGGCCCTCCCTCTGCTTGGCCAGCTTGAGCATTACGGCTGACAGCAGCAGTTGCACTATGACGCCGCTGTCCGGCCCCTCTCTCATCGCTCTTGTCATCTCGCTCAGCATAGCCCTAGTGCTTTCGTACAGCTCGCCGGACAGGTGCAGTATCGGAAAGGCGCTCAGGCTTTGATGTGCAGGTACAAAATAGGAGGTGCGGATGTTGGCGGCGCTGGTGGCGAAGAACTCCCGGGTCTGCAGCACCACTTTGCCTTTGATTTTGTTTTCTGGGTCAAATTTATGCGTTTGATATTTATTAAGAAATATGACGCATTTGGGCTCGTATGAGTAGGAGTGGAAGTCGATGTAGTGCTCCCCCTCTCCCTGTTCCACAAGAATAAGACAGAAGTGACTGACCCTGTGAGGTTGGTAGGGGTTGGCACCCCGGTTACAGAGTTCTTGAAGAAACTCCTCAAGGTCCAGTACGTCGATGCCTGTCTTACGAAGCTCAGGGCTGTCGTAGGTGATCTGGGGAATGTCGTCGATTTTGTCCATCTATTGGGCTTCTCAAGAGGCTTCAGCACGGAGACTGTAAAGCAGATGCTCGGCGTTGTATCAAAAAGAGAGGCGCCAGCGCAAAGCGTTGACACCTCTCTCCATAGAGTATCTTAGAGGTGCACTTGTTTCATCTTAGCGGCTCGAGCGTCATAGTCCTCGGTATGGCATCCCTGACAGGCGTCTAAGGGGCGCAACCAGGGCTGACTGTACTGGCCATCCTCGGAGTAGTGGTGACCATCCTCGGAAGGCGCGGAGATGTCGACCTTGAACAGGTGTGACTGACTCGGCATATGACAGCTGGTGCAATCGGTGCTGCCGTGCACCATGGCAGCCATGCCATTGCCACCCTCGGCGTTGGCGAACTCCATCTGGTGACAGTCGGTGCACGCCTTCTTCAAGGCCCCTTCGTGTCCGGGCTTATCCCTGAAGTGAGTGGACATGTGGCTTTCATGGCAGGTGTTGCAGTGCATGTTGCGCTTCTTGCCCTGAGCCACGCCGGTATCCGGATCGTACCCCATCATGGTGTCGGCCGCGACACGACCACCGCGTCCACCTCGGCCGCCCGCCCCTTTGGCAACCAGGCCGCCGACCGCATCAACACCGCCAAAGGTTTCGGTGTAGTGGGTCAGGTATTCGGGGTAGGACTTATCGCCGCCATGGGTGTGGCACTCCACACAGGCCACAGCCTGGCCGAAGGCCTGATCCTCCGCTGTCATCTGTGCCACGGTACGAGGCTCGGCCAGGCGGGTAATGTTGCTGCTGGATGGGGCCTTGATATGGTCGCTGCCCGCGCCATGGCAGGACTCACACTGGACGCCGGGCTGCTCAAAGGTGCCCAGGATCCCCTCCATGTCATCCTGGTGGTGGGGGTTGCGATCATCACCCTCTTGGGAGGTGAAATCCTTCCAGCCTGTGGTATGACAGCGCCCGCAGTAGAATGGGGCCCGCTCTGGGCCGAGGTTATCTCCCCAGGACCACATCTCATAGACATAACCATCTTCGTCGAGCTTGCCGATCACCTTGTCGCCGGTGTAACGGTAGCCATCCAGGTCCAGCCACATCACCTGTTTTTTATAGCCGCCGATGACGTAGGAGACATCCTCATAGCTTTCCGGAGCACCGCCTGGGTTGACCACACCTTCGAGCATCTCCAGAGCACCAATGATGTTGGTGTAGGGGTACTCGGGCATCTGACCGTCGACCACCTTGTTGAGTTTGAAGGGGTGGCCGGATGTCAGGAAACTCTCCTTGTCGCTGTGACAGCTGAGACAGGCCTGGCTGCCCACATAGCTCAGCTGAACTACCGGTTCGGCTTGGATGGAGAGGGTGAGGGTGGAGGTGGCTTCACCGCCGTTGCCATCGGTAACCAGGTAGGTGAACTTGGCTTCTCCGGCCATTTTGGGTTCAAACACTACCTTGTTGTCCTCGATGGAAACGTTGCCGCTTCCCTCGGTCATATCAACTCGGGTCAGGGTCAGGGGGTCACCATCGGCGTCGGTATCGTTGGCCAGCACGTCTATGGTGACCGGCGTGCCAACGGTGGCTTCGGCGGTGTCCGGGTTGGCGACTGGAGCTGTGTTCGCAGGCGGCGGAGGCGGAGGAGGTGGGGGAGTTACGGACTCCCCGTTGTTGTCATCGCTGCCGCAGGCGGTCAGCATGCTGAGCAGTATGGCGGCTGTCAGCGCTTTCATGGGCGCATGGAGCGCAGTGGGGTTCATCATCATCATTTCCCTGTAGTAGGTGACACGGTGGAACCTGTGTGGGCAGGGACCAACAGGAACCGGGCTGTGCAGAGGGAAAAGTAATGGCGAACGCACTGAGGAAACAGGTCGGAAAAGTCTCGAAAATTGCCGTTAATGTACCTTGTGACGGGAATGTGATCACCGCCGTCTCCTGATATGGATCCGGATCTCAAAAATGATTCCTGCAAGGTCGGCTGCGGTTCGCAGAAGTGACTTGGCGCTAGAACTCATTGTCCCGTTTAAAGGCCGCCGGGGTCTGCCCGGTCAAACGCTTGAAGTACTTATTCAGGTAGCTGGTGTCCTCGAAGCTGAGATCTGACGCGGTCTCCTGAGTCGACAACCCGTCCATCACCAGCTTGCGCTTTATCTCCAGTATGGTGCGGAAGTCGATAAGTTGTTTGGCGGTCTGGCCACAGCAGCTTTTGCACAGCTGATTGAGGCTCTTGTAACTGGTGTGCATCAGGCCGGCGTACTGGCTGGCCTCCCTGAGCTGGCCGAAATGCTGCTCCACCAGGTTGAGAAACTGGCCGAAGCGCTCCTTCTGCTGTTCGCTCAGGTGGGCAAGGTGGCTCTGTCGCTGACGAGCCAATTTAACCAGCAGGGCGACAAACAGCAGCTGGACCACCAGATCGTCCTTTCCCCGTTCTTGCTGCGCCTTGCCAACTTCGTCCAACAATACCCGACAGCTTTGGTCCAACGGAGGAGATAACTGCAGAACTGGCGAGGAGGCCCGGTTCAGATGAAAGGAAACAAAGTAGGAGGTGCGGATATTGGCGGCACTATTGGCGAAAAAGGCTGGGGTCACATTGATCATCTTGCCCTGGGGCTGATCTGAAGAGTCGAAGGCGTGCACCTGGTTTGGATTGATAAAGATAAAACTGCCTGAGCGGTAGGGGTAGCGCTGAAAGTCAATCAGGTGTTCGCCTTCTCCCTGTGTGATGTACAGGAAGCAGTAGTATTTCACCCTGTGGGGCTGATAGGGGTCGAAATGGTAGCGCTTCAGCCTTGCTCGAAACAGCTCGAGGTCGAGTATCTCGATGCCGGACTCCTCTATGGAGGGGGCCCGATAGCTGACGTCGGGAATGGGATCGCTGTTGTCCACGGGATCTCCTGTTAAAGCCTGCTTGTAATGATGACACCTCCGATGGGAGGTGTCAGCAAGCCTGAGAAAGCCGGCGACCACGGTCGCCGGCCTTTGGCTTTAGTTGTGGATGGTGCCGATGCGGGCAGCGCGCTCGTCGTAGTCCTCCTGGTGACAGCCGGAGCAGCTGTCGTAAGCACGCAGCCAGGGTTTCACGTAGTCACCGTTGGCCGAGAAGTGTCTTGGGTCATCCTTGGCCCCCTCGAGATCGATCTTGAACATGTGCGAGTCCGAGCCCCCGGGCATGTGGCAATCGAGGCAGGTGGCGGTGAACTCGTGGGCCGCTGAGGCGATGTCACTGCCGGGAGCGTTGTTGAACTCCTGGGTATGACAGTCGGTACACTGGCGCACCATGGCGTTTTCGTGGCCGGGTTTATCCATATTGACTTTGGATTGATGCGGGTTGTGACAGGTTGAGCAGGTGAAGCCCTTCTTCTTGCCCATGGCCTCGCCGGTGTCCGGATCGGTGCCCAGCAGTTCCGTCGCCGCCTGGCGACCACCCCGGCCATCACGACGGCCTTCGGGACCAAAGCCGGTCATCACTTTCAGCCGCGCTTCCAGGCTGTCGCCGCCAAACTCCTGGTTATGAGGCGACACGTAGTCTGGATAGCGCCTTACCGCATCATCGGTGCTATGACACTCGGCGCAGGCGATAGGCTTGCCAAAGCCCATATCCTCTGCCAGGAAGTCGTTGGTGGAGCGGGCCTCGGCAACCTTGACGATGTTGTCTTTGGAGGGCTTTTGAATGTGGGCCAGGCCGGCGCCGTGACAGGCTTCGCACTGAATGCCGGTGAGGGCGAAGGTGCCGCCCATGCCAGGCATGTCATCCTGGCGGTTGAGGTTGCGGTCGTCTCGGCTGCCCTCGGTGTAGTCCCTCCAGCCTGTTGTGTGGCAGCGGCCGCAGTAATCGAAGGGGGCAGAGTCGGGTGCATCGTCTGCGTGCCAGGGCCACATGTAGGGCACCTGCTCTCCCTTAGGCGCCACGCCTGCGCCCGCCTTGTCTCCGGTCATGATGTAGCCGTTCTGGTCGATGAACATGGCGCTGCGCATGTAGCCACCGATCACGTAGCTGATGTCCTCCCAGCCATTGGGGTTGCCCAGGGAGTTGTTCACGTCCAGCTGTTCCACCGAACCGGAGATGGAGGTGAAGGGGTAGAGGGGCTCTTCACCGTTCACCTTGGTCAGCTTAAAGTTGTGGCCCGTCTCCAGGTAGCTCTTCTTGTCGATATGGCAGGAGAGGCAGGCCTCTGAGCCCACATAGCTCAGTGCCTGGGCAGCGACGGAGATGGTGACCGTGGAACTGGCGTGGCCGCCGTTGCCGTCAGAGATGCTGTAGTTGAGGATGGTGGTCCCCACCTCCAGGGGTTCGAAGCGGATGCGGTTGCCATCTATGGTGGCGACACCCCGGCCGTCGAACAGGGTAACGGTTTCCAGGGTGAGAGGATCGCCGTCGGCATCGGTGTCGTTGGCCAGTGCATCGATCATGCTGGGGCTGCCCATGGTGGCGCTGGCGTCCACTGGGTTGGCAACAGGAGCCGTGTTTCCGGGGGGAGTCAGGTCCCCGCCATCGTTATTGTCGTTATCGCCGCCACAGGCGCTCAGCAGGCTGAGCAGCACGGCTGCGGTCAGTGTTTTGAGGGGCGCATTGAGCGCATAGAGTTTCATCATCATTTCCCTTTGGTAGGTGACACAGTCTGGTGCCAAGGCTGAGTTGATGCCTGGGCAAAAAGGTTTGTGCACCTGTGAAAGTAATGCTGAAACCGGGGACAAAACAGGTAACAAAAAGCCACAAACAGGCCGATTGTGTACCTGAGTTTGAGAGTGTGATCCTGACAGCCCGGGAGCTGTGATCAGGCTCAAAATCAGCCTGGTCCCGGATCAGCTCCGTGACGGGGACCGAGGCATAAGATGGAGTAGCCACGTGGGAGACTTCTTGTTGGCTAGAGGGGGGGACCGCTCATTCAGGCTGCTGAAAGCGCCCTTGTCTCAGGAAGAGATCCGTCTGTCTGGCGACCTCGGAGGAGAACAGCATCGAGGTGTGGCTGTGGGGCAGAATGATGTGGTCGTGAAACCCCTCCAGCCGGGTTTCCTCAACCAGTACCGTACCGTCAGTGTCCGACTCTTCATCGGGCAGGAGCAGTCGGCCCACGCCGATGCCGGCGTTGCCTGCCAGGCTGCCCAGTTCTGCAGAGCCTTGATAGTGGTCGTTGGGGTTGGTCAGAAGTCCATGCTGATGGGCATTGCCCATGACGCCCTCCAGGTTCCACTGGGCCAGGCGGCGGGCGATGGCGGCGCCCTTGTGGGGAGAGCCCAGGGTGACGATGCGCGAGCCTTCGGGGAGCTCCATCTGTTCGGCATAACGTCGCGCCAACACCCCGCCGAGGCTGTGTCCCACCAGAAACTGAGGTTCTCCCGGGCGTGACAGGGCGGAGAGGCGCTCAAACAACAGCCCGGCATCAATGGCCAGGCTGTTGTAACTGAACCCCTCTATCTGCCAGCCCAGGTTGCTTAGCTGGGCGGCAAGGGGCCGCATGATGGTGTGGTGCATATACAGTCCATGTAGCATCACCAACTGCATAATTCTCTGATCCTTAAAAGAGGCCGGGGCCTCAGCATACCCTATTTGTTCTGGGAGCGGATCATGCTCAGGGTTTCACCCTTGGGCTTGTTGCCGTAGAAGTTGTTGTAGTTCAACAGGTCGATGGCATCGTTGCCGGTGACGGGGCATTGACGCTCCTTCTTCATGTCGGCGCTGTTCTTGATGCGCTTACCCTGTGCATCGTAACAGTGGGTGGCGGAGTTTGCATTCGCGTATGCCGGGCCGGGATAGCCGCCGCCGCCGCCGCCGCCAGTGGCCATGGCTGCGCCGCTGAAAACCAGAGTTACCAATAACAGTGACTTCATAGTGCTTCTCCATTTGCTACCTCATTCTTCAGGGTAGACCGGATCGCTCCTGTATGTATTTCAACCTTTAGCTCAAATCCTCAATCGATAAAAGCGAATACGGGAATGTCTTTTGTTCGTTTTATTAAATCAAGAGTGGAATCCACAATTGATTTTGTCGATTAACGGAGGGGTTATGTGGCAAGGCCTCTATGAGTGGATTGAGTGGCGCTGTGGCGCCCAGGAGCAGAATCATGAGCAAACGACTGACAGCACAGAACGGTGCCCCCATCGCCGATGACCAAAACAGCCTGAGTCTAGGAGCACGAGGACCGGTGGCACTTCAGGATTGGCACCTGATTGAAAAGTTAGCCCATTTCAACCGAGAGCGGATCCCTGAGCGGGTGGTTCATGCCAAGGGAAGCGGTGCCTACGGCATCTTTACCCTGACCCGGGATATGTCTGAATTCACCCTGGCGGATCACTTCAATGGGGTGGGAAAACAGACCGAGGTGATGGTGCGCTTCTCCACCGTGGGGGGAGAGTCGGGCAGTGCCGATGCGGAGCGCGATCCCCGGGGATTTGCGGTGCGTTTCTACACCGAAAATGGTAATCACGACATAGTTGGTAACAATACTCCGGTGTTTTTCCTGCGAGACGGCATCAAGTTTCCCGATTTCATCCATACCCAGAAACGCAATCCGGTGACCAACCTGAAGGACCCGGAAGCGATGTGGGACTTCTGGTCATTGAATCCCGAAGCGCTGCATCAGGTCACCATCCTGATGTCGGACCGGGGGATTCCTGCCAGCTACCGACACATGAATGGTTATGGCTCTCACACCTTCTCACTGTGGAATGATCAAGGTGAACGTTTCTGGGTGAAGTTCCACTTCAAGACTCGCCAGGGGATCAGGAACCTCAGCAATACCCAGGCGGATAAGTTGAAGGGGATCGACCCGGATCATGCCCAGCGTGATCTCTATGGTGCCATCGCCGACGGTGACTTCCCCAGTTGGACCCTGTATATGCAGGTGATGCCCGAGCTGGACGCGGAGCAGTATCCGATCAACCCCTTCGATCTGACCAAGGTGTGGCCTCACAAGGACTATCCGCTGATTGAGGTGGGCATTCTGGAGCTGAGCCGCAACCCGCAGAACTACTTCAATGAGGTGGAGCAGGCTGCCTTTGCTCCCTCTAACCTGGTGCCTGGTGTGGGCGCCTCCCCGGACAAGATGCTGCAGGCCCGGCTGTTTGCCTACGCCGATGCCCAGCGCTATCGGGTTGGGGCCAACTACAACCAGTTGCCGGTGAACTGCCCCCACGCGTCCCAGGTTAACCATTACCAGAGAGCCGGGGCCATGGCGGGAACAGGTTGTCCCTACCAGGGTGACGCCAGTGAGAGTGGGGTGAGCTATGGGCCCAACACTCAGGGAGGCCCGGAGCAGCAGCCGCAGTTTGCCGAGCCGCCAATGAAGATCAGTGGTGATTTGGATCGCTATGATCGCTTTGCCGAAGAGAACTTTGTCCAGGCTGGCGATCTCTACCGGCTGATGAGTGACGCCCAGAGACAGGCGCTGGCGGATACCATTGCCGCCACCCTGAGTCAGGCCAGTGGGCCGGTGCAGCAACGGATGCTGGCTCAGTTCAGCCAGGCTGATGAGGAGTATGGTCATCGGGTGGCCCGGGCCATTGAAGCGGTCAATGCCTGACCGAACCCGGTTTACCCTTGTGGAAACTGTGATCGCCGTCTCTTGTTGAGGCGGCGTGGCCATTGATAGTCTGATGGCTCGGCCTGACGCCGAGCCATTTTATTATCAGGTAGAGATGATGCTGTACTCCATCGTTTTTATCGCTCGATTTTGCCAGCCTCAATGGCAAGGTGGAGCGTAAACTAGTTCGCTGACCATGCCATTGGGGCTAATTGAACCGACAGTTGTCGGGATTCAATTGGCAAGGTGGTGTGTCTCTTCCTGCTCCCCCTCCTGTTCAATTTCCCGACCACTGTCTACCGTTTTTACTGACAACACCGGGATAACTTAACTTTGAACACCAAACTCGTAGGCGCCACCCTTATCGTGGCCGGCACCAGTATCGGCGCCGGCATGTTGGCATTGCCCATCGCCGTGGCCAATATCGGCTTCTGGCCTGCCATTGCGCTGATGCTGCTGATCTGGGGCCTCTCCGGCTATACCGCCCTGTTGCTGACCGAAGCCAACCTGGCCACCGGTCGTGGCCTCAATTTCCACCGGATGATGGGACAGAGTCTGGGGCGGGGCGGTCAACTGCTTTGCTCCGCCAGTTTCCTGGCTCTGCTCTATGCCCTTACTGCCGCCTACCTCACCGGTGGCGCTTCGCTGGTGGCGCTCAAGGCCAAAAGCCTGTTGGCCCTGGAGTTGGGTGGCAGCAGTGCTACCCTGATCTTCGCCTGTACCCTGGGGCTGGTGGCGGCCTTTGGCGTGCGATACGTGGATCTGCTGACCCGGGGGCTGTTCAGCCTGAAGATGGTGGCTCTGGCGATTCTGGTGGTGCTGCTGTTGCCCCAGGTCGAGATGCATAACCTGGCCCCGGCGCTTTCCGATCAGGGGCAGGGCAGTCTGCTGATGGCGGCACTGCCGTTGATCTTCACCTCTTTCGGCTTCCATGTCTGTATTCCCCCCCTGGTGGATTATCTCGAGGGTGACGTTCGCTCACTGCGCAAGGTGTTCCTGATGGGCAGTGCCCTACCGCTGCTGTGCTATACCCTGTGGCTGCTGGCGGTATTCGGTCCTCTGGGGCAGGAGCAGCTGGCGAGCCTGGCTCAGGGTGACAGCCTGGCCAACCTGGTGAATGCCATCGCCACCCTCACCGGCTCCAGCAGCATCGCCACCCTGGTGACCCTGTTCGCCGATCTGGCTCTGGTCACCTCCTTCATCGGGGTCACCCTGAGCCTGTTCGAGTACCTGGCGGAGCTGCGTCAGGGCCACGGTGGCCGGGTCGGCACCTGGCTGATCACCTTTGTGCCCCCCCTGGTGCTGGCGCTGGCTCTGCCGGAGGGCTTTATCGCCGTGCTGGGGTTTGCGGCGGTGCCGCTGGCGGTGCTGATCGTCTTCCTGCCGGTGGCGGCGGTGCTGAAGCTGCGCGCCAGTGTTGACGCTCCCTATCGGGTAGCGGGCGGCACACCGGCACTGGTGTTGGCGACGCTATTTGGGGCGCTCATCGTTCTGGCTCAGCTGATGTGACTGCTGACTAGGCAACTGGCTGGGTTATGAACCTGATTTCCGGCCAAATTGCTTCATGATGTTACAGCGAGGTTATTCCGCACAATCGCTTGTGATAGAGTGTTCCGGAACTATTCTGGTGGCAGGTGACCCTGCCACCACCCACCCTAAAGGATGATCCGTCCGTGTATTAAGAGACGGAATCTGAGAAGGAAACAGCAATGAGAGCTTGGTTAACCGCGGCAGTGGTAGCACTGCCGCTGACGGCGCTTGCCGACGAGGGCATGTGGCAGCCCCATCAAATCCCCTCCCTGGAGGACAAACTGACGAAGATGGGCCTGGAGATCGACGCCAAGTCCATGGCGGATCTGGGTGCCTTCCCCATGAACGCCATCATCAACTTCGGTGGCTGTACCGCCTCTTTCGTCTCTCCCGATGGCCTGGTTGTGACCAACCACCACTGTGGTTATGGCGCCATCCAGTACCACTCCACTCCGGAAGACAACATCCTGGAGAACGGCTTCCTGGCCAAGACCCGCTCTGAAGAGAAAGAGCCGGTTCCCGGTTACAAGATCTGGGCCACCGAGTCCATGGTCGACGTCACCGACAAGGTGCTGTCCGGCACCAAGTCTGCCAAGAACGGTGAGGAGTACTACAACACCATCGAAAACAACACCAAGGCCCTGGTGGCCGAGTGTGAAGTGAGCGATGACTACCGTTGTGACGTATACAACTTCCACCGCGGCGCCCAGTACTTCCTGGTCAAGGAACTGGAGATCCGCGACGTGCGTCTGGTGTACACCCCCTCCATGTCCGTGGGCAAGTACGGTGGCGACATCGACAACTGGATGTGGCCCCGTCACACCGGCGACTACTCCTTCTTCCGCGCCTATGTGGGTAAAGACGGTCGTCCCGCTGACTACAGCGAAGAGAACGTGCCCTTCCAGCCTGAGCGTTTCCTCAAGGTCTCCGCCAAGGGTGTTGAGAATGGTGACTTCGTGATGGTGGCGGGCTACCCAGGCCGCACCAACCGTTACCGCACCGCCGAAGAGGTTCAGACCTACTTCGAAGCGATCTACCCCAAGTCCAAGGTGGCTCGTGAAGAGATCATCGACCTGATCAAGGCGACCTCTGCCGAAGGCAGCGACGCCCGCATCAAGTACGAGAGCACCCTGGCCAGCCTGGCCAACTACGCCAAGAACTTCCAGTCCATGATCGAGGGCTATGCCAAGACCGGCATCCTGGCCAAGAAGATGGGCGAAGAGAAGGCGCTGCTGGACTGGATCAACAGCGACAGCAAACGTGCCAAGCAGTACGGCGATGTGATCAACCAGTTGAACGCGCTGATCGAAGAGGATCACGCCCACCTGGATCGCGATATCATCCTGGGTTACCTGCGCTACAACCAGATGACCAGCATCGCTGCCCGTCTGTACCGCCTGTCCCAGGAGAAGCAGAAGCCTGATCTGGAGCGCGAGCCTGGTTATCAGGAGCGTGACTGGGACGGCATCATGGCCGCCATGCAGCGTGTTGACCGTCGTTACGACGTAGAGGTGGACAAGGCGATCCTGGCCCTGCAACTGGGTAAGTACGCTCAGCTGCCCGCTTCCGAGCACTTGGAAGATCTGGACCGCGTATTCGGCCTGACCGGCAAGTTCGATGCCGGCGCGCTGAAGAGCAAGCTGGACTCCATGTACGCCACCACCGACCTGGGCAAGGCGGAGACCCGCCTGGCGTGGCTGGACAAGACTCCTGAAGAGTTCCAGGCCAGCAACGACCCCTTCATCCGTTATGCCGTCGCCACCTACGACGCCAAGATGAAGCGTGAGAAGGAAGCCAAGGATCTGTCTGGTCGCCTGCTGCAGGTTCGCCCTGACTACATGAACGCCATCATCGCCTACAACGAGAGCCTGGGTCTGCCGGTCTACGCCGACGCCAACTCCAGCCTGCGTCTGACCTTCGGTACCGTGGTGCCTTACTCTCCGCAGGATGGCCTGGTTGCCGTACCTTTCACCTCTCTGGAAGGTCTGGCTGCCAAGGCAACCGGTGAAGCGCCTTTCCACGCCTCAGAGAAGCAACTGCAGCTGATCAAGGACAAGGTCTACGGCCCCTACAAGCAGGAGTCCCTGGGCAGCGTTCCGGTGAACTTCCTGACCAACCTGGATTCCACCGGTGGTAACTCTGGCTCCCCAACCATGAACGGTCGTGGCGAGCTGGTGGGTCTGCTGTTTGACGGCGTGTATGAGTCCATCACCGCCGACTGGAGCTACAACAACGACCTGAGCCGCTCCATTCACGTGGACAGCCGCTATATGCTGTGGGTGATGAAGTACCTGGACGGTGCCGACAACCTGCTGGAAGAGATGGAAGTGGTTGAGTAAACCTGCACCTCTTTGAAAAACGCCCCGCATTGCGGGGCGTTTTTGTTGGTGGATTAGGAAGAGAAACGCGAAAGAGTGGATTACATCTTGCCAAGGCATATGGGAATTTCATAAGCTAAGTGTCTGACGCGGCTATCGTATAATGGCCATTACCCGAGCTTCCCAAGCTCGTGATGAGGGTTCGATTCCCTCTAGCCGCTCCAAGATTCCCTTTAAAAAACCGGCTCAATGAGCCGGTTTTTTAGTTTCTGCATTTTGCTTTTCATTCAGGATCTTCTGCAGAGCCGGACTGAAGCGGCTGACCGGGCCCGTAGGGCCGTTCTCTACCAGCATCACCGCCAGGTCCAGCTCTCTGGCCAGAGAGAGGGCTTTGGCCGGAGTCAGCACCATCATCGCCGTGGCGTAACCGTCGGCGACGGCGCAGCTGGGGTGGAGCACGGTGACCGAAAGTGGGCCGGTGGTGGCCGGGAAGCCGGTGCGTGGATCGATGATGTGTCCCAGAGTTTGGCCCTGCGCCTGAATCACATTGACGTAGTTGCCTGAGGTGGCCATGGCCATGTCGTGCAGTGGCACTAGCTGCTGATACTCCAGACTCAGCTTTTCGGGGCGGGTGACCGCCACCTGCCAGGGTCGCCCAAGGGGGGAGTGGCCCCGGCTGCGTAGCTCACCGCCCACTTCCACTAGGAAGTGGCGGATGCCCATCTGTTCCATGGCTTCGGCGATGAGATCCACCCCATAGCCTTTGGCCACGGCAGAGGGGTTGAGCTCCAGCCCAGGAATGATTTTAGTGAACATACCCTCTCTGAGCAGAAATCCCTCCATTCCCGTCCTGCTGCGCACCAGTTCCAGCTGACCCAGACTCTTATGGCTCAGATCTCTGGGGCGGACGCCAAAGCCCCAGAACTCGATGACGGGTCCCAGGGTGATGTCCAGGGCGCCATCCGTCTGCCGGTAAATGTGTTTGGCCAGGCTCAGCACCCGGATCGTCTCTTTTGACACCCGGATGGGGTCTCCAACCGGTGCGCGATTAAGGGTGACAACTTCAGAGTTCTGGCGAAACACCGACAGGCTTTTGTTGATTCTCTCCAATTGGCGTTCGACCTGGTGCTGCACCTGGGCCGGGCTTTGCTCCGGAGTTTGCTGTTGCCAACGAATGCTGTAGCTGGTGCCCATGGTGTTGCCATGCAACTGACGTAAGGGGCTGCTGGCCGAAGCACTCAAGCTGAGCAGCATCAGCGCCAGCCAAAGGGGAGTGAGTAGAGAGTGACAAGATGGGGTCATACTGGCCTCCAGAAAAAAGCCGGCCGCGAGGGCCGGCAACAAGGGGCGGAATCCTTCCCCTTAGAGGTTGGCAGCTTCCTTACCTGCGATGCGGCCAAACACGGTCACATCGGTAATGGCATTACCGCCCAGGCGGTTGGTGCCATGGGTCAGTCCGGTGACTTCCCCGGCAGCAAACAGGCCGGGGATTACTTTGCCATTGTCGCCGATGACCCGGGTGTGGGTGTCGGTGACCAGGCCACCCATGGTGTGGTGCACTGAGGGTTTGGCCACCAGCATGTAGAAGGGGGGCTTGAGCAGGGTCTTCAGGCCGCCGCGATGGTTGAACTGCTGATCCTTGCCAGCCTTGGCAAACTGGTTGACCTGAGTCACCTGGGCCATCAGTGCCTGCTTGTCGATGCCGAATTTATCGGCCAGCTCTTCGATGCTGTCGGCCTTGTACATAAAGCCCTTGCGGTGGAGCTCGTCGAACTCCTCCTTGTGCACATCCACGGTGTGGGCGTACTTCTCGATCTCCTGGCCCCAGAGCACATAGGCTTGCTGGTTGGTCTGCGCCAGGATGGCGCGGCTGATGACGTCACGACGCTCCAGCTCCTCCACAAAGCGGTTGCCCTCTTTGTTCACCAGGATGGCGCCGAAGAAGCGCGAGTCGGCAATCAGGGAGATCACTCCGGTGTCCACATGGCAGATGGGGTAGGTCTGGATGTAGTTCATGTTGGCGGTCTTGGCCTTGAGCTTCTCCGCCATCACAATGCCGTCGCCGGTGATGCCGCGGGCGTTGGTGGTGCCGTAACGGTTGTCCAGCTCAGGGACAAACTTGGTGCGCATCGCCACATTGGCGCCGAAGCCACCGGTGGCCAGGATCACGCCCTTGGCGGCGTTGTAGACCATCTTCTTACCATTGTGCTCCGCTTCCACGCCGATGACCCGTCCGCTCTGATCCTTGATTAGGGCGGTGGCTGTGGTGCGGGTGTGGATGGGGATCTGCAGTTCATCGGCCTTGGCCATGAACTTGCTGATCCATTCGGCGCCGGTGTGGTTCTTGGGGATCAGGGCACGCTTGACGCTGTGGCCGCCAAACTGGAACAGCTGGTCTTTGTAGAAGTCGACTTTGATGTAGTCGCGCAGCCATTCGGCCGCAGGCAGGGATTGTTCCGCCAGGATGCGAACCATCTCGGGGTCGCCTTTGTAGTCGCCCCCTTTCAGGGTGTCCTTGATGTAGAGCTCGATGTTGTCTTCAATGCCCATCTTCTTCTGAACCCAGTTGCCGGGCACGTTCATCTGGCCGCCGGTGATCAGCGAGTTGCCGCCAACGGTGGGCATCTTTTCGATGATCACCACCTTGGCACCGGCATTTTTGGCGGTGATGGCGGCGCTGAACCCGGCACCACCGGAACCAACCACCACCACGTCGAAGTTCTGCTCTGCGTCCAGGGCTTTCTCTTTCTTGCCTGCCTTGGCGGCCCCGGCGATCAGGGTAACGCCGGCGGCATCCAGGGAGTTGTTGACCGCCTCTTTGAAGGCGCCGGAAGTGATGGTGGCGCCGCTGATGCCATCCACCTCAGTGCTGTTGGCCTGGAGCATGGCGTCTTTCATCTCGGTGAACACTGCGCCGGCCAGCACCTTGTTTTCGTTCTGCTTCAGGATCTGGATATCCACCAGCTGACCGCCTTTGGTTTCGGTCTGGACCTGAATTTCACCATGTTTGCCAAAGGCCTTGCCCTGGCTGGTGACGCCGGGTTGTTCGGTCTGGGCACTGCAGCCCGCCATCAGCGCCAGGATGGCGCCGCAGATAAGGGATTTCTTAATCATTCAGGAGTCCTCTCGATCAGAAGCTGAAGCCGAAGGCCAGGCCGTACTCGATGCCATCGTTGGGGGTGGCCCCCCAGCTGTCGAACTGGGTCAGATGCAGTTTGGTGTAGATGCCGTCGCCCAGGCTGGTCTTCAGGGTAGTGATGATCTGATGGCCATAGCTGTCGTAGCCCAAGGCGCTCTGGTGCTCGTCGTCACGACCGAACTGCCCCTCGTAGTTGACGCTGAGGGAGTGCTTGAGCCCAAGGAACTGAAGCGGATAGCGGGCATTGATCACTGCGGCTCCCCCGGTCATGCCATCGAAGCTGGCATTGGTGGGGCTGAAGGAGGCGGCAGAGTAGTTGACGCCGAGTCCGGCGTTGATAAACAGCTGGCCATATTTACGGTTGGTGGTGAAGCCCAGATAGAGGTTGTCCTCCATCACGGTGCGGTTTGAGGCGAGGAAGTTCTGCAGCCACCAGTTGTAGGCGGAATCGCCAATCTGTTTATCGACGATGGCCAGGGACTTGACCGTCAGTTTGCCATCGGCACCGTGCTGGGCATCTTTGACTTCGCCGGGGTTTTCCAGCTTCACGTAAGCAAACAAAGTGCCCCAGTCGGCCTTGTTGAAATGGCTCAGTTTGAGGAATGGCTGGTCATAGGCGCCGCGGTTATCATCCTTGGTGTCGGATGTGTAAGCCTTATAGCCGATATCCAGAGAGGTGGCGGAGAGGGCCGGAGTGGCGGCCAGGGCGACTGCTGCCGCCAGGAGTTTGAGTTTCATAATGTGTGTCCCCTTATAATTGACGGGGACAGAATAACTATTGCATCAGGGATTAATGTGAGTTGGTTCGCGCTGATTTTTAAGTGAAATATAACTCTGTGGGTTTAGGAAGTAATTGAAAAAGGTTTATAAATTTCACGTGGATGCTGTGGGCTAATTAACACTATTGGGCAGGTTCTTTAGGTATTTCCCCCAGGCAAAAGTCTCAACGTCAAATAAGTGTCAAAACTCGTGATAACTTCAACATTGTTTTCACGAACAAAAAATGGCGGCTGGAGGAGCCGCCATTTTTATTGGTCAAGTTCGTATCTGCAGCCTGGCGCAGAACTGCCCCTGTACTCTCGAGGTATCGAAGTGCCACCCCAGCTGTTTGGCCAGCCTCTTGACCAGCATCAGCCCCAGACCAAATCCGCTGTGATTGTCTTGGCTGGTGGGGTTGGTGATCTCTATCAGCTCTCCCTGCTGACGAATGACGATGCCCTGGGCACCGTGCTCCATGGCGTTGCGGACCAGGTTGTTGAGCATGATGGCCAGGGGCTCTTTCAGAAGCTGCAACTGGGTGTCATCACTGATTATCTCAATGGGTGCCTGATAGCCCTGAACCTGACGCTGGCTGGCGACCACCTTGTGCAGCAGTTGCTCAAGATCAACCCGCTCCTGATCCAGGGGACTGCACTCCTTATTGGTGAGCCAAAGCAGGGTTTCGGTGATCGATTTCATCTGTGCTGTGGCCTGGCTGGCGTGCAGGGTAGGGCCGCTGAGCTGTCCCTGCTGGAGATTGAGTATCTCAAAGGAGGATTGGCAGATGGCGATGGGGGTGCGCAATTCGTGACTGGCAAACCGGAGAAAGCTGAGCTCCCTTTGCTGTGCCTCCTGTAGTTTTTTCAGAGAGTTATCCAGGGCGTCCACGATGGACTGCAACTCGGCGTAGCACTGCTTGGGAAAGCGGAAGGGTTTCATGTTCTGCCAGTCGTGTTGTTTGATGGCGCGACTGATCTGGTGCACCGGGGTGATCACCTGGTTCTGCATGTAGAACGCCAGGCTGGCGACCACAAAGAAGGTCATGGTGATCAGCAGCAGTATGGCTGTCATGTTCTTGGGGGCGAACACCAAGTCGTGGGTGGCGTCGTACCTGAGCCAGATGAAGTAGCTCTGGCCATCGTCGCTCTGGTAGTTCATCAGGGCGTCGATATAGGCCCCGTCATCGTGATGATGGAGTACCCCCTGCTGTGGTGTTGGCTGCCTGTTGTCGTTGAGCTGCTTCGCCAGTTCCGGAACCGCTGACCAACTCCGGTAGACCCTGAGGTTTTCTGTTTCATAGGGCTGGTCAGTCAGCTCAAACCACTTCTTTGCAGCCTGTCCTGCGTTGGTCATGGTGATCTCATGCATGGAGAACATGCCGGTGCACATCATGCAAAGGGGAATGATGCTGTTGATGGCCAGGGTCAGGATAAGAAACCCGATGCCATAGAGCTGGTAGGTGCGTTTGAGGCTGAGTTTACGCGCCATCGTTGGTGCTCCTCAGGCTGAGCCCGACACCTCTGACGGTGTGGAGCAGCTTTGTCTCGAAGGGTTTATCTACCACCCGGCGCAGAAGGTGGAGGTGACTGCGCAGGCTGTCGCTGTCAGGGGGACTGTCTGGCCACAGGGTGCGTTCTATCTCTTCACGTTCGACGATCTCCGGGCTGCGCCTGGCCAATAGGGAGAGGATCTGCCATCCGGTTTTGGAGAGATTCAGAAGTTGGCCCTGACGATGGGCGCTGTGGCCCGCAAAGTCGATCTCCAGATCGCCCAGTTTGAGCGTCTTGGGGGCCGGGCGTCTTTGGGAGATCACCTTCAGCCTGGCCACCAGCTCCTCCATGGCGAAGGGTTTGACCAGGTAGTCATCCGCACCGGCATCGAAGCCGTCGAGCCTGTCGTTGAGACTGCCCCGGGCGGTAAGCATGATCACTGGTGTATTGATGCACTGCTTTTGCCAGCGTCGACAGGCAGTTACGCCATCGCCATCTGGCAGGTTCAGATCCAGAATGATGGCATCGAAATGGTGTTGGGACAGACGCTGTTCGGCTCGCTCAAGAGTGTCTGCATAATCACACTCGATCTCCCGAAGCTCCAGATAGTGGAGGATGTTCTTCGCTAATAGATGATTGTCTTCGACCAGGAGTACCAACATATTTCAGAACAACTCAAATTGGTGGGCGATATGAATCAGGTTGGCCCTATTGGCCGCCCCAAGTTTATTTCTCAATGACTCCATATGATATTCCACTCCTCGAGCAGTAATGTGGAGCCGCTCGGCAATTTCGTGATTATGAAATCCCAGTGCCGCCATTTTCAGCACTTCGATGGCTGTTGGGTTAAATAACCGACTTTGTCGATAGGGGTTAAACAGTGGCCGGTGGCTGTCCAGCAGCAGAGCCTGTCCCTGCCTGAGGGTTTGCTCCAACTCCTCCTCCTCAGTCGAGCCCTCCGGCTGAGCACTGAGCAGGATAAAGCGACCGCTCCAGGCGCTCAAACCAAAGCTTGGCAGAGGCCAGCTCAGTACCGAGGTGACGCCATGATTGAGGAAGAGTCGGGCTGCTTGAGGGGCAACAGAGTGATCCAGGCAGTAGCGATGGGGGGAGGAGAGATCCAGACTCTGTTCGAAGTTTGGATCCTGACGTGCAACCCGAGCCAGGTAGAGACGTTGCAGGCTCTGAACCTGACTGGAGGACGCCAAAGTCGCCACCGGGCGGCGTAGGGCTGCTGGCGTAAACAGTTGGCTACGGCAGGGGGCGCCATAAGTTTGCCGGGCATGGTGAGGGATCCCCTGATACCAGAAACCGGAGAAGCCCAGGGGCAGAATCATGGCTCTGAGGTGCTGGCGAAGCTGGTCCAGGCTGGGTGGCATCGGGTGCTCCTGCCGATGGGCAGGAGGGTGGACGGCGTGCATTTTCTTCCCCCTTTCACTGTGATTGATCACAGACTCTACGACTTGAGGTGCCGCTGGAAAAGCGGTGAGAACCGGAAGCGATAGCACCTCGGCAAAAGCGAAAATTCGGGGGAGAAAGTCAGGTTTTTTGACGAGATTTTGATGTTGGCTGCGCTACTATGGTGAGGTCCTTGAACCTCGCGCAAGGGCACAAAAAGGCCGCCCTGTCGGGGCGGCTTTTCTATTGATGTGCTTCCAGAATGTAGTTCTCCAGGCAGCGCTGCAGCCAGGGAGGAGTCGCCAGGCGCCCCTGGGAGTCCTCTTTCAGCCAGAGGTGGGTACTGGGTGGACTGAAGTGATCCAGCACCTGCTTATCTTGCTGGTAACCCATCTTTTGCGTTCTAAGTCCCTTGAACTGTTTCAGGTAGTCAACGGCAGAGCGGATGCCGACAATGATGATCCCTTCGCTGTTAAGCAGCAGGTGTGCCGCGCAGCCGAGATCGGGAACCGTGGCCAGTTCATCTTGGAGTTTACCCCTGGAGCGGGCGTAGCAGGCCAGGGGAGACTGGTTGTCGGGGAAGGGCAGGGAGGCCAGTTTCACCAGAGGGTATTTTATCAGCTGCTCGGGGCAGGGTTTCTCCCAAACCGGGTGGTCCTCTCTGGCCACAAGGTAGCCTGCTCTTATCTGTATGACCTTTTTGCTGAATACCCCATTTCGCACTGCAGGCTCGAAGGCGATCACGGCATCGGCTTCGTTGCCGCTAAGCCGGTTAATGCTCTCCTTGTTCCAGTACTCCATCTTCAGGGTCAGTTGGGTCTGATTGCGTTTGGCGGCTTGATGCAACGCCAGAGGCAGTGACATGGCCAGCTGGGGGACGGTGATGATGGTCAGGCTTGCGCTGCTGCCGTCCTGAAGGGATTCCCCGGTTCCGCAGGCTTCCTCTCTCAGCATGACCAACTGTCGCATCAATGGGTAGAGGTCGTGGGCGGTTTCGGTAGGGTGCATCCCCCCTTGCTGCCGGTTGAACAGAGGGTCCTCAAGGGCCAGTCTCAGCCCCTTGAGTTTACGGCTGAGTTTGGATGTGGTGACCTCCAGCTGCTCCGCCAGTTGGGCGATACCGCTGCCATTGTAGAGCTGGCAGAAGAGCTCCAGGCTGGAGAGACTGAGCTTAAGCATGCTGTCTGCCAGGCTGGGGAAGCTGGGATGTTGTTGCCAAAGCTGCTGCATTCGTTTGAACACTGGGTAAAGTTGCTCGGCAACCTGGCTGCGTTCAAAGCCGGACTGGCGTCTGATAAAAAGGGGGTCATCCAAACAGTCTCGCAGCGCATTTAACCCGCGGCTTATGGCCGCAGGCGTCGTTGCCAGAGCGGTGGCGACCTCCTTGGCGTTGAGGCGTTCATACACCTCAACGAAGAGGTTCAACTGGAATAGGGTGCAGTGCTGCAGCTTGTTCACGATTTCGATCCCTGAGTATTACTCGAGGTAATCTACCCGGCTCAATCGAGGTTGGCGATGGTCATTTGGTTGAAAGTGAACCCTTGTCAGTCCCGTTCCCGAGTTTCGTGATCCCGTCCACGTCAGGGGACCATCCAGTGGGCAGAATCGAGAATTGCTAAAGTCGACATTGGGTAATTCACATTGTTAAATATGGTGAAGGCTCTGAAAAATGTGTCTGAAGTCGAGCTCGTTGTCTGAATAGTTCTCCTCTTTTGGTTTGAGAGTTCCTCCAGCGTTAGCTTGGTGGTGAATTCCTCTTTTTAACGCTCTCCGTTCAGGGGTGACGGCCATCAACTCACTTGGTGGTCTGGGTGCCTACCATGTCTGCGACCACAGTGATGATGGTTTTACGGAGATGATAATGATGAAAACACCTAAGGCACCTTTGACGCTGTTGCTTGCTTCGGCTCTTTTGATGGGCGGTTGTGGGGATGGCGACGATGGCAAGGATGGGCAGCCAGGGCAACCGGGACAACCTGGGCAACCGGGCGACCCAGGGGCACCGGGCAGCGTCGGCTTGCATATCGACATGGCCCAAGAAGCCATTGCGCAGATCAAGGGGGCAACCTATTCGGACGGCATTATTGCCGTTGAGTTTGAGCTGACCAATGCCCAGGGCGTTGGCCTGTATGGGTTGGATGGCAGCAACCCATTCCACGACTTCCGCTTTTCGGTGGCGCAGCTGGCGGTAGAGGGCGACCTTAAGCAGTGGCAGTCACTGCTCAATGAGACCACCAATGATACCGGTACCACCTTTGAACAGGGGTTTGAGAAGCTTAAGGACTGCCCGGACTGCCTTCAGGACAACAGAGATGGCAGCTATAGCTACAGGTTTAACACCAATTTGTTGCAGTGGCAGGACCCTGCGGGTATCGCTTTTGACCCGACGTTGACCCAGAGACTGGCTATCGAGATGCAGTTTGAGTATGACTCCGGTCATGAACTGGCTGAGAATGCTCACTACGACTGGATCCCCTCCAGCGGAACCCAGGAGGGTGTGGAGACTCGGGAACTGCTCCTGATGGACACCTGTTATACCTGTCACCAGCCCGACAGCCTGAAGGCCCACGGCGGGCGGCGCCTGGATCTGGAGAACTGTCAGTCCTGTCACAATGGATTGGTGTCCGATCCCGAGGGAGTGTCTGTCGAGCTGGGGCACATGGTTCACGCCATCCACATGGGACCGAATCGCCAGGGTAAGGATGAGCAGGGGAATGTGGTTCCCATGCCCTATACGGTCTCCGGTTATCATGGTCCTCACGCCTTCGATTACCCGGCGTTTCCCACCAAGCCCTTCATGGACTGTACTGTCTGCCACACCGGGGACGAGTCTCTGGCCGATGCGGATTTGTGGTTGAAGGATGCCAATGCCAACGCCTGTATCGGGTGTCATACCGACAGCCCTGTTCAGCACAACTCTGCCAAGAATCCGCAGCTGGCCTGTACCGATTGTCACAGTGGTGTGGACCACCGCAAGCACGGTGCGCCCTATGACGCGGCGGCGGGTTACTCGGTGACGGTGTCTGACATCGTGGTCAACGCAGAGAATCTGCTGGAGATGGACATTCAGGTTGTCGATGCCGACGGCAACCTGGTGACCATCGATGAGATCTACCAGCAGGGATACTCCAACCCCTATGTGGTGGTGAGCTGGGATGTGGAGAAGGATTATCCCGAGCAGCGGGTGACCCTGGAGGGAGAAGGTTTCAGCGAGGGGACAACCTATGAGCATCGCCGCTTCAGCCTCAAGGGCGACGGCTCCACCACCTATGCTGATGGTACCTTCCACCTGACCACAGAGAAGGTTAAGCGGGGAACCACCTATACCCTGGATCTGCCTTTGGACATCGCCCAGAAAACCCTGGAGATCCTGCCTCTGGTGAAGGTGTGCTTCGAGGAAAACAGTGCGGTTCGCACCGACTGCGCCAGTGAAGGAGCCTACCCGGCCTATGTTCAGAGTGAGCCGGTTCGCACCATCCTGGGGGATACCGATGCTCAGCTGCCCCAGCGTCGCGCCATCATCGACTCGGCCAGCTGCCTGGGTTGCCACTCCAAGGAGTTCTACCATGACTCCAATGGCGCCAACTGCATTGCCTGCCACACCAACGATAAGAAACTGGTCGACGTTGAGGTGGATCATCAGCCCACCGGCTATCTGAAGTCCTCCAGCTTCATGTACAAGGCCCACAAGGCCCAGGGTCATGACAATGGCCACGGAGGAAGCGGTACCCTGCTCAAGACCGATTGCATGACCTGCCATGCCGCTGAACAGGGTTGGGGTGGCCTCGATTATGGTTTCGAACTGGGGCGCAACGCCGGCAGCGCTCTGGTGGTACCCAGCACCGTCAAGGAGAAGGATGTAGCACAAACCTGGTACGCCTCCCCTGACGTGGGTGCCTGCATGAGTTGCCATCAGAAGTACCTGTCCGATGCTGCCATGTCTCACATGATCAGCAACGGCGGTTACTTCGGTGACGACAAGGCCCAGGCTCAGGCGGCTCAGGAAGCCTGCGCCGTGTGCCACACCCCAGAGAAGGTGATGGCTCACCATGGGCACAAGCTCTAAGTATCATCATTACTTTCAGTGACTCAAAGCGCCCAATAGGGCGCTTTTTTTGCGCCATAAAAAAGGCCGCCCAATGGGCGGCCATTTCGTCGATGTTGCTTAGTAGTGCCAGGGGAACTTGCCGAAGTCCTGGTCGCGCTTCTCCAGGAAGGCGTCGCGGCCCTCCTGGGCTTCTTCGGTGCCGTAGGCCAGACGAGTGGCTTCACCGGCGAACAGTTGCTGGCCCACCAGGCCGTCGTCCGGCAGGTTGAAGCCGTACTTGAGCATGCGCATGGCGGTGGGGGACTTGGAGTTGATCTCCTTGGCCCAGCGCAGGGCTTCGGTTTCCAGTTCGGCGTGGGGGACGGACTTGTTGACCATCCCCATCTGGAAGGCTTCATCGGCGCTGTAGTTAAAGCCGCAGAAGAAGATCTCCCGGGCCCGCTTCTGGCCGATCATCTTCGCCAGGTAGGCGGAACCGTAGCCGGAGTCGAAGCTGGCCACATCCGGATCGGTCTGCTTGAATACCGCGTGCTCCTTGGAGGCCAGGGTCAGGTCACAGACGACGTGCAGGCTGTGTCCGCCGCCAACCGCCCAGCCGGGTACTACCGCGATCACCACCTTGGGCATAAAGCGGATCAGGCGCTGCACCTCTAGGATATGCAGTCGACCCATGCGGGCAACATCGGCCTTGCCTTTCTCCTCACCTTCGTACTTGTAGCCATCTTTGCCCCGAATCCGCTGGTCGCCGCCGGAGGAGAAGGACCATTGTCCCTTGGCGGAGGGACCGTTGCCGGTCAGCAATACGCAGCCAACGTCAGACCATTGGCGAGCGTGATCCAGAGCCAGATAGAGCTCATCCACCGTCTTGGGGCGGAAGGCGTTCAGGCAGTCGGCGCGGTCAAAGGCGATGCGAACCGTGCCCTGGTCCTTGGCTCTGTGATAGGTGATGTCTTCGAAGTCGAACCCTTCCACCTCCTCCCACAGGGAGGGATCGAAGATGTCAGATACCGCGTTGCTCATAGGGTGTTCCTTGTGTGTGCATTGGCCAAAAGTTTAGGGCCTGTTGATCTTTGCTGAGTCGTCTTGCGCCAACATTTGGCTGTTGTGAAGCCAAATAGATTGGTCTTCATTCGGTTTGGGTGAGCTGTTGGCAATGTCGTTGCGCCCTTCGGGGCCGGCCTGACGGCAGCCACTCTGCGTTGTTCGATCTTGACGTAGATGCAGTACCAATACAAAGTGATATCTGCGAGCTCAGTTTAAATCAAACGGGCTTCAGGTAAGGCTGCCAATCAAAGCTTTAGGGGCCTAAAGTAAGATTGGCAAACGCAGCATGAAGTCCGTTTGACTCAACCCGCAGGGAAGTTGCCCTGAGAGCTGACTCTGTGTTGTGACTCCTTAGAAGGGCAATACCATTCCTTCAGAGTCACGCCTTGATTCATCACTCATGGCAACTTCTGAGCGACACAGCTACCACATTGTATTGGTACCCTGCCTGCAATCGAACGCCTTGATTGGCTACCGTCACTCTCGGCCAAGACCTCGCTCCAAAGATCATCAGACCCTAGGCCTAAAGCTCAGCAGGGTCAATGGCTCAGGCTTTGGGGAGTGATCCCTGTTCATCGATTAGCGCCTGCAGCAGCGGCAGGTCCGCCGGTGCCAGAGTGGTCAGGTCCACCTTGTCAGGTTCAATCCACAGGTAGCGATCGTGGCTGCCGGTCAGTCGGATCGGCTGAGGGCGCCAATGACAATAGTAGCCATGCAACCTGACCCCCTTGCTGCCGTAGTGGTGTTCTGAGGTGCCCAGATGATCCCCTACTTCAAGACTGATGCACAACTCCTCTTTCAGCTCTCTGGTCAGGGCCTGCTCGAGGGATTCGCCCGGCTCGCACTTGCCACCGGGAAACTCCCACAGGCCTCCCTGGCTGCCGTCGGGGTGGCGACGGCATAACAACAACTTGTCCTGATGGACGATCAGGGCACAGGCGACTTCCAGCATGGGGGCTCCTTCAGAAAAGCGAGGATTAAGTGTGCGGATTTCCGAGGGGAATGCAAGGGATTGCTCTCTTCTTAAAAAATGTGATCTGGGATACACTTTTGCCGTGTATTCAATAGCTCAAGAGTAAGGAGTGCTGCTGTTATGCCAAGAGAGGAGAAGGATTTGAGTCGTCCCTGGCTCAAAGGGTGGATCGCCCTTATCTATCTTCCCCTGGGAGTTCAGATGATGTTCTGGATGATGGCCCTGGGCTTGGTGGATTTCAGTCTGCCTGATTCAATCGGGACGGTGCCCATGACCCTGGTCAACTACTATGTGTCGGTCACCATACTGCTCTACCCGGCGTTCTACCTCTATGGGCTGTTCTACTCTCTGCACCAGAACCGTAGTGGGCTTGCAGCCCCCAAAGTGATGCTGGCCAGTCTCATCCCCTTCCTGAGTGCCGCGCCCTACCTGCTGGTGGGGGAGATAGGTGCCTATTTCGGTGGAAACTGACTCTCAAGCGGGGAGTTGGATCACACTGTTGTGGGCGACTGATACACCGACATCTCCGCTGGGTTTAGACTGCTGATGTTCGGTATAGAGAAGAGGTTTCCATGAACGCCACCATCGCCACCGTTGTCAGCGCCAGGCTGGTCAATCAGGATGTCTACCACGTACGCCTGCGTCCTCACAGCCCCATGGCTGCGCAAGCGGGTCAGTATGTGGAGGTTTGTCTGGATAATGGTTGGTGCGTTCCCTACTCCATGGCCAATGATCCTCAGCCAGGAGGCGAGCTGGAGATGTACATTCAGCACTTCCCGGAAGGCAAAGCCTGTGATCAGGTGATCAAGACCCTGACCAGCCGCACCGAGGTGCCCATTCTGGTGGATGGCGAGATTGTCTATGAACAGGAGTGGGACAATGATCCTCTTATTGTGCTCAGTGCCGGCTGTGGCATCAGCCAGTCTCGCAGCGTGATTGAGCGCCGTCTGGCCAGCAACAGTGCTCAGCCCATCTATCTGTGCTGGGGGGGACGCGATGAGCATGAGCTGTTCGAGTTGCCCCAGCTGGAGCAGTGGCTGAGCGATCGTCGCTTTATGGCGGATCTGGCCCTGGAGAATCCTCCTGAAGGGTGGAGCAACAGTCGGGGGTATGTGGTCGATGTGGCTCTGCAACGCCTGGCTTGGATGACACCCCAGGAGCGAAAACGCGCCCGGGTGGTATTGACCGGCTCGCCCACCATGGTGGATGCATCCATGGCCCGCCTGGTTCAGACTGGTTTCAGTCGAGAGCGTCTGCTGGCGGACCAGGATTTTTATACTCCACGCACTCTGACCCCTATGGCGGCGCAGGCTGTGTAGCCGGTCGGAGAAGCCAACGGATTTTTAAGGGACGCATTGGCGTCCCTTTTTCGTTTTTCTGTCAAAACGGCGAAGCCGTGCCACACTTTACCTCTCGGGCTGAGGTAAACAGATGACTCTGAAAAGGCTGGCGTTACTGCTGTCCATGGTGCTGATACTGGTGTTGGTGGCGAGTTACTGGCTGATTCGAATGCTGGTGATCATCCCCATGCTTGAACGGGAGGTGGCCACCCTGCAGTGGCATGAGACTCTGACGGTTCGTCAGTATTTTTCCCAGCAGCAGATGCTGTTGACCGAGTTGGCGGCCTCCCCCGGTTACGACCGGTGGGCTCGGGGCGTGCTCACCGGTGGAGAGTCTGAGCCTCAGCTTACCAAGGGGGCAGAGATTGCCCTGCTATACGGCCCGGACCTCTCTCTTAAGAGCTTCGTTACTCACACTCCTCGGGAAACGGACCAATTTCCAATCTTGGTGGAAGATATTGCCTATGCCCGTGCCCGGCTGATGCCTGCCATGCTGCCGGAGAGCGAGATGTCCACTACCGGCTTGCTGTGGATGGATGAAGGCCTCTACAGCTACAGTGCTTCTACCGTCTGCAGCATGGATAAGCTGGGGTGCAGTCTGGGTTACCTGTTGCTGCTTAAACCCCTCAGGGTCAGTGAGATGGAGGCCAGTTTTGCCAAGCTGGGCCTCAAGGTGTCGGCCAGGCCGGCGGGTCTGGAAGACCAGGCTCTGTCCGAATTGATGATCCTGGAAGGGTTTGAACAGCCCGCAGAACAGCGGGAGCTGCTCGTTAAGGACAGCCTGGCCAAGGGGGCCTGGGTACTCACTCTCACCTACTCTGCACAGGTGAAACATGGCGTGGAGCAGAGGGAGTGGATCGCCTTTGTCCTATTGGTATTGCTGTTGCCCACCACCAACTTTCTGCTGTGGCGAATCTTTGTTACTCCCATCGAGTTTGGCAGCGCTCAGCTTCGGCAGATGGAGCGCGAACGCCAATACCGTAAGCTCACCGTCAATATGTACGTGCGGGAGTTCCAGCATCTGGTCAATGCCTTCAATGGTTTGATCGGGCGAGTGGAGAAACAGCGCAAACAGTTGCAAGACCTCAGTCAGACCGATTCGCTCACCGGGCTGGCGAATCGGCGGGGTATGGACCACTTTGCCATTCGAGAATGGCGGCGCTTGTGTCGGGCCAAGTATGGTGCCGCAGTGATGATGCTGGATATCGATGATTTTAAAGCCTATAACGACGAGTTTGGTCATCAGGCGGGGGACGATTGCCTGGTGTGTGTGGCCAGAGAGATTAAGCGGGTGGCCCGGCGGGGTGAGGATATCGCCTGTCGTTACGGGGGGGAGGAGTTTTGCATCATCTATGTGGAGGTGTTGCCTGAGACGGTGGAGAAGCTGGCGGAGAATCTGCGCGGGCACATTGAGCGACTGCACAAGTCGACAGCACTGCTCAAACGCCCCATCAGCGCCAGCATTGGCGTGGCCCTGATTGAACCCGGAGCGGATCTGACCAAGCAGTTTCAGGAGTTCGATCAACTGGTGCGCATTGCGGACCAGCAACTTTACCTGGCCAAACAGCATGGGAAAAATCAGGTGAAGATGTGGCGGCTGTCACCAGCCGCCACCGACAAACCCACTTAGAGAGTCAACAGATCGGCGCTGCGCTCGGCGCAGGGGGGCCTGAGATAGTGAGCGAAGCGCAGGGTGTAGCCGCAACTCAGGGGCTGGATCGCCTGGTCTACGCAGATGACGCCAGGCTGGTGATCCAGGTGCAGCTGCTGACTGAAGCTGATCAGGTCGTAACTGTCCGGCTGCAGAATCTTGAGTAGGGCATCCAGTACCTGGGTGGCTTCCTCACCTTCCAGATTGGTTTCGAAGCTGACGTAGGAGCTGTTTTCCTGCGGGGTGATGTGCATGGTGGCGTAGCGATCACCCCGGATGGCATTCATGGAGTAGCCAAAGGGTTCGAACAGGAAGTCATCCAGCTGGAATCCGGGCAGAAGTGCCTCCCAGTTCAGCCTCTGACGAATCCCCTCCACAGTTTGCTCTTCGCTGCGCAGGTACTGGGCATTGGCGCCGTTGATGTGGTACATCAGCAGCTCTACCGTGGCATCGTTCTCTTTCGGCTGATAGGGACGATCCAGGTGGTAGATGTAGTTGTGATGCCCGTCCAGGTAGCCCAGCTGGTAGCCCACCCCTTTGACCTGCTGCTGCAACGCCTTCACATCCTCTTCGAAAGAGCTCTTTTGCAGGTGGGACTGGTACTCGTTCTTACGCTGATAGCTGAGCATGGCCAGGTTGTCGGCACAGAAGCGTTCCAGGAAGCTGACCACGGCGTCCACCAGGGTGGTGGTGCCGCACGTGAGCATCAGGAAACGATCTTCCCAGACAAACAGGCTGGACTCGCTCAGCAGATAGGCATCGCACTCCTCATTATGCACGGAGGAGAGGATGGTGGCATTGGCCTTGGCAACGAGCTGTTGCCAGAATTCGCGTTCCAATTGTCTGAGTGAAGGCTGACCCGGCTGGAGAACCACCTCGATCTTCTTCTCAGACCCTTCGAAAAAAAGCATGATTGCTCTAACTCCTGTTGAAGGTCGGGCAGGTTACCTAAGTGTACGCCGCCCTGAATATCGGTTTAGCAGACGATGCTCTGCTTCCCCCCAACAAGTTTGGTGACCGCCCGATTGAACCGGGTCGAGAGTCACCTCCCCATATCCGACTTGCGGCGCTCGAGCTCCAATGAGGTTGCCCATTTTTTACGCCGATTTATAAGCCGGAGCTGGATTATACACAAATTCTCAACCAGGCCCAGAGCCCTGTCCTAGACTTACAGCATAGAGGCAAAAAACGGCGGCCAATGGTGCCGCCGCCCTTGTCTCTGAAGGATGTTGAACCGGGATTTTAGGGGGAGGTTCCAATGACCAAATGGATGGCTTGGCTGGGGGTGGCGATGCTGTTTCCCGTGTCTGCCCAGGAGCCGCAACAGTCGTTTGAATTAGTCAGCAACCACTGTCAGGAGCAGGAGTGTCTGTTGCTGTGGACCTATCATGGCAGCTATGCGCCCACAGGGCAGCAGTTGCTGGACCTCTATCGTCAGGGAGAGCGTTATGGTCGTGGGCCCATTACCCTGGAGGAGGACATTGTCAGCCGTACCCTATTGATGAGGGTGGAGCGAGACCTGTTTCCCCAGTCGCTGGGGGAAGCCGGGGATCCCTGCGATCAGGGGCAGTGTGCCCCCTGACCGGGCTGACACTGGGCAATAATGAACTCCCGCAGCCAGCGGTGTGCCGGGTCCGCCGACAGGTGAGCCGGCCATCCGAGCAGGTTGCTCAGGGGCTCCATCTTTAACGGCAATGGCAGCTTCACCAGGTTGTGGCTCTCAGACACCCGGTTGGCAAAGCTGCGGGTGCAGGTGAAGGCCAGGTTGCTGTGTTGACACAGCAGGGCGGCGGAATAGAAATCCGAGGTGCGCATGGAGGCGGTGATCTGGTGGCCAGTCTCTGCCAGTACCTGGTCCAGCAGCCAGGCATCGGAGCCCTCACACTCAATCTTCAGATGGGACAGTCCCACATACTGCTCCAGACTCCACTCCTTCCCCAGAACCGGGTGCTTGTCGTGCACCAGGCAGACGTGATCGTCCCGGCTCAGCTCCACATACTCCAGGTTCTTCGGCAGACTGCTGATGTGAAAGGGGTGGGGGGCCCGGGTGTCGTTGTCCCGGGGGAAGATGGCCAGGTCCACCTCGCCTTTGCTCAACATGGGCAGCCCCACCGCCTCCCAGCTCTTGGTTTCCAACATGATGCCGGGGGCGGCATTCATCATCGGTCCCAGGAAGCGGGTGAGCAGGGTGGCGAAGCAGGTCTCGGTCAGGGCCAGGCGGAAGCGTCGCTGGCTGTTGGCGGGGTCAAACCCCTGGGGCTCAAGAATCTCATCGGCCATGGCCAACCAGGTTCGTACCTGAGGTTCCAGGGAGCGAGCCCTGGGAGTGGGGGTCAGCCCCTTGGGATGACGGATAAACAGGGGATCCCCCAACTGCTGTCGTAGCCTGGCCAGTTGTTTGCTGACCGCCGACTGGGTCAGGCACAGCTTCTCGGCAGTGCGGGAGACACTGAGTTCCTCCAGCAGGGTCAGCAGGATTCTGAGCAGGTTCAGGTCGGTGTGGCGGATCATGATATTCCTTCTTGGACTATCAGCTTAGGATTATAAGTCATTTTATTTCATATCTGGCAATCCCTACAATAGACGCATCGACGTTTAAGGAGTAGTCATGCGTTTAACCAACCCTCTGCCGCTGTTCATGATGATGGTGCTGTTCTCACCCCTGGCCATCGACATCTTCCTCCCCGCCATTCCCCAGATGGCCGAGGCGTTGTCGGTACCTGTGTCCTGGGTGCAACAGAGTTTGCCCATGTTCATGCTCTCCTTCGGCATAGGGCAACTGCTGGCCGGTCCCCTGGCGGACCGCTACGGCCGCAGACCGGTAGCGTTGACCGGAACCCTGCTCTACATCCTGACCTCCTCCATGGCGGCCCTGGCCTCAGATTACGCCCTGCTGATGGCGGCCCGACTGGGACAGGGTTTCTCTGCCTGTGCCCTGTCTGTGGCGGCCTTCGCCGGGGTGAGGGATTTCTTCGGCGCCGAGCGCTCCAAGCCGATGTTCAGTTATCTGAACGGCGTTATCTGTATCGTCCCGGCGGCAGCCCCCCTGTTGGGTGGCCTCTTGACCCACTGGTGGGGCTGGACCGCCAACTTCTGGTTTATGGCCGGCTATGGGGTGCTGGTGAGTGCCGTACTCTGGCTGATGTTGCCTGAGACCCGGCCACAGAGCACCCGCAGCGAAGGTCGTCTGCTCTCCTGGAGCCGCTACGCCAGTGTGCTGGAGGTGGAGGCGTTTCGCTTCTACGCGGTGCTGGCGCTGCTGGGGATGGCGATGATAATCGGCTATGTGGCTCAGTCCCCCACCAGGCTGATGGTGGAGCTGGGGCTGGATGCCCGCAGTTACGCCATCTGGTTCGGCGTCAACGCGGTGATCAACATTGTGGCGGCCTTTGCGGCGCCCAAGGCGGTGGCCTGGATGGGGCAGAAACGCGCCCTGTGGGTCGGCGTGGTGCTGATGGCCCTGGCGGGCATGGCGGAGTTTGCCCTGCGTGGGCTGATGACCCCCATCGCCTTTATGGGCCCGGTATTCGTGGCCTCTGTGGCCTTCTCCTTCCTGATCGCCATCTGCGCCGGCAGTGCCCTGGCGCCCTTCGGTGACCGTGCCGGTACCGCGTCGGCCCTGTTGGGACTGTTCCAGATGACTGGCGCCGCCATAGTCGTGGGCCTGTTCGGTGCCAGCGGCCTTGGTGCGGTGGAGCAGCTGTCTCTGATGATGGCCCTGCCCCTGTTCTGGGTTTTGCTTCGCGGTCGTCGCCAGCAGCTGGAACCTCAGGTGGAAGCGGCTTGATGAGCCCGATGAATACGCAGGCCTGAGAGCGGCCATAAAAAAACGGCGCCACAAGGCGCCGTTTCTGTTTCTCTGCTCAGTCCTTAGCGGGACTTCACATAGGGCACACCTACAGACTTGGGTGCCACGGAGCGGCCGATGAAGCCCGCCAGCAGCAGTACGGTCAGGATGTAGGGCAGTACCTCGATGGCCTGAACCGGTACCTCGCCTACGCCGGGCAGGGACACGCCCTGCAGACGGATGGCAACGGCGTCCAGGAAGCCGAACAGCAGACAGCCCAGCATCACGGTCAGTGGGCGCCACTTACCGAAGATCAGCGCCGCCAGGGCGATAAAGCCTTTACCCGCACTCATGTTGGGTACGAAGCCAGCGTTCTGACCGGTGGACAGGTAGGCACCGGCGATACCGCACAGGATACCGGCGATGATCAGAGCCCGATAGCGCAGCCAGGCTACGGAGATACCGGCGGTGTCCACCGCGTGGGGGTTTTCACCCACGGCGCGCAGGCGCAGACCGAAGCGGGTGCGATACAGGATCCACCAGCACACAGGCACCAGGGCGAAGGCGCCATACACCAGCAGGTTGTGTCCGGACAGCAGGGTCGAGTAGAGCCCGCCAATCAGGGGAACGTCTGCCAGGGCGTCCGCGAAGGGGAAGGTGATGGGGTTGAAACGCTGCTCATCGGTCAGGGTCGGAGTCTGACCACCCAGGCCGAACCAGTAGCGGCCCAGGGTGATGGTCAGGCCCGCAGCCAGGATGTTGATGGCCACACCGGACACCACCTGGTCACCATTGTGGGTCACAGAGGCGAAGGCGTGGATCAGCGCCATGCAGATGCCCACCAGGATGGCGGCCAGCAGACCCAGCCAGACGCTGCCGGTGGCAGTGGCGGTGGCGGCCGCGGCGAAGGCGGCGGACAGCATCTTACCCTCCAGGGCGATGTTCACCACGCCGGAGCGCTCGGAGAACATACCGGCCATGGCGGCCAGCAGCAGAGGGGTGGACACCCGCAGGGTGGCGTCGAGGATCAGGATAATATTCTCGTACATAGCTTAGGCCTCCGCAGTCTGCTGCTTGCTGGATGATACAGCGGCGAAGAACTTCTCCATGTAGGGCTTGAGCATGTACTCAAGAGCACCACAGAAGAGGATCACCAGGGCCTGAACCACCACCACGATGTTGCGGTCCAGCTCAGGGTATTCGAACGCCAGCTCGGCTCCCCCCTGGAACAGCAGGCCGAACAGGATGGAGGCCAGGATGATGCCTACAGGGTGACCCCGGCCCATCAGCGCCACGGCGATACCGGTAAAGCCGTAGCCGGCGACGAAGTCCAGTTTGATCTGGCCGGAGTAGCCCTGCACCTCGTTGATGCCCACCAGGCCAGCCATGGCACCGGAGATCAGCATGACGATAACGGTCAGCTTCTTGGGATCAATACCGCCGTAGCGGGCGGCGGTGGGGTTGCTGCCCATGGCGCGGATGGCAAAGCCCCAACGGGTGTGCCACAGCAGGACCCACAGGAAGAAGCCGGTCAGCAGGGCGATGATGAACGCCAGGTTCAGCGGGGACTCTTCGATGGTGATGCCAAACCAGCCCATGATTTCATGCATGAAGGGCAGTTGGGCACTCTGTTCAAACACGCGGGAAACCGGTGCCATCTGGCCGTCCAGTTTCAGCACGTTCACCATCAGGTACACCATCAGCGACGAGGCGATGAAGTTGAACATGATGGTGGTGATCACGATGTGAGAACCGCGGTAGGCCTGCAGGTAGCCAGGGATCAGTGCCCACAGGGCACCGAACACCATGCCGGAGAGCATGGTGATGGGTAGCAGGGCCCAGAAGGGCAGGGCAGAGTCCAGGGCCAGACAGGCCAGACCCACGCCCAGGCCGCCGATGTAGGCCTGACCTTCACCACCAATGTTGAACAGCCCGGCGGAGAACGCCAGGGCCACACACAGGCCGGTGAAGATAAAGTTGGTGGCGTAGAACAGGGTGTAACCAATACCCTCTTCGTAGCCCAGGGCACCGTACAACATCACCTCGGCGGCTTCGACAGGATCGATGCCAATAAACATGAATACCAAGGCGGATACGGCGAACGCCAGGGTGACGTTCAACAGTGGCAGCAGGCCTACATTGGCCCACGCCGGCATTTTGGAGTCGCTCACGCTGCATCTCCTTCGGCCGAATTGGCCTGTTTCAATTCATCTGGAATAACGTTGGCCATCATCATGCCCAGAATCCGCTCATTGGCCTTGTCAGCCTGGACTTCGCCCACCACCTGGCCGTCAAACATCACGATGATGCGGTCGGACAGGGAGAGGATCTCGTCCAGCTCAACGGAGACAAGCAGCACGCCCTTGCCTTCGTCGCGCAGCTCGATAAGGCGCTTGTGAATGAATTCAATGGCACCGATGTCCACACCACGGGTAGGCTGGCCCACCAGCAGTACATCAGGGTTCTGGTCCACCTCGCGGGCGATGATCAGCTTCTGCTGGTTACCACCGGAGAACAGCGAACTGCGCAGATTGGGGTTGCGCGGCCGCACATCCCACTCATCCATCAGGCGCTTACACTCAGACTCGATGACCCCTGTCTTGGTAAGAACCTTGCCGTTGTACTTCTCTTGCTCGTGGTAGCCCAGGAGGGCGGACTCTTTGGCGGTGAAGGGCTTGACCAGACCCATGGCCAAACGATCTTCAGGCACGTGTGCCACACCCATCTCCCGCACTGCGGCAGGATCGCTGGGGACGTCTGCAGAGATAGTGGTGTCGCCGATAACCACCTTGCCGCTGGTGGGGGTGAGTAAGCCGCTTAACACCTCCATCAGTTCGGACTGGCCGTTGCCGGATACACCAGCGATACCCACGACCTCACCGGCCTTGAGTTCGATATTGACGCTCTTGAGCAGCTCTACGCCGCGGCTGTCCACCACGCGCAGATCTTCGGTTTTGAGCAGGGTCTGCTTGGGCTTGGCGGCCTCTTTGTCCACCTTCAGGCGCACCTTGCGACCCACCATCAGTTCCGCCAGCTCCTCTTTGTTGGTCTCTTTGGTGACCACGTGAGAGACCATGGCGCCCTGACGCATTACCGATACATTGTCGGTGGCGGCGAGAATTTCCCGCAGCTTGTGGGTGATCAGCAGGATGGTTACCCCCTGATCGCGCAGGGCATCGAGGATGCGGAACAGGTGATCGGTTTCCTGGGGGGTGAGCACGCCGGTGGGCTCATCCAGGATCAAGATTCGGGCACCGCGGTAGAGCGCCTTGAGGATCTCAACTCGCTGCTGCAGACCAACAGGCAGCTCTTCGACCAGGGCGTCCAGAGGCACGTCCAGCTGGTACTCCTTGGCGAGACGAGTCAGCTCTTTACGGGCTTTGGTCAGGCTCCCTGCCAGCATTGCGCCTTCCTCAGCGCCCAGGACTACGTTCTCAAGTACGGTGAAATTGTCTACAAGCATGAAGTGCTGGTGCACCATGCCGATGCCGGCCTCGATGGCGGCCCGGGAGGTTTTAATGCTGCACTTCTTTCCGTCCACCAGGATTTCACCTTTGTCGGCCTCGTAGAAGCCGTAGATGATGTTCATCAGGGTGGACTTACCGGCGCCGTTCTCGCCGATGATGCCATGGATGGTCCCTGCGGGGACCTGAAGGTCGATATTGTTGTTGGCGTGTACTGCGCCGAAACGTTTGTCGATGCCTTTTAGTTCCAGGGCGAACGGTTTTTCAGTTCGATCTGACATAGCAGAGTTCTCTTTGCTATCTGGCATGAGATGCTGGGAGGGGAAAGCCCGGAGAGGCGGACCTCTCCGGGTTTGGAGCGGTAAGCTTAGTACTTACAGGTGTTGTCGCTCATGTAATCGTGAACCACGATGTCGCCAGACTTGATCTTGGCGGCGATGTCGTTCAGCTGCTTCTCCATCTCTGGAGAAACCAGGGAGCGGTTGTAGTCATCCAGAGCCCAGCCTACGCCGTTCTCTTTCAGACCCAGGGCGTTGATGCCAGCGTCCCACTTGCCGTTCTGAGCGTCGGCAAACATCTCGTAGGTCGCCAGACCAACACGCTTAACCATGGAGGTCAGCATCACACCTGGGTGCAGGTAGTTCTGGTTGGAGTCTACGCCGATGGCAAACTTGCCTTCGTCCTTAGCGGCCTGGTAAACACCAACACCGGTACCGCCAGCAGCGGCGAATACTACGTCAGCGCCTTTGGTGAACTGGGACTTGGCCAGCTCGGAACCACGGGCTGGATCGTTCCAGGCAGCAACGGTGGAACCGGTCATGTTCTGGAATACTTCGGCGTCTTTGTTTACGTACTTGGCACCCTGCTCGTAGCCACAAGCGAACTTACGGATCAGAGGGATGTCCATGCCGCCAACGAAGCCCAGCTTCTTGGACTCGGACTTCATGGCTGCCAGAGCACCTACCAGGAAGGAACCTTCGTGCTCTTTAAACACGATGGACTTAACGTTTGGCAGATCTACAACGGAGTCGATGATGACGAATTGGCTGTCGGGGTACTTCTTGGCCACCTTTTCCAGGGCGGTGCCGTACATGAAGCCTACAACGACGATGGGGTTGAAGCCGCGCTTAGCCAGACGCTCCAGACCCTGCTCACGCTGAGCATCGTTGGCAGGTTCAAACTCACGGATCTTCATACCTTTGTCGTTGTTGAACTGGGTTACACCATTTTCAAAAACTGCCTGGTTGAAGGACTTGTCGTACTTACCGGTTACGTCGTAGGCCACGGCAGGTTTGAAGTCTGCTGCGCCAGCGACGAAAGATGTCAGAGCCAGAGTCACTGCGGCCGCAGTAGAGGCGATTGCTTTCATCATCGTATCCTCGCGATTGTAGTAATTTTCTTTAAGCAACTTTTATCCAGAAAAGTTGATGTCACAGCCATATACCGACACTGCCCCTCCATCAAGCGGCGAATATGACTTCCCTTGGCTTGTGTGACCTGAATCACGTTATTTTTGATCGCGGATTAAATAATCGACGATTTTACGTTTATTTTGCTCTGAAAGTGACTGACGGAAAAAACATCGTTCGTGGTAATATTACGAAAAAAGCATAAGTTAGGGCGGAAAGATACGGGGTTTTGCCAGTTGGGTTAACGACAATTTTGGGTGTTTAAAACGAAGTTTTACTCCAAAGAGTCACCACCGAGTTGATGTGATTGGGTATTCAACCCGGTGGTCTGTCCTTTGCTATTGAGAGGTGGCGGGATGACTAAACAGGCGTTTGTGCCAGTCTCCGCCGACGCCGGATTCAATCCAGCGCTTGGCATGTTTTTTCCAGACCGACGTCAGCTTGGGGTGCCCGGCCAGAAGGGTGAGATCCTCCCGGTTGAAGGGCTGCCCATAAAGGATGGTGTTGCACTGAGCCAGGGTCAGCCCTCTGGGATCCTGCTCGACCCGCTCCAGAGTGTCTCCCGGAGCAATTTCGCCCTCTTCGATGACCCGGAAGAACCAGCCACAGCGATGGGTCAGCTGAACCTGAAGGGCCATATGGCTGTAATCAAAGCGGGTGTTGAGTTTGTGGCAGGGGCAGCGGGGCTCGCTCACCTCCAGCAGGGTGCCCCCCAGCCGGAAGCGGTCTCCGACGCAGACAGTGTGCTCGGTCCAGCCTTGGCCACAGAGGTTTTCACCAAAGGCGCCGGCTTGGAAAGGGGTCGGTGAGGCGGTCAGACCCAGGCTCTGCCAATAGTGAGCCCAGAATTGATAGTGCTCCGCCGGGTAGTAATGCAGGGCACGGTCGGCGCCACCATGGAATCTTGGGTCAGCCACCTCGTCTCCGGGCAATCCCAGGGTAGAGCAGAACAGGGCTGCGTCGGAGGGTTGTTTATGGATGGCGCTGTGGCCATCACCGAAGGGGCGGCTGGTGCCGGTAAGCAGGATCATCTTTCCTCCTGAACACTAGTGATACAAAAAAGGCGCCAAAGGGCGCCTTTTCTTTTATGGGGAGAAGCTTACTGCTCCTCGATGCCCATCTCCCGCTTTTCCTGGGAGGGGATGCCCAGCAGTTCCACTTCGAACACCAGGGCTGCATTGCCAGGGATGGACTGGCCGGCGCCACGCTCACCATAGGCCAGCTCGGAGGGGATGTACAGCTCGTACTTGGAGCCCACGTTCATCAGCTGCAGACCTTCGGTCCAGCCTTTGATTACGCCATTCAGCGGGAAGCTGATGGACTCGCCGCGCTTGTAGGAGGAATCAAACTCGGTGCCGTCGATCAGGGTGCCGCGGTAGTGCACTTCCACGGTGTCGGTGGCAGCAGGCTTGGCGCCTTCACCTTCGGTGATCACCTTGTACTGCAGGCCGGACTCGGTCACCTTCACGCCCTCTTTCTTGGCGTTCTCGGCCAGGAAGGCTTCACCTTCAGCCTTTACGGCGGCAGTTTCTGCGGCTTCCTTCGCCTGGGCGGCTTCGGCGATCTTGGTGTCAAATGCCTGCAGCAGCTGACCCATCTCCTCCTCGGTCAGCTGGTTGTTGCCAGCCAGACCTGCCTTGATACCCTGGAGAACCAGATCGCGGTCCACGGAAATCTCCAGCTCGTTCAGCTGGTCCAGGCTGCTGGCCAGGTTACCGGCAAAAGAGGCGCCGATGGCGTAGGCGATCTTCTGGTCTTCGGTGTTGAGCTTGACGTCTTCCGCCTTGGTATCGGCGGCATTATCCTGACAACCGGCCAGAGCTACGGCTGCGGCAACCAGGCCGATCTTAAATAGAGTGCGCATTGGATTCTCCCTAAAAACATCCCAACTACTATTAGGGCTAACCGCCCATTATGCAAGGGTTATTCGTATAAACAGGGGGTATGACCCGGGATTGGACCCAGGGTTCCCGAAATTTGTCTTCGGGCTCTCTGAAAATTGGCCAGAAGGTGACGGCCGGCAAGTAAATACTGGTACACTCCAGCGGTTACCCTTATTACTTCTGGAATTGAGAACTGATGGCCCTGAAAGCGACGGTGTTCCGTGCCCACGTCGAGTTGGCGGATATGGATCGCCACCAATATTTGAGCGAAAGTCTGACTCTGGCCCGCCACCCCTCGGAAACCGACGGTCGGCTGATGGTACGGTTGCTGGCCTGGTGCATGTATGCCGAGGAGAAGCTGGAGTTTACCAAGGGGCTGTGTGCCGATGACGAGCCGGAGCTGTGGCTGAAGAACGATGCCGGTGAGATTGAGCTGTGGATTGAGCTCGGCCAGCCCGATGAGAAGCGCCTGAAAAAGGCCTGTTCCCGTGCCAGGCAGGTGGTGCTGTTCAACTATGGTGAGCGTTCCGCTCAGGTGTGGTGGCAGCAGAACCAGGGCAACCTGGGCCGCCATGACAACCTGACCATCTGGAGCCTGTCCGATGAGGCCTTCAATGGCCTGGCTGATCTGGCGGACAGAAACATCCGCCTGCAGGCCAACATCATGGATGGTCAGTGCATGCTCTCGACCGAAACCGGCTCCATCTCAGTAGAGCCGGAGTGTCGTCAGAAGGCGGGATAACCCCTAGGCCACCACAAAGCCTTGGATTCGGGAGAGCCACTGCTGCCACTGGTGGCTCTTCTGTTCCAGCTCATGCTCCGACTCCAGCAGCGCCGGGTGGGCGCCCCAGATGGGGCCCGGCCAGGCGTCATCGCTGGCAAACCTGGCCACATGGTGCAGATGCAGCTGAGGCACCATGTTCCCCAAAGACGCCACATTCACCTTATCCGGGCTCAGCACCTCCTCCATGATCTGCGCCACTTGGCAGGACTCCCGCATCATTTGCAGCTGATCGTCGTCACTCAGGTGGTGGATCTCCTTGATACCGCTGCGCTCAGGGATCAGGATAAGCCAGGGATAGCGGCCATCCTTGGAGAGCCTTACCTGACACAGACTCAGGTGACCAATCAGCATGGAGTCCTGCTCCAGCCGTTCGTGTAGCTCAAACATAGCTTCTCCTAGAATTTGAATTGGCCGACCAGGCCAGCCGTCTCACCATCATAGTAGGGGGCGATGGCCAGATCCGGGTGCGGGGACACAATAAAGTGGTTGAACGCCAACCCGATGGCGGCACCAGCGAGCACATCCTCCACTTCATGGTTGTCGGTCTGGACCCGGGCATAGCCGGTGTAACCAGCGAGAAGGTAGGCGGGCAGGGCATATTGCCAGCCATAGCGACGATGCAGGAATCCTGCGCTGGAGAAGGTGAGGGCGGCATGGCCGCTGGGGAAGGCATCGTTATCCTTGCCGTTGGGGCGCTCTTTGTCGACCGCAGCCTTCAGGGCATAGGTGGTCAGGGCGGTGGCGCCCAGGCTGTAGCCAAACTGCCACAGCCCCTCTTCATCCTCTTCCACGAAATAGGCGATGGATGCCGCGGCGGCAGGCAGGGCGAATTCTAATACGTCACTGCTGTTTTCCGTAAAGGAGGCATTAGCCCCAAAACTGGCGGTAACTGCCAGAGATATTAAGATTTTTCTCATAAAAAAAGCTGCCCTCCAAGAAGGAGGGCAGCTTATCAGACCTGAGGGTTGAGCGGAATGATCCGCTCAATGCCTGTTAGTCGTTGAATTCGCGACGCTGGCGCTTGCCCTGGTAACCGCCTTCGTTGCGGCGACCACGGAACTCACCGTCTTCGCGGCGGCCACGGAATTCGCCGTCATTGCGACGAGGGCGGAATTCACCGTCGTTACGACGAGGGCGGAACTCGCCATCTTCGCGACGACCACGGAACTCACCGTCGTTGCGGCGACCACGGGAGTCACCGTCGTTGCGGCGACCACGGAACTCACCGTCACGGCGACCACGGAACTCACCATCGCGACGAGGACGACGGTTGTCGTCACGATCCCGAGGCGGGATCTGCTCAGAGGTGATCTGACCGTCGATCTGGCGGTTGCGGATGCGGATCTTACGCATGTCGTTCTGAACGTAAGGAGGCATGTTCTGCGGCAGCTGCACCAGAGTGTGGGCATCGAACAGGCGGATCTGACCGATGAGACGGCTCTCCAGCTGCAGTTCGTTGGCCAGGGCGCCAACGATGTCCTTCACCTGGGCACCGTGCTCGCGGCCTACGGCCAGACGGTAGGTGTCGAAGTTGATGTTCTCGCGACGTGGGCGACGATCATCACCATCGCGGTCACGACGTTCGGAACGCTCGCGGCGCTCGAAACGAGGCTCTGGATCCGGCTTGGGCTTCAGAGGCTTCTTGCGCTGACGCTCAAACAGCAGGGCGGCGGCCAGGCTGAGAATGTCCTTCTCGGTCTTCTCAGACATCTCGGTCAGCATACCCTTCAGCTCTTCCAGGTCACGCTCGTCGATGCAGGTGGTCAGTTCCTCCTGCAGACGGCCAACCCGGTGACGGCCAAGCTCTTCGGCGGTCGGCAGGTCCATAGGGATGATGGTGCCCTTGGTCTGACGCTCGTAGGTGCGCAGCAGACGCATTTCGCGGGGGCGGGCGAATAGAATCGCTTCACCTTCACGACCGGCACGACCGGTACGGCCGATACGGTGTACGTAGGACTCGGAGTCCATGGGCAGGTCGTAGTTCACCACGTGGGTGATACGAGGCACGTCCAGACCACGGGCGACTACGTCGGTGGCGATCAGGATGGAGATGCGACCCTTGTGCAGCTGGGCAACGGTGTGTTCACGCTGCTGCTGGCTCATGTCACCGTTGAGAGCGGCGGCCTTGAAGCCCAGACCGTTCAGGTGGGCGGCAAGGTCGACGGTGTCACCACGGGTACGCACAAACACGATCATGGCGTCGTAGGGCAGAGTCTCTGCCAGACGCTCCAGGGCGGTCTGCTTGGAAACGCCGGTAACTTTCCAGGCTTTCTGGGTAATGTTGGCCTTTGCGTTTACATCTGCAGCGATCTTGACGTGCTTGGGATCTTTCAGGAAACGCTGGGCGATGCGACGGATCTGCTGAGGCATGGTGGCGGAGAACAGTGCCATCTGGGTCTCAGAGTCCAGGTGCTCCAGGATCCACTCGATATCTTCGAGGAAGCCCATGTTGAGCATCTCATCCGCTTCGTCCAGTACGCAGCAGCTGACCTTCTCCAGATCGATGCTGCCACGGCGAATGTGGTCCATCAGGCGGCCGGGAGTGGCCACGACTACCTGGCAGCCGCGCTCCAGATCACGCAGCTGAGGGCCGTAGGGCTGGCCACCGTACAGGGTGGTGACGCGCAGGCCGCGCAGGTTTACAGCGAACTCTTCCAGGGATTTGGCAACCTGAATTGCCAGTTCACGGGTCGGGGCGAGCACCAGCATCTGAATGTGACGCTGGCTGGGATCTATGCGGGCCAGCCCGGGCAGACCAAAGGCAGCGGTTTTACCGGTACCGGTCTGGGCTTCACCCAGGATGTCGTTGCCCTCAATCATGTAAGGGATGGCTTGGGCCTGAATCGGCGTGGGGGCGGTAAAGCCCAGGTCAGTAACGGCCGCAAGCAGAGGAGCCGGCAGATTCAAGCCAGCGAAATCAATAGTGGTATCAGACATGTATATCCAGTCAGGTTGTCGCAGCTTGGCTGCGAAGCGGAGCAACGAGGCATTAGCCCAAACAACAACCCATTTAGAGCCGCCCTGGCCGGCAGACGTTGTATGGCGCTAATAGCCTCCCAATAAGGGAGATAGATCCCGAGGGCGCGCATATTACTCTTTGTAGAGCTAAAAGCAAGTGTTTTGATGAAAAAAACGCCAAAGAAAATTGAACCTAGCCATAATTCTAGCCAAAGAGGCTGAAATCCCTTCGGAATTCAGCCTTTGTTACGGCGAACAGGTCACTTCTGGTCGGGAAGGGCCTCCAATTCACGCTGCAGTGCTCGGCCCAAGGCGGGCCTCTGAGACAGTCTTAAGCGGTAATTCTCGAGTTTTTCCGGCAAGGGTGTTTTGAAACTGTGAGCCCAGTTTAGGGTGTGTGCCAGCAGAATGTCGGCCACGGTGGGGTTCTCTCCCAGCAGGTAGCCCTGCTCCGGTACCCATGACTCGATTACGGAGGTGGCCCGGGCAAACTCCCAGGCTGCAGTCTCAACAATCTGGGGAACCCGCAGCTCCTTGGGCAGAGCAAATTTGTGTTTGCCTATGGTCCAAAGCGGTTGCTCAAGTTCGCACAGGGTAAAGAACAGCAGTTGATGGTGCCGTGCGGCTTCGTCGGTGCCGGGCTGTGGGAGCCAGTGATTGCCATACTTCTCAGCCAGGTGCAAGCAGATGGCTCCGGACTCCAGCAGGGTGAGCTCGCCGTCGGTAAGCGCAGGCACCTTGCCTGCGGGGTTAACTGCAAGAAAGTCGGGGCTGCGATGCTCCCCTTTGTTGAAGTCGACCAGAGAGTATTGCCACTCCACACCCAACTCTTCCAGAAGCCAGGAGATTCTCAGTGAGCGACTGCGGGGAAAGCCATAAAGGGTGATCATAAACACTCCATATCCTTGGGATGATTGCTTTTTAAGCTAGTGGCTATGGGGCAGGTTGGCAATGTGGAGGTTGAGTTGATGCAGGCCGCCAGAGGCGGCCTGATTGGTTTTAGAAGGTGATGGTGGCTCCCAGGGTATACATCCAGGTGCCATCGAGCACATCCAGATATTCTACTTCACCCCGAAGAGCGAAGCTGCCCAGTTCGAATTCCAGACCAACGCCGCCGGCAGCGTCGAAGCCGTCATCGCTACTACTGGTGTCACCAATATCTATGTCAGAGTCCCAGTATATGCCGCCAAGCTTACCGAAGATCCGGACTGGGCCGAGAGGGATGCCGGCAACGGCGAAGAGATCCAGGCCGTAGGGGTCGATCTTGGTGCCTGAGTCTGAGGGGGAGCCCAGATCCACATAGCCGCCTTCGATCGCCAGCAGGCCACTGAATTGGTAGCCGCCGAAGATCTTCCAGGCGAAGTCGTTCTCATCGAAATCGAAGTCGCCAAGGTCCGGATCGGCGCCATCCTGTTCGATGGTGGCGGAACCCAGAGAAGCGCCCATATAGAAGCCTTCATCTTTGGCTTGAGCTGAGGTTGTGGCAAAGGCCAACAGCAGGCCCAGTGTCAGTGCACTTAGTGATTTGTTCATCATCAATTCCTTTTGTTGCTCTAGTTGAGTGCTCCCGTGCAGTGCGGGTGCTGTTTGAGCCTAGTAAAGAAGCTGATAAATACAAGTTCGGTGCAAAATGCGGGATTTTTCCGACATTTGAGCCGAAAAGGGGGAGGATTTCGGAGCGGTGGTAGTCTGTTGAAGCCGTGTGTTTCGGAATTGACACAGCCGCTAAACGAAAAAAGCGCCAACCTTGCGGTTAGCGCTTCTCTCTAAAATGGTGCCTCGACCCGGAATAGTACGGGGGCGCCTAGCCCAGGGACACGCCGTTGGCACAACGGCTAATACGAAAAAGCCCCGAACTTGCGTTCAGGGCTCTTCAATATGGTGCCTCGACCCGGAATCGAACCAGGGACACGGGGATTTTCAATCCCCTGCTCTACCAACTGAGCTATCGAGGCGACGGGGCGTATTAAACGGATTTCGTGCTGGCAAGTCAACAGCAATTCCGCTCAAAAGTGCTGACTGGCGAATCTTTGTCTTTTGTGGCGGTGAATTGCGCTTGGATTGATGAATTTTGGTGCTTTGTTCAGTAAGCCACTGGGCCCCGGCCTTCGCCGGGGAGACGATTGTGCAAGGGCCGAGGAAAGCACTTTGTAGCCTCGACCCCGGAAACGAAAGGCAGGATGGCTGAAGTAACATCGCTTGCGATGGCCCGAAGGGCGGAGTGCATGGACGCACGGAGTGAACGCAGTAACGCCGCTTGCGGCGGTCATCGGTCGCGGCCGGCTAGGTGGGGACGCCTAGTTCAAGCGAAGCGACGTTCGATTACCGGGTTAGGCACCTAGCACGGGTTTCAACAGCCCCCAGAAACGAGAAAAGGCTCCGATGTTTCCATCAGAGCCTTCTCTTAAAATGGTGCCTCGACCGGCAACGGAGGGAGGCACGACCGGAGTAACATCGCTTGCGATGGCCCGAAGGGCGAAGTCATCGAACCAAGCGAAGCGACGTTCGATTACCGGGTTAGGCACCTAGCACGGGCTTTAACAGCCCCCAGAAACGAGAAAAGGCTCCGATGTTTCCATCAGAGCCTTCTCTTAAAATGGTGCCTCGACCCGGAATCGAACCAGGGACACGGGGATTTTCAATCCCCTGCTCTACCAACTGAGCTATCGAGGCGACGGGGGTGTATTAAACGGATTTAGGGCAGGGGAGTCAACCGTTTTTTTTGCCTGCATGCCCGTCTGCTGCAAAATTGTGCATGACGGCGGAGTCTGGACTCCCGGACGGGACATCTTTATGGTTGAAGCCTGGATTCCCAATTGAATGATGCAATGGATATTGAGGTACTTCTGAGTCAACACCTCATCGAGTTTGAGCGTTATGAACACCCTCCTCTTGAGAACTGCACCGACGCAGACAGGCTAGAGTTGCACCGACCGGGGCAGCGTCTGAAGAACCTGTTTTTAAGAGATAACTATGGAAGGCGTCACTTCCTGTTGATCACTCGCGCAGATAAGGCAGTGGACCTCAAGCAACTCTCCAGAGATCTGAAGATCAGCCGTCTGGGTTTTGCCTCTGCTGAGCGTATGCAGAAGTTTCTGGGCGTATCGCCGGGGCATGTGTCTTTGCTGGCCCTGGTTAATGACCCAGAGCATCAAGTGGAGTTGTGGTTCGATGCAGATATCTGCAACGGGCAGGCATTTCAGTGCCATCCACTGATTAATACGGTGACCCTGGTGTTGTCCGAGGCCAACGTAGAGCGCTTCCTGAACCTGGTAGGTCATAAACCAGAGACCCTGGAGATTCCAGAAGTTGGCGGCTAAAAGGCCAATTTGTCGCTCACCTGCTTTGATTGTGCTGGCAAATGGCTTTTGTGAGAGGGCGGGGCGACAAATTTTGCCAGTGCGGCGAATTTACCTCATCGTCCTTTTCGCATAGCTGTGAATCCTGAGTCTGTGATTACTGATGCTTGGCCTTGTTCAGGAGAAGCCAGGAAAAGTCACTGGACCCCGGCGTTCGCCGGGGAGACGATTGTGCAAGGATTGGGGACAGATCTTCGTAGCCTCGATCCCGGAAACGAAAGGCAGGATGCCTGAAGTAACATCGCTTGCGATGGCCCGAAGGGCGGAGTGCATGGATGCACGGAGTGAACGCAGTAACGCCGCTTGCGGCGGTTATCGGGCGGGGACGCCTAGTCAAAGCGAAGCGACGTGAGATTACCGGGTTAGGCACCCTGCTCGGACTTTAGCAGCCCGCAGAAACGAAAAAAGCGCCAACCTTGCGGTTAGCGCTTCTCTCTAAAATGGTGCCTCGACCCGGAAACGAAAGGCAGGATGCCTGAAGTAACATCGCTTGCGATGGCCCGAAGGGCGGAGTGCATGGATGCACGGAGTGAACGCAGTAACGCCGCTTGCGGCGATCATCGGACATAGCGAAGCGACGTGAGATTACCGGGTTAGGCACCCTGCTCGGACTTTAACAGCCCGCAGAAACGAAAAAAGCGCCAACCTTGCGGTTAGCGCTTCTCTCTAAGATGGTGCCTCGACCCGGAATCGTACGGGGGCGCCTAGCCCAGGGACACGCGGCTGGCACAGCCGCTAAACGAAAAAAGCGCCAACCTTGCGGTTAGCGCTTCTCTCTAAGATGGTGCCTCGACCCGGAATCGAACCAGGGACACGGGGATTTTCAATCCCCTGCTCTACCAACTGAGCTATCGAGGCGGTGGACGGCTATTAAACGGTGGTCCGACAAAAAGGTCAAACGATTTTAGCTCAATGTGTACCGTTTGCCGAAAAAAGAGCCATCTGCCTGTGGTGGAGTGGCGTAAGTCAAACCCCTCAATCCAACGGGGCTCACACCCTGGCTAACTACCCGAACAATCACTCGGTTTCTGCGAAAATCATCACAGGAACAGTAAGGGGTAAACGGCATAATAGTCTTTGATTGTAAAACCATTTTGGGGTGCCACAGGCGCCCGAGAGCGACTCTCAAACTCAACCCAGGCAAGCACAGTGAAAACAATACAGATAACCCCTTATCTTGTACTGGATAATCAGCATCTTTGCTTGATCGATACGAGATCCTCCGAAGAGATTAAGTTGTCCTTTGCCGAGGCCGCAGTACTCAGCTATCTGATGCAGCACCAGGATGAGATCTGCACCAAGGAGGTGCTGCTGCAGGAGGGCTGGCCCGATCGGGTGGTGGCTCCCTCGTCGTTGATCCAGTGTGTCAGCACCCTGCGCAAGAAGCTGGAACCCTTCCCGGAAGTTAACCTGAAGACAGTGGCTCGACGTGGTTACCAAGTGGTGGTGGCCAGTGCCCGCACTGTTGCTGAAGAGTCCCCTGTTGAATCCTTGAGTGAGGTCGCCGAGCCTCAGGTTGAGCCTCGCAGAGGAAAGCCGTTGCTCGCCGTAGGTGTCATCGCCGCCACTCTGGTGATTGCGGCGCTGGTCTACCTGCTGTTGCCCAGGTTCTACGCCAGCAACTCCGTCAGTGACTGGACCTGGATAGAGCAGGGGGAGCTTCGAATCGGCAGTGAGACCGGCCCCACTGAACTATTGGCTTCCAGTGACCAGGCTAGGCCTGAACTGGCCCGTTGGCAGCGCCATTTCGACACCAGCTCCACCCGGGCTATCATCAAGGATTACAAGGCGTTTGCCTTGACCGATGGCAAGACCGACTCCATCTCAATTTGCCCCGGCTTTGATGGCAACTGTTCCGGAAAGGACATCATCAATATCAACTTCCCCGTTACGGAGAAGGTGAAGATGGATCTGCCGGTGTTCTTCGAGCTGGCAAAGATCATGGAGCAGCGCATCAGGTACAACCGGATTGAGCTGCCAACGGTTCCCTACCATCAAGGGGAGCTGACCGAGCATATGTACAGTGCCGATGTCTACTTCCCCAGAAATGATCAGCTGTTGGTACGGGTCGACCACAACATCTCTCTGGTCTACAAAGATGATTCCAAGGGGTTGTTCTTCGCCTCCTTTTGCGTGACGGACCAGGATTGTCTGACCTCGCCCATCAAGTACAACTTTGAGGGGGAGTTCACTCGCTTTACCGCAGATATTGGCGGCCACAAGGTGGACGTGTTCAAGGTTGAGACTCAATCCCGTAACCTGCTGAAGCCGGAGAAGGTGACTCAGGCTGCGCTGCCTTTTTACCGGGAGCTGCGTCGCCAGAGTCTGTCCGAAGAGCCGCTCTATTTCTACCGCTTCTATCAGGATGAGTACTCCGCCGCCTGGGTGATTCCCTTCTATGGTTACTCCGTGGCGTGGATGAAAAAGTCCACCATGGCGATGTAGTTGCTGGATGGCACAAAGAGAAAAAGGGCGGCCAATGGCCGCCCTTTTCGCATTCTCAGTTCTTAACTCTGTGGCTTGACCGCGCTGTACTTGGCGATCAGTTTGTCCAGGTAGGGGGCGACATCCGGGTCTTCCCAGTCCAGATAGCCGCGGACGAAACCGACGATATTACCACTGCCGTCCAGTACATAGGTGGCGGGGACTACGTTCACCGGCATCACGCCGTGCATGCTGTGGTCCGCATCAAACAGGGTCTCGATGCCTTCCAGCTGATAGTTGGCCAGGATCTTGTACACCTCATCCGGGCTCTGCTCGTCAATGGAAACCGGTACCACGGCTAGGGGCTGTCCCTGGTACTCCTGCTCCATCTGCTCTAGGGCGGGTAACTCCTTCAGACAGGGACCACACCAGCTGGCCCAGATGTTTATCAGGGTCAGGTTGCCCCTGTGCTGATTCATGGATACCGGGGCGCCGTCGCGAGCATGGAACACCAGCTCAGGAGGCTTGCGGGCGTTGGTGAACTCCACAAACTTATTCATGATCATCGGCTTGGGGATAGGATCGCCAGTCCCGTACACCTTCTCCAGGTTTGAGGCGCTAGCCTGGGGCAGCAGCATCAGGGAGGTGAACAGGGTGGCGGTCAGGGTCAGGGCTTTCATCTCTATTCTCCTAGTCCTGGTGGTCGGCGCAGCATGCGGGGCCAGACCAACACCATCAGCAGCAGGCCGACCAGCAGCAGCGGCATCAGCCACAGCGGGGCCGTGGCGCCGGCGAGACCTGGCTGGTAGCGGATCTGTTCCCCATAGCGTTCCACCAGATATTGGACAATCTGCTCCTCCTGCTGGCCCTCTTTGAGCTGCTGGGCAATGTGCCCCTTGAGCTCAAAAGCGATGGCGGCTTCCGAGTCGGCCAGAGTCTGGTTGACCGAGGCGGGGCAGCGCAGGCTGCTTGCCAGTTGCTCCACCCGCTGGCTCAGGTTGCTGCCGTCTGAAGCGGCGGCATTGAACGGCAGCCAGAGAAGGGACAGGCAGAGCAGAACAATAACTCTCATCCGTTGTACTCCTGGTAGTGGGTGGTGCGGCTACGGCGCCAGGCCAGCAGGCCTCCGAAGGCGGTCAGTACGCCGCCAAGCCAGAGTAGCCTTACCCAGGGCTTGTGGCTGATTCGCACCAGAAACTGATTGTCATTGATGGCCGGCCCCATGGAGATATAGAGGTCAGACAGAGGGGAGTGGTATACCCCGGCGATGGAGACCTCACTGCGATCGTCCAGATAGGTGCGCCTCTGCGGCCTGATGTATGTGAGTGCTTGCTTACCCTTGCTGTCAAGCCGGATAACGGCTTCGCTTGCCTGATAGTTGCGTTGCTGCACGTTAACCGTCTGCTCATAAACCGCAGTGTAGCCAGCCAGGGCACGGCCGTTACCCGGGCCCATGCGCACCATCACTGCCTCTTCGTAATGGGTGAGTACCGTTGCACCGAGCACAAAGACGGCCACCCCTAGGTGGGCGAGCCAGGGGGCCAGGCAAAGGTTAAACCTGGATTGTTGCCAATGGTGATAACCGCAGAGGAGCAGGGTGAGCGTTAGCCAGGAGGCGGACACCAGTCCCATCCACATCCAGTCGGGACGAGCGCTGCTGGCATACAGGGTCAGAGCCGTGGCTGCAGCGCAGCACAGCAGCAGCAGAGTCACTCGAAGCCCTGTGGCGGTCCCTGGAGGCATAATCACCCAACCCAGGAGCAGGGCTGCCAGCAGTACCATAGGGATAAACACCGTATTGAAGTAAGGTGCGCCCACGGAGATGCTGCCCAGATCCAGGGCGGCATAGATAAAGGGGTAGCAGGTGCCCAGCAATACAGAGAGGGCGGCGACCACCAGCAGCAGGGAGCCGACCATCACCAGCCAGTGACGGCTCTGGCCATTGAGGGTCTGCCCCCGCGTCATGACGGGGGCTTGCCAGGCCAGCAGGGCCAGGGCGGGCAGGGCAGTGGCCAGCAGCAGTATCAGTACCCCACTTCCGCGCTGCGGATCAGAGGCAAAAGCGTGCACCGATTGAATGATGCCGGAGCGCACCAGGAAGGTACCGACCAGGCTGACAATAAAACCGCCCAGGCAGAGGAGCAGGGAGGTCAGCACCATGGCGTTCTGGGTGCGGGCCAGATACAGGGAGTGAAGCAGGGCGGTGCTCAGTAACCAGGGGATAAAAGAGGCGTTCTCCACCGGGTCCCAGAACCACCATCCTCCCCAACCCAGCTCATTGTAAGCCCACCAGGAGCCAAACAGATTCCCCAGGGTCAGCATAAACCAGGCCAGCAGATTCCAGCGCCTGAGCCAGGCCAGTTCAGCGCCTTTGATATGGCCTCGACCCAGGGCGGTTACTGCGCCGGCAAAGAGCACCGCCAGGGCCACATAGCCGCCAAATACCATGGGGGGGTGCAGAATCAGGCCGATGTCCTGCAGCATGGGGTTGAGGTCCCTTCCTTCGATGGGCACTGCGGGCAGCAGCCGTTCAAAGGGGTTGGAGGTGAGCAGGATAAACAGCAGGAAACCAAAGCTGAGCAGCGCAAGCACTGATGCAGTGCGGCTGGCGAAACGGTGCGGGTGATGAGGGCGAGCGGCCACCACCGAGGTGACCAGGGTCAGTCCCAGGGCCCAGAACAGCATGGAACCCTCATGCCCGCCCCAGAGTGCGGCAACCTTATAGTACCAGGCCAGATGACTGTTGGAGTGGTTGGCCACATAGGCAACGGAGAAGTCATCGGTCAGGAAGCTGTATACCAGAATGGCTGTGGCCCCCAGAGCCAGCGAGGCACTCAAGTGAGAGAGAGGGCGAACAAAGTGATTGAGATAGAGCTCTGCGGATCTTCCCCAAAGCAGCAGGAACAGACCGGACAACAAACAGGTCGCAGTTGCCAGTATAAGTAGAAAGTGGCCTATCTCAGGGATCACAGTCAGCCTCCGGTAAACCTAAGGGGGCTAGGTTTTTCTCATGGATTTAAATATTACTCTATCACCTATAAATTAGCCTTTCTCTTGGCAAGAATTAATTTTGTGAGCGGGGAGTATTTGTTATTGAATTGGTTTTTAATAGAGGTTTAATCAACTGGTGGCTGTCTGTGATCTCGGTGACAATTACTGTTTATTCCTGGGTAAAATATTCTATTTTTATCTTTTTTTATCCATTTTGTCTCCTGAAAATGGCTCGAAAACTCTAAATCATTCCGCGGGGGCTTTTTGTTAAGTGGTTGTCTTTGTGGGTATTTGTTGGTAATTGCCAGGGGTGTTCATCTTGAGGCTATAAAGCGAATCCGATTTGTGCTTGAAATCCACTTTTTACGGCCATTCTTCTGTTGTTATCTATATCGTTTCTTGCAATTACCAACCTAATTGGCTTCAGGCTTGGACACAAAAAGCAATGCCAGGCAAGAAACACAAAACCCTTTTGTAGGAGATAATGATGAAAGGCTGGAAAATAAAGGCGTCTTTGGCCGCCCTGGTCTGTGCATGGACTGGTTCAGCGGTTGCGGCAGACGCCGCCCAAAGTGACCAGGGCTATAAGCAGTCCCCCCAGGCCCAGATGATCTTCGCCAACCCTGACGGGACTGAAGAGGCGAAGGGGGTGAAGACCCTGCATGATTACATCATCCAGGAGAAGGAGCTGTGGGACTTCCTGTTTGAGAACCACCCTGTGTTTAAGACCTACGCCCCCGAGGGCCGGATGGTGGGCAAGCCCCACATCTCCGACCGTGGCGAGGAGTACCTGCACACGGGTAACTCAGAGGACTACAGCGACAAGATTGGTCGCCCCATGGCGGTTCAGTATCGCCTGGGTGCCAAGTCCATTCTGGATTACCCCAACAAGTTTATTGGTCCTGAGAAGTGTGGCGAATGCCACGGCGTTCAGTACGAGAAGTGGAAGCGCTCCCGTCACGCCAAGACCGTACGTTTCCCCGAGGAGATCGTCGAAGCTGGTGGCGACCTGAAGAAGGGGATGTTCGGCACCGATGTGCCCATTTTGCCTCAGGGTATCACCGAAGACGCCATCTACGCGGTTATTGGTACTCCACGGACCAAGTACGGCTTCATTGATGCCTGGCTGGTTCGTGGTTCCTACCACGTAAAAGATGGTCTGCTGCGCGATGGCACAGGTACCCTGCACGCCGGTGGTAACCAGTTCTCTGTGAACTGGCTGACCTTCCTGACCCCAGAGAAGGCCCGTGAAATCAAGGAGGTGATCCCTGAGTTCCCGGCAGTGATGGAGGAGTTTGGCTATTCCGGATCTGACGTATGGGGTGTGAACTCCTACGGTGCCAAGAAGGACAAGATGTTCCTGTTCCAGCCCGCGTCGTCTTACTGCGAGGTGTGCCACACCTTCAAGTTCGACTTCCAGGACAAGCAGGAGTACTTCGACGCCCTGGGTGATCCTCAGAAGCTGCGTGAGCACACCATCTCCAAGGGTATCGCCTGTGAAGAGTGTCACGGCGCCGGTGCCCACCTCGATGGAGGTGTCGGTGGCGGTATGCCATCCAACTGTGAACGCTGTCACCAGCGCTTCAACTATGTGGCCGAGATGGCCGAAGGCCCCAACGCCAAGCCTGAAGATGCCTTCACCGTGAAGATGAAGGGTGCCTGCCCATCCTGCGGTACCGAAGGTGGCCAGATGTTCAACTCTGCCCACTATGACAAGGGCATGCGTTGCACCACCTGCCACGATCCACACGAGGTTACCGACGGCAGCTACCTGTCCCACGTGACCAAGACCAAGATCAAGAAGGTGTGTGCCGACTGTCACGAGACTCAGGCCGAGTTCCATGCCAGCTCCAAGCCACACGGCGAAGCTGAGTGCTCCTCCTGTCACATGCCCAACATGGGCAGCTGCGAGAAGTTCACCGCCATCCAGTTCCCCGATGAGGCCGGCTTCGACAACGTTCGCGCCTCCCACATCTGGAACATCAAGGTCTCTCCCACCAAGAAGACCCTGAATCCGCCGGAAGGCAAGCCTCGTACCTCCGCCACCAAAGGCTGGACCGTGGCTCAGGATGAAGATGGCTACTCCTATCTGGATCTGATGTGGACCTGTGCCCGCACCTCTGCCCTGGACCGCACTGTGGTCAGCGGCAAAGGCTGTCACAGCCAGTTCCAGTCTGAGCTCGACGAAGGCCTGCACTTCGAAGACCAGATGGAGATCTACGGCGAAGTGATGGAGTGGCAGGAGCCTGTTAAGGAGACTCACGCCAAGGTGGTTAAGCAGCTTCAGCGTATCGATGAGCTGATGAATGTGACCCGCCTGTCCGTTTCCGAGAAGGCCAAGGTACTGATGATGGTCGATAAGGCCCGTGAGTCCGCCGCCAAGATCGAGAAGGACGGCTCCTGGGGTGTCCACGGACCCTCCATGGCGCAGCGCATGATGAATGACGCCTGGATCTACGTTCAGGAAGCTCAGGCCATCATGGACGACGCCGGTTACGACAAAGAGTAACCAACCCTAAGTGCCCCCGGGCAACCGGGGGCCATTCAAATGAGAGAGGCACACACCATGCGTTACCCCATTGCAGCTGCCACGGTCCTGTCCCTGCTGATGGCTGTCCCGGCCCTGGCCGGCGGCGCCGACGAGATTCGGCCGGCAGATGAATATCGTATGGAACTGAATTACATCAGCATGCAGGAAGCAGAACTGCTGGTAGGCAAAAAGGATGTCTACTTCTTCGACGTGAACACCCTGGAGCTCTGGGCTCAGGGGTTCATTCCTGGGGCGGTGCACTTCTTCACCGAGAACTGGAAGGAGCTGCTGCCCAAGGACAAGAACGCCCAGATGATTTTTTACTGCGCCAACCGCCTGTGCAACGCCAGCGAGATCGCGGCCTATTCGGTGATGCAGATGGGCTACACCAACGTCCGCCAGATGCCCGACGGCATCTTCGGATGGCGGATGTCAGGGCGCCCAATCGAGAAGCCCTGAGCCTTTAGGTACTAACTGGATTAGAAGAGAGACACTCATGAAAACCGCTATCAAACCCCTGATCATCGCCCTGGCTTTCGCTTCTGCTCCCGTACTGGCGGAGCAGGCGCAAACCGACACCGAGTCCTACGCCATCGGCGCTTCCCTGGGCAACTACCTCAATGGCCAGCTGGCCATGCAGGAGGAGTTTGGCCTCAGCGCCGACCTGGAGCAGGTACTCAAAGGGTTTGAGGATGCCGTGAAAGGCCACTCCTCCCTGGACAAGGAGGCGCTGATCGATGCCCTCAATGCCAGAGCCCAGCTGCTCAATACCCGTAAGGATGAGCGCAAAGCCGCTCGTCTGAAAGAGGTGGCTCAGGCCTCCCGCAATTATCTGTCCGATAACGCCGACAAGCCTGGGGTGACCGTGACCGAGTCCGGCCTTCAGTACGAAGTGTTGGTGAAGGGCGAGGGCCAGCTGCCCTCTAGAGAAGACGCCGTCACTGTGCACTACAAAGGCCAACTGGTGGATGGCACCGTGTTTCAGGATACCCGTGCCGACAGTGATGCCCAGCCCCGCCAAGTGGCTCTGATCAACTCCATCGCCGGTTGGGAGGAGGGGCTGCAACTGATGCCCGTCGGCTCTACCTACAAATTCACCATTCCAGCAGAGCTGGGTTACGGCACCCAGGGTATGGGGGCCATCCCCCCAGGTTCCGCCCTGGTGTTTGAGATTGAGCTTATCGACACCAACAAGCCCGGCGATGCCCACAAAGAGATGGGCATGGGCATGGGAATGGGCGCCATGGGCATGGGCTCCATGTCCCAGATGTTTGGCAACCAGTAACAGGTTCGACCCGGATTTCAGTTAGGAGCTGCATTCAGCATGACGACCCTCTCCCTTAGCATCTTCCTGGCACTGTTGGCCGCGGCATTCACCCTGGCCTGCGGTCACAGAGGCTATCTCCGGGCTGCCGGGGAGGCTGCATTGGGAGAGGGCCCCTCTTTGCCCAGGGCGGGGTGGTGGGCTCCAGCTTTTATGCTGGTTTTCCTCATCCTCATTTCCCTGCTTACCTACTCCCGCCTGGGGCACTTTTCCGGCTGGCAGCAGCAACACACAGAAACCCGGGTCGATTACCTGCTTCAGAGCAGGATCAACCAAAGCATGATCCAGGCCGAGCGCCGCCCCGAGGATGCCGCCACCTGGTTGGCACTGGCAGAGAGCCAGGCCGCCGGTGGCCACTATGGTGAGGCGGTGGAGGCCCTGGATCAGGCCCTGGCTCTGCAGGGAGAAACCGCTCCCTTGCTGGGCCTTAAGGCCAAATACCTTTACTACCAACAGGGCCGGGCCCTGGGAATCGACGCCGTGGCGGCGGTTTCCCGGGCTCTGAGCCTTGATGACACTGATTTCACCAGCCGCGAACTGTTGGCGTCCCATGCCTATCGGCAGGGGCAGTATCAGCAGGCGGTAGAACATTGGCAGGTGCTGCTGGACAGCGGCACAGCCGGTACCCGGGAGGCAGCCATCCAACGGGCTGTGGAACGGGCTAAAGCAAGGATAAAAGCGGCAGCTACGCCGCAATAACACAGAGATAGTTGGAGGATGATGTGAACGATGTGATGTTACCGCGCCGCAGCCTGTTAAAGGGCCTGGGCGTGGGTTCGGTAGCCATGCTGGCGGGAGGATGCGGTTCCACCGATCCTGCCACCGGAGGTGGTGAGGGACCCAACTATGTGCTGCTGTTTGACCAGACCAAGTGTGTGGGCTGCGGCCGCTGCAAAGATGCCTGTAACCAGGCGAACAACCTGCCAGAGGGCGTTGCCCGCCTGACCCTGGAGCGCCAGAGCGACCGGGTGCCGGGTGCGGTGTGTCCCCGCTGTGGTAAGACCGAGTGCAACTGCGATCGCAAGTATGTGCGGGTCTCCTGCCAACAGTGTGACAACGCGCCCTGCGTCATGGTGTGCCCCACTGGGGCGGCGTACCGGGATGAGAAAACCGGCATCGTCACCATGGACGGCGATAAATGTGCCGGCTGCAAGTACTGCATCGCTGCCTGCCCCTACAAGGTGCGCTTTATCAACAGCGAAACCAAGGTGGCGGAGAACTGCGACTTCTGCCTGCAGAGCCGTCTGGCCAAGGGTGAACTGCCCGCCTGTGTCAGCCAATGCAAGTTTGATGCCCTGGTGTTTGGCGATGCCAGTGATCCCAAGTCCTACGTCGCTCGCCTGCTGGCGGTGAAGAACACCGCCAGGGTGAAGCCGCACCTGGGCACCGAGCCCAGTGTTCACTACATCCCTATTGCCAAGCCTGAGGTGTAACAAGATGAACGGAATCGATTTTTCCACCGGTCTTGGCGACGCCATCGCCTGGCCCTGGCCCATTGCGGTCTACCTGTTCTTTGCGGGGATCTCCGGCGGTGCCCTGGCCATCGCCCTGCTGATGCGCATCTACAAGAAGCAGACTCAGGATACCCCTCTGCTGAAGGCGGCGGGTGTGGTCTCCTTTGTCACCATCTGCCTGGGCATGTTGTGCCTGGTGTTGGACCTTTCCAACCCGCTGTTCTTCTGGAAAATCCTGCTCTACTACAACCTGAACTCGGTGATGTCCCTGGGCGTTATCGTACTGCTGTTCTACATTCCGCTGACTGCGGTGATTGCCGCCATCGCCCTGCGCGGTGAACTGGCCCGCTTCCCCCAGCTCAAGCCGCTGATGCCCTGGCTGGAGAGACTGGCGGCGATGCGCACTCCTCTGGAGTGGCTGACTCTGGTGCTGGCGGTGTCCGTCTGTGCCTATACCGGCTTCCTGATCTCGGCGCTGATCCGTTTCCCCATCATCAATACCTCGCTGTTGCCGGCGCTGTTTATCGTCTCCGGCCTCTCTGCCGGAGCGGCCATGGCCAAGATGGTGGCGGTGAAGTGGTTTGGAGAGTCACTGCACTCCGAAGATATGACTCTGCTCCATGGCGCCGAGTGGCCGATCATGGCGGTGGAGGCGATGTTCCTGTTCATGCTGTTCAGCGGACTCATCTTCGGCACAGGTCCCAGCCAGGCGGCCACCCAGGCGTTTTCCCAGGGAGGCTGGTCCAGCCTGTTCTGGGGTGGGGTCATCGGCCTCGGGTTCATTCTTCCCCTGATGCTGAACTTTGCATTGGGTCAAAAGTTTGCCCATTCGGGCAGAGCCTTCTACCTCACGGGCGGCAGCGTGATTTGCGGCATGATGTGCCTGCGACTCTTCCTGCTGTACGCGGGGCAGATCTACACCATCTGATATGAGTACCGGGGAGGCTGGCCCTCCCCACAACCAAGAGAAAGACTATGCGTAACCTCCTGTTGCTCCTTCTGCCCCTGATTCTGACCGGCTGCGGCCAATCTGTTGCGGATACCACCCCGGTTGCCGGCCCCAAGACCCACAGCATTCAGATCACCGACGAGCGACGCTGCCATCAGTGCGGCATGTTCATTACCCGCTATCCGGGGCCCAAAGGGGTTGCCCGGGTAAAGGGGCAACCTGGAGATACCGCGTTCTGCTCTACCAGTGACCTGTTCCAGTTTATCCTGCAGCCGCAGAACCGGCGCCAGGTGGAGCAGGCCTGGGTCCACGACCTGGCCCAGACCGATTGGGACAAGCCTTCCGACAGTGCTTTTATTCCTGCTGACAAAGCCTGGTATGTGGTTGGCTCCTCCCGGCACGGGGCCATGGGGCCCACCCTGGCCAGCTTCAGTTCCCGCAATATGGCGGAGGCCTTTGCCAACTCCTACGGCGGTAAGGTGTTTGCCTACGACCAGCTGACTCTGGAGATGCTGGCTAAGGGTGGTCATCACAAGCACAAGCATCACTGACGGAGTTATGACGATGAGAGGGCTGCTGTTACTGCTGATCGGCCTGCCCCTGCTGTGTCAGGGGGCGAGCATCAGCGTGCAGGGGCCGGAGCAGTTAACCCATTGGCTGGAGGCGGCCAGGCCCGGTGATGAGTTGAAACTTGAGCCCGGGCGCTACCCTGGCAACTGGCGCGTCGGTCAGCCCCTTATCCTGCGGGGACAGTCCGGAGTGATCGTCGATGGGGGCGGTCAGGGCACCGCTATCCTGCTGGCGGCCAACGGCATAGAGCTGCATGGTTTGACGGTGGAGAACTGGGGCGCTGATCTGCCTGAGATGGACTCCGCCATCCGAGGTGAAAAGGGGGTCTCCAGGATCCTGATAGCCAACAATACCCTGCGTGGTGACGGCTTCGGTATTCGCTTCGATGAGGGGGAGGAGTTTCAGATCCTCGGCAACCTTATTCTGGGAGACACCAGCCGTCCCGTGGTTGCCCGGGGAGACAACATCTACTTCAAGGGCAGCCACCAGGCCGTCATCAGTGGCAATCGCCTCAGCGGCGGCCGTGACGGCGTCTATGTGGAGAGTGTGTCGGAGATGGTGATCGATGCCAACACCATGAGCAACCAGCAGTATCCGGTGCACTACATGTATGCCAGGGAGACGGTCACTAGCAACAACACCAGTCACAATGTCGTGGGCGGCTACGCAATTATGGGCTCCGAAGGGGGGGCAGTACTGGGCAACAGAGTAGAGGATGCGGTAGAGTTCGGCATCCTGCTTAATATCAGCAGTGGAGTGCGGGTTCAGGACAATTTGGTGCGCCGCATCCATAACCCTGACGCTGCCGCCGTGTTCGATGGCGAAGGCAAGGGGATCTACGTTTACGGTGCCCAGGACAATATTATCTCAGGCAACCGCTTCGCCCAGTGTCAGATTGGCATCGCCATGGCTCTGGGTGGGGAGGGCAACCGGGTCTTCGCTAACGACTTTGTCGCCAATCAGGTGCAGGTGCGTTACGTCGGGGACGTGGTGCTGGAGTGGAGTCACCAGGGTCGGGGCAACTTCTGGAGTAGCTACGGCGGCTGGGATGCCAATAAAGATGGCATCGGGGATCTTCCCTATCGGCCAAACGATGCCCTGGATCGGCTGTTCTGGGTTTACCCGGAAGCAAAATTTTTGATGGACTCCCCAGTGGTGGGGGTTCTGCGTTGGCTGGAGCGGCAGATGCTGCCGTCCCAGGCGGAAGGCATTACCGACAGCCGACCGCTAATCTCTCCCGTCATTGAAAGAAGTAACCTATGACACAAACGGCAGTCTCAGTGGTACAGGTGAGCAAGAGCTTTGGCGAGCTCCAGGCTCTGGATGAGGTCAGCCTGTCTCTTCGTCCCGGTGAACTGTTGGGGTTGCTGGGCCATAACGGTGCTGGCAAGACCACACTGATCAAACTGATCCTGGGTCTGAGTACCCCGGATCGTGGCCAGATCCGGGTCAATGGCAAGGATCCCGGACGGACCGAACACAGGGCGTCGCTCTCCATCGGTTACCTGCCCGAGCACGTCAGCCTGTATGACAACCTCAGTGGCGGAGAGCTGCTGGGCTACTTCGCCGGCCTGCGCCGGGTTGGCAAGGAACGGGTGGAGGAGGTGCTGGCCAGGCTACAACTGGACTATGCCCGGGATCGCAAGGTACGCACCTACTCCAAGGGGATGCGCCAGCGTCTGGGGCTGGCCCAGGCGATCCTGGCCGAGCCCAGGGTGCTGATCCTGGATGAGCCAACCGTCGGCCTGGATCCCCAGGCCAGTGCCCTGTTCTACGAACTGGTGGCCGCCCTGAGAAACAACGGCACCGCGGTGATCATCTGCACCCATGAGCTGACGCTTATCGACCAACACTTGGATTCGGCCCTGATCCTGGCCAAGGGGCGTCAGCTGGCCCGGGGCAGCATCGAGGATCTGCGCCGTGAGCACAAGCTGCCCACCAAGGTGGAGGTGGCCGGAGCAGAGCTGCTGGCCAGTCGTGATATGTTGCTGGCGGCTATGTATGACCCTCAAAGCAAAGCCTTTATGGTCGGTCAGGAGCAGAAGCAACAGCTGCTGGAGCACCTGACTGGCCACCACAAGATTTTCGACTTCAACGTCCTGCCCCCGTCGCTGCCTGAGGTGTATCAGAGCTGTCAGCTGCGGGCGCAACTGGAGGAGTTCCCATGCTGAATCCAGTGGCCCTGGTGGCCCACAAAGAGTTTATCGACGGTTTTCGCCACCGCTGGGTAGTCTTTGCCTCTCTCAGCTTTGCACTGCTATCTCTGGCGGTGGCTTTTCTTGGCTCGGCGGTCAGTGGCCAGCTGAGCACCCCGGAGCTGGCGCCAACCATCTCCGCCCTGGCAACCCTGGCAGCCCTGGTGATCCCCCTGCTGGCTGTGCTTCTGGGGCACGACAGCTTCGTGGGTGAGCTGGAGGGGGGCACCCTGCTGCTGCTGCTCTCCTACCCCATCAGCCGCTGGCAGCTGCTGCTGGGCAAGTTCCTGGGGCAGGGGGCGGTACTGGCGACCACCTGCTTCATCGGCTTCGGCGTTACCGCCGTGGCCCTGGGTTTTGTGGTGGGCACAGATAAGCTGCTGGAGCTGACCGCCGCCTTTGCCCTGTTTATCTTCAGCTCGGCGCTGCTGGCCTGCACCTTCCTGCTGGTGAGCTACCTGGTGAGCCTGGCGGTGAGCACCAAGGGCAGGGCGATGGCCATCTGCCTGCTGCTGTGGTTTGTGCTGGTGCTGCTCTATGACCTGGTACTGCTGGGGCTGATTGTGGCCGAAGGCAGTGAGTCCTGGGTAAGGGCGTTGATGATGGCCAATCCGGTGGACCTGTTCCGCCTCTCCAACCTGGTGTTCGTGGAGCATCAGTCGGTCAGTGGTGTGCTTTCCCTGGTCACCTCGCAGAACTCCAATCTGTGGCTGATGCTGCTGCTGATGTTTGCCTGGAGCGCCGCCGGCCTGTTTGCCGGTTGGCAGATCTTCAAGCGTAAAAGAGTCTGACAACTACAAAAAAGCCCGCCATTAGGCGGGCTTTTTCGTGGAACCGGCTTACTTCTCCTCGGGCGGACGGTAGCCTTCAATCTCCACGTCCTGGCCTTCAAACAGGAAGCCGGTCATCTTCTCCTCAAGCATCTGGCGGTGCTCGGGGTTCATCATATTGAGCTTGTGCTCATTGATCAGCATGGTCTGCTTCTTCTGCCACAGGCCGAAGGCTTCCTTGGAGATGTTGTCGAAGATCTTCTTCCCCAACTCGCCGGGGTACAGCTGAAAGTCCAGGCCTTCAGCCTCTTTGTTTAGGTATTGGCAAAATACGGTGCGTGCCATGATCGGGTCCTTACCAGATTGGATTGCTCAGTTATACCAAATGCGGCCCAATCCTGGCTAGCACAACTCTAATCCCTGCGGCCGGTTACCAGGCTTCTGAGCAGCCCCTCGGTGGGGGCGGCCAGGCCTACCTGGATTGGCTTCTCAAGGGCAAACCAGTTGTGCTCCAGCTCACCCACCTGGGCAGGCTGGCGGCTCAGCTTCAGTTTCACCGGCTGGATGTCCAGGTGATAGTGGCTGAAGGTGTGGCGAAATGGCTCGAAGTGGTGCCAGCTGGCATCGATCCCCTGAGTTGCCAGCCACTGCCTGGCTTGCTGCTCGGTGTCGAACTGGGGAAAGCACCACAGGCCACCCCAGATGCCGCTGGGGGGGCGCTTGTGCAGCAGGACCTGACCGTCGTGCACCAGCATCAGCTGAACACAGGCCCGTACCGGTTTCTCTCTCTTGGGTTTCTTGCCGGGATAGTCGGTCTGATTGCCCTGGGCGTGGGCCTGACAGTCGTCCCCGACAGGACACTCTCCACATTTGGGCCTGGTGCGGGTACAGATCATGGCGCCTATGTCCATCATCGCCTGGTTGTAGGCCTGGATCTCATCCCCAGGTGTCACCGCTTCGGTGGTTTGCCACAGCCGGTTCTCCACCGCTTTCTGCCCCGGCCAGCCGTCAATGGCCCGGTGACGTGCCAGCACCCGCTTGACGTTGCCATCGAGGATGGGATGATGCTGGCCCAGGGAGAGGGAGAGCACGGCGCCGGCGGTGGAGCGGCCGATGCCGGGCAGGGCCATGACCTGCTCCAAAGTTTGGGGGAATTCGCCATTGTGCTCGGTCATGATCGCTTTGGCGGCTTTTTGCAGGTTGCGGGCACGGGCGTAGTAGCCCAGTCCGGTCCAATGGTGGAGCACATCATCTGCGGGGGCCTCGGCCAGATCCTTGATCGTGGGGAAGCACTCCATGAATTTCAGGTAGTAGGGAATCACAGTTGCGACCTGAGTTTGTTGCAACATGATCTCTGAGATCCATACTCTGTAGGGACTTTTATCCTGCTGCCACGGCAGGGTTTTTCGTCCCGCGAGCCGGTACCATTGAATCACCCTGTCAGAAAATGGCTTCCTGCTCGCTTCCATCAACTATTCACCTAAATTACAATTGCCGCTTTTTGGCGTCACAGTGTAACGCCTTAGGGCTACAAGCGAGAAGGTTGAGATGACTGAAGAGCAAAAGCCGGATCTGCCTGAGGGCAAGCGTATCCGCAAGATCCGCTCCTATGTAAAGCGTGAAGGGCGCATGACCAAGGGCCAGGCCCGGGCCATGGAGGTCTACTGGCCCACCATGGGCCTTGAGCACGACATGGGCAGGCTTGATCTGACCCAGGTGTTCGGCCGTGAGGCACCTGTGGTGCTGGAGATCGGTTTCGGCATGGGCAAATCCCTGGTCGAGATGGCCGCCGCCGAGCCGGAGAAGGACTTCATCGGTATCGAGGTACACGGTCCTGGTGTGGGTGCCTGCCTGATGTATGCCGAAGAGCTGGGTGTAAAGAATCTGCGCGTGTTTGAACACGATGCGGTGGAGATCCTGGCCGATTGCATCCCTGATGCCTCTCTGGACAGGGTACAGCTGTACTTCCCCGACCCCTGGCACAAGAAGCGTCATCACAAGCGCCGTATTGTGCAGCCGGAATTCATTGAATCGGTGCGCAATAAGCTTAAGATGGGCGGCGTATTCCATATGGCGACCGACTGGGAGCACTATGCCGAGCATATGCTGGAGGAGATGAGTGAAGCCCCGGGCTTTACCAACACCGCCGAGAAGGACTTTGTGCCCCGTCCCGATTTCCGTCCCCTGACGAAGTTTGAAGCCCGTGGCCAACGCCTGGGTCATGGTGTCTGGGACCTTATCTTTGCTCGAAATAAATAGGAGAGCAGTATGACCACCATTCCAACCGCCAAGAACCGTAGCCGTCGCCTGCGCAAGAAGCTGCGCGTAGACGAGTTCCAGGAGCTGGGTTTCGACCTGAGCTGGCGCTTTAACGACGATGTGACCGAAGAGCAGATCGACGCCCTGGTGGATCAGCTGATTGAGGAGGTGATCGAGCCTCTGAAGCTGGGCTACAGCGGTGGCGGCCACAAGGCGTGGGACGGCATCGTCTGCACCCAGAAGCTGGGCAAGTGCACCGACGAGCACCGTCAGGCGGTAGAGAAATTCTTTGCCGACAAGCCGGTGACCGAGGTTAAGGCTTCCGAGCTGTACGACATCTGGTGGGGCTGATGCCCGACCTGGCTCTGCTGCAAAGCATCCACCAAGAAGCCCTGCCCCTGATTGGGCAGGGTCAGGTGGCGGACTACATCCCGGCCTTGGCCGGGGTGCCCGCCAACCGCCTCGGCATCGCCATCTGCACCGCAGATGGTGAGATGCTGGGGGCCGGTGACTATCTTGAGCCCTTCTCCATTCAGAGTATCTCCAAGGTGTTCTCCCTGATTCAGGCCATGAGCCTGTATGAGGAGGAGGAACTGTGGAAACGAGTGGGTAAGGAGCCCTCGGGTAATCCATTCAACTCCCTGGTTCAGTTGGAGTTTGAGCATGGTATTCCCAGAAACCCCTTCATCAACGCAGGTGCCCTGGTGGTGAGCGACATGCTCCAGGGAAGGCTGAGTGCCCCTAAGCACCGGATGCTGGAGCTGGTTCGCGAGCTCTCAGGCAATCAGCACATCGTCTGCGACAAGGTGGTGGCCCGCTCCGAGTATGAACACTCGGCCCGCAATGCGGCTATCTGCTACCTGATGAAATCCTTCGGCAACTTTCACAACGAAGTGGATGTTGTGATGAAGAGCTACTTTAACCATTGCGCCATCCGCATGAGCTGTGCCGATCTGGCCCGGGCCTTCTACTTCCTGGCCAACAAGGGAGTCTGCCTGGGCGGCAGACGGATGATCAGCGAGCGCCAGAGTCGTCAGGTGAATGCGCTGCTGGCGACCTGCGGCCTCTACGACGGGGCGGGAGAGTTCGCCTATCGTGTCGGTATGCCCGGTAAGAGTGGCGTTGGCGGCGGTATTGTGGCTGTAGTTCCTGGCGAACTCAGTGTTTGCGTATGGTCCCCTGAGCTTGACCCTTCGGGGAACTCCCTGGCGGGAACCCGCATGCTGGAGCTGTTGGCCAAGCGCCTGGGACGCTCCATCTTCTGATGGCGATTCTCACCACATTCTGGTGAGAATTCCTACCAAATTCTCTTTCCTCTGAACTCAATCTCTTTTAAATCAGTGGCTTAAATTTTTGGCCCAATATTGGCATTACCCAGGTATATCCAATTCAAAGGAGCTGAGTAATGTCATTGTCCAAAGTTGCCGCCGCCGTGATGCTGTCCTCCACCCTGGCTTCCGGTGCCGCCCTGGCCCAAAACCAGCAGTGCGATTTCTCCTTCAACCACGACCTGGTGATCAGTGACACCAAGCTGGAGGTGATGGAGGAGGGGCGCACCCTGTACCTGTTTGAAGATGGCCGACTGTGGGTTGAGGGAGACAGTGTTTCCCTGAATGGCAGCCAGCAGGACGCCATGAGTGATTTCCAGTTGGCGGTATACAACCAGATGCCCGCCACCATGGAGGTGGTGGAGCAGGCACTGGAGATGGCAAGTATCGCCCTGGATGCGGTTGCCACCGAGTTTGCCGAATTGGGTGTGGATATGAGTAATCTGCACGATGTGGCGAACACTCTGGCGCAAACCGTACGGGAGAAGATCGCCATGGACGATGGTTCCTATCGCCTGGTGAGCGGAGACTTCGATCAGTTCGGTGACCAGTTTGATCAGGAGTTCGAGCGTCAGCTGGAGGCGGCGGTCACCCAGTCCATGGGAGCGATCATGATGCAGATGGGCTCCGCCATGATGAACAGTGAGGGGGAGGGCTTCGAAGCCAAGATGGAAGCCTTCGGTGAGCGCATGGAGCGCATGGGTGAAGAGCTGGAACAGCGTTTCGCCGGCCAGGAACAGATTCTGGAAACCCAGGCCGAGGAGCTGTGCCGCAGCTGGCAGCAACTGGATGAGATGGAAAATCAGCTGCTGCAGCAGATCCCTGAGCTTAAGCCTTTTGACCAGTTGGATGTGAAAGCCGACAAGCTGGCCTATCGCTGGTACTGAGTTGACTCACAGGGGCAGGGAGACTGTCCCGCCCTTAAACATGGTTCGCTACAGCGGACAATCTACTCCCTGAAAAGTTGATCCAAACTCCACTCTTTGCGGCATACCTGCATTTGCCGCTTTTTTTTTGTTTTCTAAAAGGGTTCAATGTATGGGTTAACCGGAGAGTGATATGCGTGAGCTGTTAGAACCCATAGTTATCTATACCCATGTAGTGCGTGCCCAGGGCTTTTCTGCCGCCGCCCGCCGCCTGGGCATTTCAAAATCCAAGGTAAGTAGCCAGGTAAGTCAGCTGGAACAACAGCTTGGCGTCCAACTGGTGCAGCGCACCACGCGCTCTCTGAGCCTGACTGAGGCGGGGGAGACCCTCTACCGTCATGGTGAGTCCATTATTCGTGAGGTGGATTCTGCCGTTGCCAATGTTCAGAGTCTGCACGATGAGATTCGTGGCGTGCTTCGGGTGGGCATTACCCAGGCCTTTGGCTCCTTGCACCTGATGCCTCTGATCCCCGACTTTATGGCCCGCTACCCCAATCTGGAGCTGGAGATAAGCTTCCTGGATCACAAGGTAGACGTGGTCAACGAAGGGCTGGACCTGTTGCTTACCATGTCTGAACAGTTGCCCCTGGGCATGGTGGCCAGGCCCTTGATGGACTGTCGCTTCGTTCTGGTGGCTTCTCCCGACTATCTGGCCAAGCACGGTGTTCCCTCTACCCCTGATGATCTGGTACAGCACAACTGTCTGGTCTATAAGAGCGAGTGGTATGAGCATGCGGTGTGGGAGTTTAAGCGGGGGGCCGACGAGAAGAAGATCCCGGTCAAGGGGAACTACCGGGTGGATGATGCTCCGGCACTGAAAGAGGTGGCCAAGAAGGGGTTGGGCATTGTCTATCTCTCCACCTACCTGCTGGACAACGAACTGCAGGAGGGGGAACTTATTCCTATCCTGACCGAGTGGAGCCTGACTCACCCCCTGGCCCTGCAGGCGGTCTACCCCAGACGCCAGAACCTGGCCCCCAAGGTGCGTGCCTTCACCGACTTTGTGAAGGAGAGCCTGGGCGAAGTGCCGCGCTGGGATCGCAAATTGGCCCTGTTATTGTAGTCCCTGGCGAAAACATTGTTCTCAATACGGAACATGGCTGTGGTTTGCTGGGGGGTTGGTGCTTAAGTTGTTGATTTTTAAAGTGAGCCCTGCTCGATCCTGAACCTGATTTTGCAGAAATGTTGCGTTTTGGTGGAATTGTTAACTGCTGGCCCCTTGTCAATTGTTCTTATATGAATACAATGGCCACATCAGTTGAGGTTAAAGCTTTCTGGAATTGACCCCTCCATTAAGCCAGCCGTTTGACCTCACTGAGTGATGGCGAGTCACCTCGCGGTTCTCCATCACAGGATTATTGAAATCCATCATCTGGAATTTTGGCCCCGGCAATATCCGGGGCATTTTTCAGACGAAAGATTACCTCCTCCGTACCCTACAAATAAAGGCCAAAGAGCCTTGGAGAGCGGTAGACGGGCGATGGGCAGCGTCAAAAACAAAATAATTGAGCCCAGCATAATAACAAGAGATGGGAGAGCCGAAAGGCTCTCCCTTTTTCTTTGGCTGAACACCAACATCCGCTTCGGCCGAACACCAACATCCGCTTCTTTGGCTGAACGCCAACATCTGTTGAGATCGACGAACTATTGTTTGCTGAGATGAACAAGTGTCGAAGGGTTTTGGCGTTCTGTCAGGGAGGTCGGCTTCAGAGTCAGTCTGGCAGGAACATGGCAAGCAGCTCATTCAGGTAGCGATGCCCCTGTTCGGTCAGCCCCATGGTTTCATCATCCAGGTGGATAAGCCCCCGCTCTCTGGCCTGCTCCAGCAGTGGCCGAACCTGTGCCAGGGTCAGCGGAGTACGCTGCGTGAGCTCTGCCACCGGCATGCTCTCCATCAGCCTCAGCCGGTTCATGTAGTACTCCAGGGCGAAGTCCTCCTCCTCGACTCTGGAGCAGACATCCATAAACTCTCTGTTCCGGTCGAGGAAACCGGCAGGGTGTTTCACTTTCACCGTTCTCAGAACCTGGCCAGTGAGGGGCTGGGTGATCTTGCCGTGGGCGCCGCAGCCGATCCCCAGGTAATCGCCGAAGCGCCAGTAGTTGAGGTTATGCTCACAGCGGAAGCCGGGCTTGGCCCAGGCGGAGATCTCATACTGCTCATAGCCTGCCGCCAGCAGCAGTTCCCGTCCCTGCTCGAAGATCTGCCACTGTACCTCCTCCTCAGGCAGCTGAGGGGGGCGGGAGGCGAACTGGGTGTTGGGCTCTATGGTGAGCTGATACCAGGAGAGGTGAACCGTATCCTGGGCGATCGCCTGGCGCAGATCATACAGGGCGTCTTCCACACTCTGATCCGGAAGCCCATGCATCAGGTCCAGATTGATGCGCTCGAAGCCCGCTTCTTTGGCGCTGGCCACCGCCTTCAATGCCTGGGTGTCGTCATGAATGCGTCCCAGTACTTCGAGCTTTGACCGCTGGAAGCTTTGTATCCCTATGGAGAGCCGATTGACGCCGGCACGGCGGTATCCCTGGTAGCGACCCGCTTCCAGAGTGCCCGGGTTGGCTTCCATAGTGATCTCTATGCCAGGAACAAAGGGGATTCGCTGCTCTACACCTTGCAGCAAACGCTCTATTCCCCCTGCAGAGATGAGAGATGGGGTGCCGCCGCCAATAAAGATGCTGTGTAAGGCGCGCCCCTGGGCCAGGTGTTTGTCCCGGTCCAGATCGGCCAGCAGGGCATCGATGTAGTCATCCTCGGGGATGGCGCCCTTGCGTCCATGGGAGTTGAAGTCGCAATAGGGGCACTTCTGTTCACACCAGGGGATGTGAACATAGAGGGAGAGTGGCGGCAGCTGCATCATCAGATGATGCCTTTGTCTTTCAACTGGGCCAGCAGCAGATCCATGGCTTTGCCACGGTGGCTCAGCGCATTCTTTTCGCCAGCGTCCAGTTCGGCGGCAGTGCGGGTGTCTCCTTTCACCAGGAACACCGGGTCATAGCCGTGGCCCTTCTCGCCTCGGGCTTGGGTGAGGATCTCTCCCTCCCAGCTGGCCTGACAGATGATGGGCGTCGGGTCTTCGGCATGGCGCATAAACACCAGCACACACTGGAAGCGGGCATTGCGGTTCTCTTTGCCATCCATCTCTGCCAGCAGCTTGCGCCAGTTGTTCTCGGCGTTGGAGGGCAGGCCGGCGAAGCGGGCGGAGTAGATACCTGGCTTGCCGTTGAGGGCATCCACCTCGATGCCCGAATCGTCGGCAATGGCGGGCAGGCCGGTGGCCTTGGCGGCGTTGCGTGCCTTAATCAGCGCATTTTCGACGAAGGTGAGGCCATCTTCGATGGCTTCGGGAACCTCAAATTCACTTTGGGGGGAAACGCTAATGGGGAAGTCGGCCAGCAGGGTGGCGAACTCTTTGACCTTGCCGGCGTTGCCGGTGGCCAGGACAATCTGTTTCATGGCATCTACTCAAACCAGGGCTAGGGGCTGGAATTCTACCCGAGCCCCGGCCTGAGTGCGATATCAGTCTACGTAGAACTTCTGCTTGAACTGCAGATTGGTGTCCAGGTCCGTGCCGTTGGAGATATCCAGGGTGAAGGTAAAGGTTTCCTCATTCCTGTGATCCACTTCGGCGATGTAATAGATGGCGGTGCCTTCGCGAATCTCTTTAAACTTGAGGGACTTCTGGCTTCCAAGCAGGTTCTGGGCATTGCCACTGATGCTGGCAGCCACCGCCTCTCCCTCACCGCCTTTGGAGGTGTCCAGAACCACCACGTTTACCAGGCCCACATAGCGGCTGCGGTTGATGCCATAGGTCTTGGCGATGGAGGGTGGGATAAAGGTGCTGCCGAAGGAGACGTAGTGGATGGCGTAGTCCCCTACCTGAACCTTCTGCTCTGCCTTCACGGGAAGAACAAGGAACAGGCTGAGCGCCAGCAGGGCGCATAGACGTTTGAACATAAACGAACTCCTTCTCTGTGTTGCGCGTTGGTATGGCCCCGCCTCACAGGGCCATTCTCACTATTATAATAGTTGCTCAATGAGTTCGGGGATCTGCACCGGGTCGTCAATGCGTACCTGCTTATGTCGACCCAACTCCCCTTTCACTATGGACACCTGCCCCTTGGCCACCCGGAACTGCTTGGCCAGATATTTGGTCAGGTGAGTATTGGCCTTGCCATCCACCGGCGGGGCGGTGATGGCAATTTTCAGCTCTTCGCCGTGGGGACCCACTATCTGGTCGCGGCTGGCCTTGGGCTGGATGTAGAGATTCAGCAGCAGGGATTCCCCCTGCTGCTCTACCGGCCTCAAATGGCGCCCCAGAATGGGATCAGGTCATAGAGGAACAGGTTGATGAAGTTGAGGCCAATCAGTACCACCATCAGGGAGAAATCCAGTCCGCCCATGGCGGGGATAACCCGGCGAATGGGTGCCAGCATCGGCTCGGTGAGCTGCATGAACACGTACTCGATGGGGTTCTGCCCCTGGCTGATCCAGCTCATGATGGCGCGGATGATCAGGATCCAGAACAGCAACATACCCGCTTCCTTCACCAGGGTGATGCCGCCGAGATAAAAGGTAATGGGGTCAAAGGTGCCGCTTTGCACCATCATCAGTAGCGCCCACTTGGCCAGGGCGACCAGGTAAGCCAATACCACACCGGCCAGATCCAGGCTGCCGATGGCGGGAATGAATCGACGCAGGGGGGCCAGCAGCGGGTGGGTGGCTTTCACGATAAACTGGCTGAAAGGGTTGTAGAAGTCGGCGCGGGCCCATTGCAGCCAGACACGCAGGATGACCACCATCAGATAGAGGTTGAATACTGTGCTGATCAGATAGAGAAAGGCAGATGACATAGTTAATCGTTACCCTAATAGAAAAATTAAAACTGTTGAGCCATCTCTACGGCCCTTTTTACTGCGGCCTTCATGGCCCCGTCTACTGTGTCTCGCAATCCCTGCTGTTCGAAATGTTCTATCGCCTTGGCGGTGGTGCCTCCCTTTGAGGTGACCCGGTTACGCAGCTCCGCCAGGGAAAGATCGGGATTCTGTTTTACCATGGCCGCAGCGCCGATGGCGGTCTGCTGAATCATCTCCCGGGCCTGTTCCCGGCTGACCCCCAGGCTGTTGACTGCGCTCTCCTCCATCGCCTCCATCATCAGGAAGAAGTAGGCTGGGGCACTGCCAGCGCAGGCGATCACTTGATCGATGCCGGACTCCTGCTCTACCCAGGTGATCTCCCCTACCGCCTGCATCAGGTGACCGGCCAGCTGCCGATCCGTGTCGCTACAGCCCTTGGCCGCGTAGAGGCCGGTCATACCCAGCCCAAGCAGGGATGGGGTGTTGGGCATGGCGCGCACCACCCGCACATCCTGACCCAGGTACTGGGCAATTCTGTCGCAGGTGACCCCGGCAGCGATGGAGACCACCAGCTTATTGCTGAAATCGATGTGGCTCAGGGTTTCGCAGACCTGTTTCAGGATCTGGGGTTTCACCGCCAAGATTACAACCTCGCTGGCCGCCGCCTCCAGATTGTCGTTGCTGGTTCGGATGGAGAACTTACTCTTCAGTTCATCCAGCTTCGGGTTGCTTGGATTGCTGGCGATGATGGCACTGGCGGGATAGCCTCCCTTGACCAGGCCACTGATGATACTGTGGCTCATATTGCCGGCCCCGATAAAGCCCAGGGTTGGCTGTTGCATCTCTGTCACTGTTACTTCCTTGCCCCAAAAATGGCCGTTCCCAGCCTGACCATGGTGCTCTGTTCGGCGATGGCGGCATCCAGGTCACCGCTCATCCCCATGGATAGGGTATCTATATCGCTAAATTCAGATTTTAGCTCATTAAACAGCTTTTTAACTTTGGCAAATTGCGCCCTCTGCTGCTCGGGATCCTGAGTGGCCATGGGAATGGCCATCAGTCCGCGCAGGCGGATGTTCTCCAGCTGGCTGACCTCTCTGGCCAGGGCGGTCACCTCGTCGGCGCTGGCACCGGATTTGGATTCTTCGTCGCTGATGTTCACCTGCAGGCAGATGTTCAGCGGCGGCAGCTCATGTGGTCGCTGCTCCGCCAATCGTCGGGCGACCTTGATGCGGTCCACACTGTGGACCCATTGGAAGTGCTCGGCGATGGGGCGTGTCTTGTTGGACTGGATGGGGCCGATAAAGTGCCAGATGATCTCCAGATCGGCCAGCTGCTGTTGTTTCTCCAGGGATTCCTGAAGGTAGTTCTCCCCGAAATGACGCTGGCCTGCCTCATAGGCCTCTCTGAGCATGGAGGCGGGCTTGGTTTTGCTTACGGCAAGCAGGGTGATCTCGTCTGAATTTCGTCCTACGACGGCCGCAGACTGTGCAATCTGCTCTTGGGCCAGACTCAGCTGGTCTGCTATGGTTGTCATAATTTTTGGGTTATGTGATGTCAGATAAATGGATATTACTGAGCTTCTTGCTTTTAGTGTAAAACACAACGCCTCCGATCTGCACCTATCTTCCGGTGTGGCCCCTCTTATTCGAGTCGATGGTGAGGTTCGCCGCCTGAGTGTTCCCGAACTGGATCACGCCACCATACAGGCGCTTGTCTACGACATCATGAATGACAAGCAGCGTAAGGAGTATGAGGAGAAGCTGGAGATCGATTTCTCTTTCGAGGTGCCGGATCTGGCCCGCTTCAGGGTCAACGCCTTCCACCAGTCACGGGGAGCTGCGGCGGTATTTCGTACCATTCCCAGCGAAGTGCTGACCCTGGAGCAGCTGGAAGCTCCGGACATCTTCCGCCAGATCGCCTCCTTCCCCAGGGGACTGGTGCTGGTGACCGGCCCTACCGGCTCGGGTAAGAGCACCACCCTGGCTGCCATGGTGGATTACATCAATGCAGAGCGCCGGGACCATATCCTGACCATCGAGGATCCCATAGAGTTTGTTCACAAGCCGAAGAACTGCCTGATTAACCAGAGGGAAGTGCACCGGGATACTCACAGCTTCAACAATGCCCTGCGCAGTGCCCTACGTGAGGACCCCGACGTGATCCTGGTGGGGGAACTCAGGGACCTGGAAACCATTCGTCTGGCCCTGACTGCGGCGGAAACCGGTCATCTGGTGTTCGGCACCCTGCACACCACCTCGGCGGCCAAGACCATCGATCGGGTGGTGGATGTGTTCCCGGCGGCGGAGAAGGATATGGTGCGCACCATGTTGTCTGAATCCCTGCAGGCGGTGATCTCCCAGACCTTGGTGAAAAAGGTGGGCGGAGGCCGGGTCGCGGCCCATGAGATCATGATGGGGACACCGGCTATCCGTAATCTGATCCGTGAGGACAAGGTGGCGCAGATGTACTCCGCCATACAGACCGGTATGAGCCATGGCATGCAGACCCTGGAGCAGAGCCTGACCAAGTTGGCAAACCAGGGGCTGATCAGCCGCCAGGATATGCTGTCCAAGCTGAATAAGCCTTCGATCTAGGAGCCCCTATGGAGATCAATCAGCTATTGGCTCAGATGGTCAGCCGCCAGGCCAGTGACCTGTTTATTACCGCCGATTTTCCTCCGAGCGCCAAGATTGACGGGGTGATGACTCCCCTTGGTGAGGCGCCTTTGACCCCCGAGCAGTCGCTGTCCCTGGTGGAGTCGGTGATGACACCGGACACCAGGGAGCAGTTTCACCTGCACCGGGAGGCCAATTTCGCCTACAGCTTCGATGAGTCTTTGGGGCGTTTCCGGGTCTCTGCATTCTGGCAGCGGGAGCGGGCGGGTATGGTGCTTCGTCGCATCCAGACCGAGATCCCCACCCCGGAGCAGCTGCATCTGCCCCAGGTGATGACGGACGTGGCCATGGCCAAGCGCGGTCTGGTGATCATGGTGGGGGCGACGGGAACGGGTAAGTCCACCTCTCTGGCGGCCATGGTGGGACACCGCAATGCCCATCAGGCCGGGCATATCCTTACCATCGAAGATCCGGTGGAGTTTGTCCATAAGCACCGCAAGAGCATAGTGACCCAGAGGGAGGTGGGGCTGGACACCGAGTCTTTCGAAGCGGCCCTGAAGAGCTCCCTGCGCCAGGCGCCGGACGTGATCCTGATAGGTGAGATCCGCAGTCAGGAGACTATGGAGTTTGCCCTGGCTTTTGCCGAAACCGGCCACCTGTGTATGGCGACCCTGCACGCCAACAACGCCAACCAGGCTCTGGACCGCATCATGCATCTGGTGCCCAAGGAGAAGCATCGACAGCTGCTGTTTGACCTGTCATTGAATCTCAAGGCGGTGATGGCCCAACAGCTGGTGCCCTGTAAGCAGGGCAAAGGTCGGCGGGTGGCCATCGAGGTGCTGCTGAACACCCCCAGGGTGGCGGATCTCATCGCCAAAGGCGAACTGCATGAGCTGAAGGGAACCATGGCTGCCAGCCGGGAACAGGGGATGCAGACCTTCGATCAGGCGCTGTTTGACCTCTACATGGCTGAGCAGATCAGCTATGAGGATGCCCTTCACTACGCCGATTCCCCCAATGATCTTAGGCTGATGATTAAACTCAAGGCCAATGAGGGAAGCCCGGCGGGAAGCCTGGAGGGGGTTACCATTGAACTGGACTAGAACACACAGGGGTTACTGAAAGCATGGCCAATAAACTGGGGCGTCCGGTCGGAGAGTCCAATGCCAGAGAGCTGTTGGTAGAAGCAGCCAGGGATCTGTTTTCCGAGCTTCCCTATGAAAAGGTGTCCACCCGCAAGGTGGCTGAGCGGGCCGGGGTAAACGCTTCGCTGATTCGTTACTACTTCTCCAATAAGTGGGGGTTGTTTGAGGCGATGATGCAGGAGACGGTTCAGCCTGTGTTTGAAAAGGCGATCAAGGCCAGGCAGGGGGAGGACTTCTCATCCCTGTCCGAGATGTTTCGTACCTATTACCGGGTGATGTCCAAAAGTCCCTCTTTTCCCAAGCTGCTCTATCGTCTGCTCTCAATGGATGGCAGAGATGGCCAGATCGGCCATGCCTACGCCATGATCGAGAAGGGGCTGGGGTTGGGGGAGAAACCGTTGATGCAGTCCATGGCGGACAATGGCGATCTCAAGCCTGGCATTGACCCAACCATGGCCCGACTGAGCCTGATGAGTTTGATGGTATTTCCCTTCGTTGCGCCGCCGAAAATGCTCGAGCTTCATGGCATTACCCTGGATGAAGAGTTTATTGAGCGACTGGCTGAGCACAATCTGGCCCTGCTGGAAGCAGGACTGCTGCGAGAGAGTGACCCGTCCTCCTGTAAGTGATCCGCCCGGATCGCCCTGAAGTTCTATCGGTGAATTTTGGTCAACTCATTGACTAACTGCTTTTTTGCTTGTGTGGCGCATTAATCCGGCTCCTTGGTTCTGCACCTGAACCTAGCGGGAACTCCCTATTCTGACTAAGTTTTAAGTTGGAGTCGGGAGGACTCCCTGGGTTTAGAGGTGCAAGGATGCGCAGTTTTTCCGCATGGTCTATCAGAGCACAATTGGTGGTGCTCTTTCTTATCATTCTCTCTCTTGGTGTGCTGGGTGCCTGGCGCATCCATCTTCATGGTACCGATCTGGATGGCGCCAGCCATCACCTGGCCAATGAACAGTTGCCCGGCCTGACCCAGATACATCGGCTTCAGCTCGAGATCGTCACCATAGAGAAGCTCCTCATTGAGCTCAGGCATCAGGGGGTGGACCCCTCTTTGGTCCTGTCCCTGACCCAGGCCCGCCAGCGGGTGCTCGACCTTGTCTCCTTAGGCGCACTGGAGGGTCACTCCCCTGCCTTGGTGCAGTTGCTGCTGCAGGGGGCCGATCAGCTGGATGAGCTGCTGGCTCTCTCTGGTGAAGGTGTGAGCCAGGGGCAGCGCCTGGACTCAGCCTTTGAGGCCACCCTGGTGAGTGCCTCCAGGATTCAGAGCGAACTCTCCTCTTTGTCCAATCAACTGATGTTCAGTGCCCGGCGCTATCCAAATCTGGTGCATTCCCTGAATGAGCAGGCGATGGAGATGGCCCTGTGGGCAAACCTGGTATTGTGGTTTCTGGTTGGCGCCATCATCTATCTGCTGCGTCTCTATGTGACCGAACACCGCCACAGCCTCAGGCTGACCAGCTTTGCCAAGCGAAATCCGGATCCGGTTATGGCCAGTGATTTGAACCTGGCAGTTGAATACGCCAATCCGGCGGCATTGAGCTTGTGCCGTCTTCTGGGGCTGTCCGGTCCTGCCTCGCTGATTGAGCAGCTCAAGCCCTATGCGGAATCGCTGGTAGAGCAGGGTGACGAACTGCTGGAGAGGGAGTTGGAGATAGGCAATTGCATTCTGTTGGTTCGTTTGGTGCTGCTGAAATCCCTCTCTCAGGTGCAGTTCCACCTTAAGGACATCTCCAAGGCTCGCCGGGTAGAGAAAAACATGGAGCATCAGGTTAATCATGATTTTCTGACCGGCCTGCCGAACCGCCGCCAGTTCGAGCGGGACCTGCGGTTCTGGCTCAAAGAGTCTCAGCATGATGTGGTCGTTGGCATGTTGCATCTGGATCGTTTTCAAAGGATCACCGCCGCCATCGGTTTCGAAGGGGGGGATTCTGTGCTCAAGGGGGTCACTGAGCTGCTCAGGAACCAGCTGAGTAAAGAGGCGGATCCGGATGCCCAACTCTCCCTCTACCGGTTTGAGTCCACCCGCTTTGCCATGCTCTGGGTGACACCTTTTGAGCGCACCAGGGTAGAGACGCTGGCCGAGAGGATTCGACAGGGGTTTGCGCCGCCAGTGGCGTGCATCAGAACCAAGCGGCGATTTCACTTCACCCTGAGCCAGGGATTCGCGGCAACGGGGTTGTCAGAGCGGGATGTAGACAGCCTGGTGCGCGATGCAGACTGTGCCGCAGGGCGGGCTGCGGCCCTGGGAGGGGATCGCCTCTGCATCCATACCCCTGAGCAGGGCGATATGGAGCGTCGCAGGGTGCAACTGGAGCAGGACTTGCGCTACGCGCTGGAGCGAAATCAACTGCAGGTTTACTATCAGAAACAGTGTAATCAGCAGGGGCAGGTTGTCGGGGCTGAGGCGTTGCTGCGCTGGCAGCATCCGGAATTGGGTGTGGTGCCACCTGATGAGTTTATCGGCCTGGCTGAGCAAAGTGGCCTGATACTGGAGATTGGAGAGTGGGTTCTTGAACAGGCCTGTCTTCAGGTGTGCAGCTGGAACTGTCAGGGGGGAGAGATGGGGGTGGCGGTGAACATCTCTGCCCGCCAGTTGATGGACAGCAAGTTCGTCGAACGGGTGGAGTCGGTGATCAAGCGTACCGGGGTGGATCCCAGGATGGTTGAGTTTGAGCTGACTGAGTCGATGATGATGGAGAACCTGGCTCGGGGCAAAGAGGTGATGCTCAGGCTGAAGGATCTGGGGATCTGCTTTGCCATTGATGACTTTGGTACCGGTTACTCCTCGCTGGCCTACCTGTCCCAACTCCCCTTCGACGTACTCAAGATAGACCATAGCTTTGTGCGCCAGCTTCCCAGGGATCCCTACTACTGCAAGATCACCAAGGCGGTGTTGTCATTGGCCAAGACCCTGGATCTCACTGTGGTTGCCGAGGGGGTGGAGTATTCAGAGCAGCAACGCTGGCTGGCCCGTCACGGCTGCGATCTGATGCAGGGGTATCTCCACGGCAGACCCATGCCCATAGTGGAGTTTGGCAAGCTCCTGAAGGTGGAAGCCCTGGCTCACTGATTTGGTCTTACCCCTGAACCGGCGGGAGGGCTCCTGTAGTTTTTTGAGCTGTGCAGGAGGTTAAATTTCGTTCTGATGCGCCATTTCCCTTCTCTGCACAGTCTTGGTGCATAAAATCGTAACTTTTCAAGATTAGTGAAAGCCTAATTGGTCAATTGGTTATTTCTCCAAGAAAACTTTCAATATGTCGGCCCGTCCTTGTGCTCCTCATCTTCTTTTATGGTTTATTTAGTCTCTGATCATAAAAGCTTTTTCACTATCCTTTTGGCTAATTGCTGACTATGTGGGCCATTGTTAGACTCGGCTCGATCTTCATTGGATCAAGTTTTGCTTAAGCCGTTGTTGGCCCGGCATTTTACCGGGAGGCGGGAGTGACCCGCATGGAGTTTTCCTAAGAGCCCAATTTGGAGTGGAGCAATGACCAAGATAGTGATCGTCGGCGGCGGAGCTGGCGGTATGGAGATAGTGACTAAGCTGGGCAGAAAATTAGGAAAAAAGGGAAAAGCGGAGATTACCTTGGTGGATCGCTGTGACCACCATATCTGGAAACCTCTGCTTCATGAGCTGGCTACGGGCAGCCTGGATGAGGGGCTCAATGCCCTGGACTACCGGGTGCATGCCGCCCGAAATGGTTATCGGTTTGAACAGGGGATGCTGCATGGCATCGACCGGGGAGCCAAGCAGCTGATCCTGTCACCCATGAAGGATGATCAAGGCGGGGAGATCCTGCCTGAGCGGCGCATAGACTACGATTTTCTGGTGCTGGGGGTAGGTGCGGTGACCAATGATTTTGGCATTGCCGGAGTACAGCAGCACTGTGACTTCCTGGATCTGACCGAGGAGGCGATGCTGCTTCGGCGCAAGATTCGTAATCGATTCCTTCAGTACGCCAAAGAGCACAATGTGGAGACGGAGCATTTCCAGATCTCCATTGTCGGTGCCGGAGCTACAGGTGTGGAGATGGCGGCGGAGATGCACCATGCGGCCAATACCCTGCGGGGTTATGGTTATGACATCAATGAAGATCTGCTGCAGGTTAACCTGATTGAAGCCTCCAACCGGGTACTGCCGAGGATCGATAAGCTGCACATCTGCGACGCGGTTGGCCGGGAACTGGGCAAGCTGGGGGTCAATGTGATGACCAATACCCGCATCAGTGAAGTTCAGGCGGATGGCATGCTGACCAGCGACGGCCAGTTTATCCCATCCGATATGGTGATCTGGTCAGCCGGGGTGAAAGGACACCCCATGCTCTCCACACTGGGGCTGGAAACCAGCGACACGGATCAGATCCTGGTCCACCCCAGCTGTCAGAGCGTCACCGATCCGGCCATCTTCGCCTTCGGAGACTGCGCCGCCTGTCCTCAGGAGGATGGTTCCTGGGTGCCGCCGCGGGGGCAGACCGCCCGGCAGATGGCCCTGCTGGTGGGGGAGAACATCCAGAAGCTGATGGAGGACTCAAGCGCCACACTGGGAGAGTATGTGTACCGGGATCTTGGTGCCTTCATCAATATGTCCAGATTCCATACCGTGGGCAACCTGCTCTCCTGCGTCGGCGGTGGCTTGACGGTGAAGGGTAAGCTGGCACGTTGGGTGTATACCACCCTCTACCGTCGCCACCTGATTGCTTTGCATGGGGTGTGGCGGGGTCTGCTGCTGATGACTCTCAACGGGTTGCAGCGATTGATGCGGCCTGAGTTAAAGCTGCACTGATGTCTGTGGTCACTTGACTCATGACGGACATTAAAAAGGGGAGCCAATGGCTCCCCTTTTTCCGTCACGGCTGCTGATGTCAGCGCTGCGCCGGCACCGGCCTTGGCTTACCGGAATCGGTGATCGCCACATAGGTGAAGGTGCCCTCGGTTACGCAATGACGCCCATCTTCCCCCTTGAGCACCGGCTTGGCCCACACTTCAAGGGTGATGGTCATGGAGCTGGTGCCGACTCGGGTACATTGGCCATAAACGCACACGGCGTCTCCCACCGATACCGGCGTGTGGAAGCTCATGCCATCTACCGAGACCGTGCAGATGCGTCCGCGGGCGATCTCCTTGGCCAGCAGGCCACCGGCCATGTCCATCTGGGACATGATCCAACCGCCGAAGATGTCGCCGTTGGGGTTGGTGTCGGCGGGCATGGCCAGGGTACGCAGCAGCAGTTGGCCCTGGGGAGTGCGTGTGTTGCTCATTATCTGTTACTCGCAAAGAAAGCTTTGGTTTCGGTGACCAGCTTATCCATGTCGGCTCGATCCACATCCAGGTGGGTCACCAGTCTCAGGGTGTTGGCCGCAGAGATGATGATACCCCTCTGAGCCAGGTGATGCTGCAGAGCCCTCGGGTCCTGGCCCTTGAGGCGGGCAAACACCATATTGGTCTGAACCTGGGCCATATCCACTTCAAGCTCCTCCAACTGGCTCAGTTCACTGGCCAGGTGCAGGGCATTGGCGTGATCCTCTGCCAGGCGTTCCACATTGTGCTCCAGGGCGTAGTGTCCGGCGGCAGCCAGGATACCCGCCTGGCGCATGCCCCCTCCAAGCATCTTGCGCCAGCGGCGAGCCTTGTTGATCAGGGCCTCATCACCGACCAGCAGCGATCCCACTGGCGCCCCCAGCCCCTTGGAGAGACAGATGGTCAGCGAATCGAAATGCTGGGCGATGGCGGACAGGGGCAGCTGCTGTTTTACCGCTGCGTTGAACACCCGGGCGCCATCCAGGTGAATCTTCAGTCCGTGATCGAAGGCAAAGCGCTGGGCCTGAGCCAGGTACTCCAGGGGGAGTACCTTACCGCCAATGGTGTTCTCCAGGCTGAGCAGCCGGGTCTGAGCGAAGTGGATGTCGTCAGGCTTTATCTGGGCCGCCAGCTTATCCAGGGGCAGGGTGCCATCCGGGTTGTTCTCCACCGGCTGAGGCTGAATGGAGCCCAGGACCGCAGCACCACCGCCTTCGAATCGGTAGTTGTGTGCCTGCTGACCACAGAGGTATTCGTCTCCCCGCTGACAGTGACTCATCAGGGCCAGCAGGTTGGCCTGGGTGCCTGAACTGGTGAACAGGGCTGCTTCGAAACCGGCCAGATCGGCGGCGTACTCCTCCAGTCGGTTGACGCTGGGATCATCACCATAGACGTCGTCCCCAACCTGGGCGTCGGCCATAAGGCGGCGCATCTCTTCACTGGGGCGGGTTACCGTATCGGAGCGGAAATCGATCATCGCAGTTCCTGACTTGCTGTGGAGAGTGGAGGCCACACTCTATCAGCTTGGCTTATTAATGACACTTATTTGCATTGATACCCACCTCTGTGCTGTGGCATGGGTCACAGCAATGGTCCAGCTGCATGAAGTTAATGATTTGTAGAGATCGGTTAATGGGAGCGGTGTCGCCATTTCACATGAGCGAAATTAATTCGAGGAGTATTTTTCGTCGTTTGTGCGGGGCCGGGGTTGGGGGTAAATTGAACACCTCGTTGATTCAGGAGTCAGAGTCCAGGTCAATGATCGCCGCAGGGTATAGGCACAAGGTTTGTGCCATCTCAGTGTGTGAGTGTTTTTCGTTTCATCCAGTTATTTTGCCAAATGGGGCCGAGAAGTTTTTTTGTGTCGGAGCTTCTCACTACGTCAGTCCCTTTTGCTATTTTACTGTCGGCAGGCCTTGATGGCCTGCCTTTTTTTTGCCTGTCTTCCGGGCTTACCCTCTCTCCAGGCTGTACAGCCAGCGGATCTCTTCGGCCCAAAGATCTTCATCAATGGTCTCCAGGACCATGGGGATCTCCTGCGTCGAGGGGTGATTCATCAGAAACTCAAACACTTCGGTTCCCATCTCTCCCTGTTGCAGGCTATGGTGCCGGTCCACCCGGCTGCCAAGGCTGGATTTGGAGCCATTGAGGTGCATCGCCTTGAGGTATTCAAGCCCAACGACAGAGTCGAATTCGGCGAAGGTGGCTTCAGCGGCGGCGTAGCTGGAGAGGTCATAGCCGGCGGCAAAAGTGTGGCAGGTATCGAGACAGACTCCCACCCGGCTTTTGTCCTCAACCAGTTCGATGATGCGGGTCAGCTGTTCGAAGCGGTGACCCATGTTGGAGCCTTGTCCTGCGGTATTTTCTATTACGGCGGTCACTCCCTGGGTCTTTTCCAGGGCCAGGTTGATGGAGTCCGCAATCAGTTTCAGGCAGTGTTCTTCGTCGATCTGCTTCAGGTGGCTGCCTGGGTGGAAGTTCAGCAGTGGCAGACCCAGTTGCTCGCAGCGTCGCATCTCATCGATAAAGGCATCCCGGGAGCGTGCCAGGGCGTCGGGGTCCGGGTGGCCCAGGTTTATCAGATAGCTGTCATGGGGCAGGATATGCTGCGGGGCGATGCCCACCTCGGTGCAGTTCTCCTTGAAGGCCTTGATGCTCTTCTCCGTAAGGGGCTTGGCCTGCCAGCGGCGTTGGTTCTTGGTGAACAGGGCAAAGGATTTTGCACCAATCTTCCGGGCGTTCAGGGGGGCGTTTTCAACACCGCCTGAGGCGCTGACATGGGCTCCGATTCGTCTCATCTGTGCATTTCCTGATTTTTACAATCTGCAGGATAGTAGGGAGTTGTCAGCCAGGGATCAATTGCTCTGAATCATTGGGTTGTTTATGCTGTGCCTTTTTTCGAGCAGAGCCGGGAGAAACCGTGGATATTAGCTGGCAGGGCATTGTGGATAGGCAGCGAGAGCAGCCCTATTTTCAGGAGATGGCCCGTCGCATTGCCGATATCAGGCAAAGTGGTGTCGAGGTCTACCCCCCCAGTGGAGAGGTGTTCAACGCGCTCTTCCAGACCCCTTTCGAACAGGTCAAGGTGGTGATCCTCGGCCAGGATCCCTATCACGGACCGGGCCAGGCCCATGGTTTGAGCTTCTCCGTACCTCAGGGGGTGGCAACCCCACCCTCACTGAAGAACATCTACAAGGAGCTGGCCCAGGATATCCCCGGATTTGACGTTCCGGATCACGGATACCTCCAGGGATGGGCTGAGCAGGGCGTCTTGCTGCTCAATACGGTGCTCACCGTTGAGCGGGGGAAGGCCCACTCCCACGCCCGTTTTGGGTGGGAGCAGTTTACCGATGTGCTTATGGAGGAGCTGAATCAGCGTCACCCTGGTGCGGTGTTCATGCTGTGGGGCGCCCATGCACAGAAGAAGGGAGCCAGGCTGGATGAGAGTCGCCACCTGGTGCTGACCGCCCCCCACCCATCTCCCTTGTCGGCCCATCGAGGCTTCTTCGGCTGTCGCCACTTCTCCATGGCCAATCAGTGGCTGGAGCAGCGGGGATTGTCCCCGATTGACTGGAGCCCTTGATCTCTGTCAAAGCTTAGAGGCTTGAACAGAAAATGTTTTTTGGTGGCAACTTAAATTTAACTATGATTAAACGATGTACGTTTTTTAGGGGAATGCCATGCTGGCCAGGATTCATACCGACCACAAACACATTCTGACTCTGCTCCGGGTTCTTTCCGGTAAGGCGAAGAGTCTGCGAGAGGGGCAGGAGGTCAACCTGACCCTGATCCGGGATGTGGTGCACTACCTGATGCAGTACGCCGACCACAGCCATCACCCCATGGAGGATATTCTCTATCGCCACTATCTGGACAAGACAGGGCGAGAGGGGGAGGTCAGTCAGCTGGAGAAGGAGCACCAGTCTCTGCACGTTTCCACCGAGGAGCTGCTGGATACCCTGGGGATGATCCTCAATGATGCGGTGGTGCCCAGGGAGAAGTTGATCCACGATGTAGAAGCCTTCGTTGAGATGCAGACCCGTCACCTCAAATACGAGGAAACCAAAGTGTTGCCCGAGTTGGCCAAGACCTTCGATGACGATGACTGGAAGCAGGTGGATCGCCTGGTGGCCAGCAAACTGGTCGAGGACCCCCTGTTTGGCAGTGCCTCAGAGCAGGAGTTTGAAGATCTGCGCAACTACCTGGCGGACGTTGAGGATTGAGCATCGGATGGTGTGAAACAAAAAGCCCCGCGAGCGCGGGGCTTTTTTAATTCTGTCAGGCTTCGATGAGGTCCCAGTCGGGTTCGTAGTTGAAATCGATATCTTGCAGCTCTTTTTCCAAGCGATGACGCTCTTTCAGTGCTTCAATTTCCCGCCACTTGCGCTTCTTGCTGCTGCTCCGTGAACGGGTCGGCTTTTCGACCACGCTTCCTAATGGTGAGCCGTAATCCAACCTTTCCATAGGTCCCCTCCTCAGCTTTGCCTCAGTAATATCGGTATATCACAGCCGGATTTCAGTATGCAACTCAAATGTTGCATAAAGGTTACTGAGGCAGAAGGGGATTACTCGACTACAACTCTCCTTTACGGAAGATAGTAATCAGCCTGGCTGTGGAGGCATCCTGATCCAGCTTTGGAGTATCGCTTTCCAGGTCATCTAATATGGAATTGCCTAACACCTTACCGAGCTCAACCCCCCACTGGTCGAAGGAGTTGATCTGCCAGATCGCGCCCTGGACGAAGGTGCGGTGTTCATACAGAGCCACCAATGCGCCCAGGGTGGCCGGAGTCAGCTTGTTCATCAACAGGGTGTTGCTGGGCTTGTTACCCGGCATCACCTTGTGGGGAGCCAGGGCCTCGATGGCGTCGCTGTCCATTCCCTTCTGTTCCAGCTCACGACGGGCCTCCTCCAGGGTCTTTCCGGCCATCAGCGCCTGGGTCTGGCCAAAGCAGTTGGCAGCCAGCATGGCGTGATGACGGCCCAGCGGGTTGTGGCTGTTCAGTGGCAGGATGAAATCTGCGGGGATTACGCCGCTGCCCTGATGCAGCAACTGGTGATAGGCGTGTTGCCCATTGGTGCCTTCGCCGCCCCAGATCACCGGTCCCGTGTGGTAGTCCACTTCACTGTTGTCGCCGTTGACCCCTTTGCCGTTGCTTTCCATATCCAGCTGCTGGACATAGGCGGGCAAACCGCGCAGGTAGTGGTCGTAGGTCAGAATCACATGGCTGGCGGAGTCAAAGAAGTTGGTGTACCACACGGCCAGCAAACCCATCAGCATGGGCAGGTTCTTCTCCAGAGGCGCGCTGTGGAAGTGCTGATCCATCTGGGCGGCACCTTCGAGCAACTGACGGAACTGGTCGAAGCCAATCTGCAGGGCGATGGGCAGACCGATGGCGGACCACATGGAGTAGCGGCCGCCCACCCAGTCCCACATGGGGAAGATGTTCTCTTCGTCGATGCCAAACTGCACCGCGGCAGGCACATTGGAGGTCACGGCAACGAAGTGCTGACCAATGGCTTTATCCGGGGCACCCTTAGCCAGGAACCAGTCCCGGGCGGTCAGGGTATTGGTCAGGGTTTCCTGAGTGGTGAATGACTTGGAGGACATCACAAACAGGGTGGTCTCCGGATCCACCCTCTTCAGCTTCTCACTGATGGCGGTGCCGTCGACATTGGCTACGTAGTGGCAGTTAAGATCCTTGTGCCAGTAAGGCTTGAGTGCCTCGGCCATGATCTTGGGCCCCAGGAAGGAGCCACCGATGCCAATGCTGACGATGTCGGTAAACTTCTTGCCGGTGTAGCCCAGCCATTCTCCCTGGTGAACCGCCTTAACGAAGGCTTCCATCTTGCTCAGGGTGCTGGCGATCTCTTCACGAATATCCTCACCGTCCACCAGCAGAGGGGTGTCACTGCCGCTGCGCAGGGCGGTGTGCAGCACGGCGCGATTTTCGGTGTGGTTGATCGCTTCGCCACCGAACATGGCGTCGATCTTGGCACTCAGGCCGGACTCTTCGGCCAGCTGTGCCAGCAGGTTGAGAGTCAGGTCATTGATGCGGTTCTTGGAGAAATCCAGTTGCAGGCCAGCGGCCCCCGCCAGATATCGCTGTGAGCGGGCAGGGTCGTCGGCAAACAGGGTTCTGAGGTGGGTGGCCTTAATCTCTTCGGCGTGATCCGCCAGGGCTTTCCAGGCGGGCAGGGAGGTCAGGGTGCTCATGACAGATCCTTATAAAACAGTCAGGCTCCCCAGATGGGGAGCCCGGAAAATCGCGTTAGCCGGTCAGCTTTTCGCTGAGCATCGTTTCCAGTTTGTCCTGGTCGATGGCGAAGTTTCGGATACCTTCGGACAGCTTGTCTGTGGCCATGGCATCCTGGTTCATCTCCCAGCGGAACTGGGCTTCGGTGATGGGGGCTGGGCGGGATTCCACTTCGCCGCTGAAGCTCAGCTTTCTCTCCACCTGGACATCACTCTGCTCCAGTTGCTCCAGCAGGCCTGGGCCGATGGTCAGGCGGTCGCAGCCTGCCAGTTCCAGAATCTCGCCGGTGTTGCGGAAGCTGGCGCCCATCACCACGGTCTGGTAGCCGTGGCGCTTATAGTAGTCGTAGATGTTGCTGACGGAGAGTACACCCGGGTCTTCGGCGGCGCTGTACTCCTTGCCGGTGCTGGCCTTGTACCAGTCGAGAATCCGGCCCACGAAGGGGGAGATCAGGTAGGCGCCGGCTTCGGCACAGGCGCGGGCCTGGGCAAAGCTGAACAGCAGGGTCAGGTTGCAGTTGATCCCCTCCTGCTCCAGGTGACGGGCGGCCTGAATGCCCTCCCAGGTGGAGGCCAGCTTGATCAGGATACGCTCGTTGCTGATTCCCGCTTCATTATAGAGACGCATCAGCTTGTGGGCTTTATCGATGGAGCCTTTGGTGTCGAAGGAGAGACGGGCATCCACCTCGGTGGAGATGCGTCCGGGAACGATCTTGAGGATCTCCAGGCCGATGTTGACCGCCAGCTTGTCGGCGGCATCTTCCAGTTGTTGTGCAGGATCGCTGCTCTGCGCCTTGGCCCAGGCGACCGCTTCCTCGATCAGCGGGGCATACTCAGGGATCTGGGCAGCCTTCAGGATCAGAGAGGGGTTGGTGGTGGCGTCTTCCGGGTGGTAGCGCTTGATCGCTTCGATATCACCGGTATCGGCTACTATGGTCGTCAGTGCTTTCAGTTGGTTTAGAGCATTAGACATAGATGTTCTTCCGTTACAACTTTCTGGGCAATTAGCCCACCATTAAATGCGATTTTGTATTATTTGCCAACAATAAAGTAATAAAATTACAGTGAATCGCCAGCGCCAGGGACCCAATCGCGCATTTTGGGAGTGAATTCCCTTTAGCCTCTTCCCTCCTCTCCAGCCGTGAGCAGAGGCAAGAGTTAGGTTCTGCGTAGATAAAAGGTGCTTGTTTCTCAATAGTTTCAAGCCACTTTTTCGGACAGAATCAGAGAGTCTAGATCAAAGCGACACCGGGGTTCACCCATATAAGTCAATTTTCACCGGGTTTTTCATGGAACAGGGCTTTTTTCCATCCACGGGTGAGTGAAAAGTGTCCAGAATGAGTGTTGGCGAAGATCGTTACCCTCTGCCTATAGAAAAAGGTAGTCGTCAGGCAGGCGTTTGCCACGACGATTATGGGTAAAATATTGGCTTCAGGTTAAAAAAATGCTGCCGCTGGTGGGTTTTTCGGTAGCGCCCAGGTTGCGCCCAAGATAGCGGGGTGTTGTGTTGTGAGCGGCCTCACGCGCTGTTCTGAAAAACCTATGCTAACGTGCCCCCCCATCGCCCGAAAGAGGTGCCTAAAAGTTGCCCTCTTTTGTTCAATTACAACCCTAAATAGGGGCGAAAGGCCAGGCACGGCCGCACTTTGTGGTTAGGGACAGTCCCATTAATAGTGAACCGGTAAGAATGACGCCGGGCTTTTTCACTCAGCAAAGAAGAATTCCAATATGAATATGACAGCAGTCACCGGGGCCACTGCCCTGGAAGCCGTGAACGACGTTCTGGCTTCGGCAACCGGCGCCGTAAACGGTCTACTGTGGAATCACATCCTGATCTACCTGCTGGTATTTGCAGGTTTCCTGTTTACCGTACGTCTGGGCTTCATCCAGTTCCGCCGTCTGGGTCATGGCTTCCGCTCTGTGATGCATGGTCGTGAGACCGAACATGGCATCTCCTCCTTCCAGGTGTTCTGTACCTCCATGGCTGCCCGTGTGGGTACAGGTAACATGGCGGGTATCGCCGTGGCCATCGTCGGTGGTGGTCCAGGTGCCATCTTCTGGATGTGGGTCATTGCCCTGCTTGGCATGTCCACCGCATTCGTCGAGGCCACCCTGGCTCAGCTGTTCAAGGTTGAAGATGATGAAGGCTTCTACCGTGGCGGCCCCGCCTTCTACATGGAAAAGGGACTGGGTCAGCGCTGGATGGGGATCCTGTTCTCCATCTTCCTGATCATCTCCTTCGGATTCGTGTTCAACGCCGTTCAGGCCAACACCATTGCCGGTGCCATCGGTGATGCCTTCGGCATCGACAAGCTGATGCTGGGTCTGGTGATGGTCGCCGCGACCGCCTTCATTATTGTCGGTGGTATGAAGAAGGTGGCCCACGCCTCCGAAGTGATTGTGCCCATTATGGCCGTGGTCTACCTGGCGGTTGCCCTGGTGGTGGTGTTCCTGAACCTGGGCAAGGTGCCTGCGGCTCTGGCGCTGATCATCGAGAGTGCCTTTGGCCTGGAGCAGTTTGCCGGCGGCGCATTGGGTGCCCTGATCATCGGTGCCAAGCGTGGTCTGTTCTCTAACGAAGCGGGTATGGGTTCTGCGGCCAGTGTGGCGGCCAGTGCCAACCCCAACCCCAAGCACCCGGCTTCCCAGGGCTTTATCCAGATGACCGGCGTATTCGTTGATACCCTGGTGATCTGCACCGCCTCCGCGGCCATCATCCTGCTCTCCGGTGTTCTGGACAACCCGGGTGATGCCCAGGGTATTGGCCTGCTGCAACTGGCTCTGACCAATGAACTGGGTGGCTGGGCAAGCTACTTCGTGGCTTTTGCCATCATCCTGTTCAGCTTCAGCTCCATCATCGCTAACTACAGCTACGCCGAGAACAACATCATGTTCCTGAACGGCAACACCCACAAAGGCCTGATGCTGTTCCGCATCGCCGTGCTGGGTATGGTGCTGTTTGGTTCTTTGGCCAAGGTGGCCGTGGTCTGGGATCTGGCCGATGCCTCCATGGGTATGATGGCGCTGGTGAACATTGTGGCGATCTTGGGCCTCTCCGGTCTGGCGGTGAAGCTGGCCAAGGATTATGTGCAGCAGCTGGATGCGGGCAAGACCCCGAGCTTTGATCCTGCACGCTTCCCTGAGCTCAAGGGCAAACTGGCCCCGGGCGTCTGGGAGAAGTAAGCCGATTACCCCTATCGAAAACCACGCCAGCCGGCGTGGTTTTTTTGTTGGGCGCCGGTGCTATCATGGCTCCATCACTTTTGAATAAGGATGGAGCCTGCCATGCTGGCCGTTATTTCCCCCGCCAAGAATCTGGATTACGACAACCCCGCCCCCACTGCCGTCAGCACTCAGCCCCAATTGCTGGATGAGGCCGCCGAGCTGATTGAGGTGTGCCGTAAGCTGACTCCGGCGGATCTGGCCTCCCTGATGAAGCTCAGTGACAAGCTGGCGGGACTGAACGTGGCCAGGTTCCAGGAGTGGAGTGCCCCCTTTACCCCAGAGAATGCCAAGCAGGCACTGTTTGCCTTTAATGGTGATGTCTACACCGGCCTGGAGGCGACCAGCCTGAGTGAGCCGGAGCTGGAGTACACCCAGAAGCACCTGAGGATTCTCTCCGGTCTCTACGGTCTGTTGCGTCCTCTGGACCTGATGCAGGCCTATCGTCTGGAGATGGGCACCAAGCTGGCCAACCCCAGGGGCAAGGACCTGTATGCGTTCTGGGGTAAGTTGATCACCGACCGGCTTAACCAGGCTCTGGCGGAGCAGCAGACCCAAGTTCTGGTGAACCTGGCTTCCAACGAGTACTTCAAATCGGTAAAGGTCCGTGAGCTGAATGCCAAGGTGGTGACCCCGGTCTTCAAGGATCTGAAGAGTGGCCAGTACAAGATCATCAGCTTCTACGCCAAGAAGGCGAGAGGGATGATGGCCCGATTCATGGCCAAGGAGCAGGTGACTGAACTGGCCCAGTTGGAGCAGTTTAACTATGGCGGCTACTACTACAGCGCCGAGCACTCCGACGATAAGACCCTGGTGTTCCTGAGGGACGAGCCGGCATAGGTAACTAAAGGCCAGATAAAGAAAAAGGAGGACTCAGGGTCCTCCTTTTTTGTGTTCGTTGTCCCGTCCTGAAATAGGTTTACACATTGGAGACCTATTATGGGCAAGCCAACAATAGCAAGGCGTAAGCGCACTC